>NZ_VPEE01000052.1:0-7945 GCF_013417345.1 Acinetobacter sp. YH16032 | reverse complement strand
AATACCAGCGCACAGCCCAAAGAATGATTTCGCCCTGAAAATGCCGACCATGGAAAGGATTCATATGCTGCACCTTTAGCTAAAACAGTCTTCAGCTTACCATTCGTGGTTATTTGCAACAGTGCCGATTTTTTGAAAAAAGCATAGGTCTAGATAATCAAGCTAGATTTTTTAAAACTCCACATTGGTCAATTGTACATAAACCATCACAAGTACCTCTTAAATCAGATAGTTGTTCAATAAGCTTTTGTTGCTTGATTATATTTTCTCTGATAGCACTGACATGTAAGTCAATTAATTCATTCACATCTGAACAATTTTTCTCAGGTTTGTCTTTATAGGTAAGTAATTGACGAATTTCATTCAAACTCATATTTAAAGTTCGGCAATTCAAAATAAATTTAATTCGCTCAACATAGCCTACATCGTAAAGGCGGTAATTTCCTTCCGTTCTTTCCGGTTCCGGAATTAAACCTTCCTTTTCATAAAACCTAATTGTTAATACTGAACATGAGGTTTTTTTAGAGAGTTCACCAATTTTTAAATGCATTGAGTTAGTATTTCCAAAGATTCTTGACTCTATAGTAACTATAGGGATTCTAATATTCAAAGTTTATAATTTTTTTAATGGGTATAATTATGAGTGGTTGTGGATGTAGTAAAGAAACACCATGCGAAGATAAGAAATCTCAACAAGAAAATCATCCATCAATTGCAGAAGCAAACAATTCAAAGAATTGTGATAATACGCTTAGCTGTTGTGGTGAAGAGGAAGAAAAAAAATCTTCATCTCCTTGCTGTAACACTTCAAACAGTTGTGAAGATACCGCTCAATCCTGTTGTGGTTCTGATCCCAAAGAAAATTTAAGCACTGAAGACGTTTTAAAAGATTCGCACTACATGAGTGAATACTTAGTTCCCAAAATGGATTGTTCTGCGGAAGAACAGATGGTTCGTATGGCGCTATCTTCAATTGATGGTGTTCAAAAACTCATCTTTGATTTACCTAACCGTTCTTTAAAGGTTCTACATAATCAAAAAGATGAAAATATAACCACCAAACTTGAAGCTTTGGGTTTTGGTGCAAAGCTTGTGAAGACTGAAACTTATATAAGCAATCAACAGGCTAAGCAAACAAGTACCTACACCATTCCTAAAATGGATTGCTCTGCTGAAGAGCAAATGGTCCGTATGGCTCTTGCAGATATTGAAGCAGTTAAAGGTCTTACTTTTGATCTTCCCAATCGAAAACTGAAAGTCTTCCATAATGAAGGGATTCAGCAAATTACGGCTAAACTCGAAGGACTGGGTTTTGGGGCGAAACTTGATGAAATACAGCTTTCTTCAGGCGATATACCTAATGAACCTGATCCTGTGAGACAAGCTAAAGTACTTAAACTGTTATTAGGTATTAATGCTCTACTTTTCTTTATAGAATTCATCAGCGGTATTATTGCTGCGTCTACAGGATTGATTGCTGATTCTCTAGATATGTTTGCCGATGCAGCCGTTTATGGTATTGCGCTATATGCCGTCGGAAAAGCTGCGAAATATCAAATAAAAGCAGCCCATTTCGCAGGTTGGATTCAGTTATTACTTGCTGTTATCGTGATTGTTGATGTCATTAGACGATTCATGTTTGGAAGCGAGCCAGAATCAACGCTCATGATTGTTATTGGCCTGCTCGCACTTATAGCTAACGTGATATGCTTATATCTTATTTCTGGTCATCGAGAAGATGGCGCACATATGAAAGCCAGTTGGATTTTCTCGGCGAATGACGTTGTCGTAAATATGGGCGTTATATTTGCCGGTGTACTCGTGGCGTGGACGGGATCAGCTTATCCAGACTTAATCATTGGCATACTGGTTTCTTTATTCGTACTTAATGGTGCCCGAAAAATTTTGGCTTTGAAGTAAGAGTATCGAAAATGAATCTATTTGGCACTGTTGCAAATAACCACGAATGGTAAGCTGAAGACTGTTTTAGCTAAAGGTGCAGCATATGAATCCTTTCCATGGTCGGCATTTTCAGGGCGAAATCATTCTTTGGGCTGTGCGCTGGTATTGTAAATATGGCATTAGCTATCGTGAACTGCAGGAAATGCTGGCCGAACGGGGTGTGAATGTTGATCACACGACTATTTACCGTTGGGTTCAACGTTATACGAATCTAAAAATGGGAGCCTATAGCTCCCATTTTTATTGTTAAACGTTGAATCCTATATGTTTTCCTGTTGGAAGCTCTACATCAATACGGAGCTTCCCACCCATTGCCTCAACATACTTTTTCATGGTTGAAATCTTAAGATCATTGCCACGATTTTCTATTGCTGAAAGCGATGGCTGTTTTATTCCCAAAGTTTCAGCAAGCTCTTTTTGAGAAATTTCGAGTTCTTCACGAATAAGATGAAGCTGATTTTCTAGCAGTAATTCATCTGCCATTTTTTGAATACGGGCTTGGCTCTCTGGAGAGCGGCTAGCTAACAATTCTTGCAGAGTCTTAGCCATTAGATTTATCTCCTAGGGTAGTGAGATGAAGTTGGTATTGTTCATCTGCAATATCCAGCATGTCTTTATAAAAACGCTTTTTACCGCCTTTATCAGCAATACATAGAACAATAGCCTGTCGTAAGGGATCAAATGCGAAGAAAGCTCTTAAGGGTCTACCGCAATGTTGAACACGCAGTTCTTTCATATTGGTAAATTTAGACTCATACACAGTATCTACTAAAGGACGGCCTACACTCGGTCCCTGCTGCTGTAGAACAACCAGGGCAGCTAGGACCTTCTCTTGTGTAGGTTCATCTTGCTATTCAAGCCACTGATTAAATAGATCTGTCGTAATGACTGTCCACATACCACAACCAGAATATAGATTATAGTCTATATTTTAGGGGCATTATGTTTGTTTTGCAAATGAGAAAGGATAGGCAATAAAAAACCCCGGCATCCTGCCGGGGTTTTTCGTATTGGTTCGCTCGGTATAACTCCTGTCGTACCTTACAGTCCTTGTGCTTATCTATTGTTATTCTTGTATGGAACTTCCTGTTCCCGATGAGTTCATCATAGGAAAATTCACCTATCCTGGACAGCCGTAAAGAACCGGAATTTACGTAAGCTCAGGCGTACAAAATAGCCTAAATTTTATCCACAGCAATTGGGGATAGTTTCGGACATTGAGGCATTGATAAAATTTGAAAAACCTTAAAATTGGTTACTTTTTAAACAAAATTATTGGCAAGAACTATCAAAACCGCTCATAAAAAAGCCGACTTGTTTCAAAGTCGGCTTTTTGGGCATTTTGAGATTTTTCTTATTTTAATAAGCACTTGATATTTATATTAATATACAAGTGTATTGCGTATAATAGCCATTATGTTAAATGGGTGGATTATTTTCATTAATGATCCCAAATGCTTTTCTCCATGCCTGAGGGCTGGTGCCATATTTTTCACGAAAATTTTTTCTAAATGACACGGTATTATTAAAACCTGAAAGCTCGGTTATCTTTTCGATAGACAAGTTTGTCGTTTCTAAAAGTTCACAACTTAATCTGATTCTTTCAGTATTCAGCCAATCGACTAGGGTCATGCCTGTCGCTTTCTTAAAATGCCGTGTGAACGTCTTGCGTGTCATATGTGTCCGTTCAGCGAGGCTTTCAATATTATGTTGTAAAGCTAAATTCTTTCTTAAAAAATCAAGTAATACATTAATTTGTGCATCTTGGCTCGATTCTGCGACTGGCTGTTCAATAAACTGAGCTTGCCCACCTTCACGGTGAGGCGGGATCACCATTACTCTAGAGACTTTATTCGCAATTCGTGCATTATAGATTTCTCGTACCAAATATAGGCAGCAGTCTAATGCTGCACCTGTTCCAGCAGAGGTTACAATCCTTTGGTCTTCTACATACAGGGCATCATGATCAAGTTGAACCTGTGGAAACCGCTCACTGAAATCTTGTTCAGCCATCCAGTGCGTAGCTGCTTTTTTATGGTCAAGTAAACCAGCATATGCCAGTGCATAAGTTCCATAGCATAACCCTACAATTCTAATTCCAGTCTGATATGCACAATTTAGGGCATCGATAAGTACTTGTTCAGGCTCGTGATTAAAATCATCCCACCCAGGAATAATAATAAGATCCGACTCTTTAATGAGCTCGACCCCACCATCAGGGATAATCATCATAGACTGTTCTGTTGTTACGGGCTGGCCATCTATAGAAAAAATTTTCAGATCAAATAAGCGTTTATCTTCAATCTTGATATTGAAAATGATATGGGGGATAGAGAAGTGAAATGGATTTATATTGGGATATACGAACAATCCAATTACTGGTATAGCCATTCAATCTACCTCTCTAAAATAATAAATATAGCATGTTGTCCCAATAGTTTCGATGATTGTCCTTAAGGACAGTTTTATTGCTTAATTTTTCCTATCATGATTCGAGTATGACTAAATGATTGGATCTGGAACATGAATAAAATTTTAAGTAGCTCTGTTATTGCACTCTCTCTGGCAATGGCTTCAGTCCATTTATATGCGAATGATAAGGTGGTTCAGCGAGATACTTCTAAAGTTACGCATATACAAGAAATTCGCAATGCAACGATTAAAGTAACCTATGCTGATACGACTTTTTTAATTGACCCAATGTTTGCTAAAAAAGGATTCTATGAAGGTTTTCCTGATACTCATCGTAGCTATTTACGGAACCCATTAGTCGATTTGCCTATCAAGCCCGAAACGATTTTAGAAGGTGTAGATGCGGTAATCGTGACCCATACCCATTTAGATCATTGGGATGATGCAGCACAAGCGACTATTCCGAAAAACATGCCGTTGTTTGTACAGAATAAAGAAGACCAGAAAATCATTCAGTCACAAGGCTTCAAAGATGTTCGTGTATTAACTCAAGCGACCTTTGAAGGGATTAAGCTCACTAAAACTGGTGGTCAACACGGTACTGATGCCATGTACCGTATTCCTAAGCTTCAAGTTGGATTAGGTGAAGCAATGGGTGTAGTATTTGAAGCTGCTGGCCATGAAACTGTTTATGTGGCAGGAGATACCATCTGGCGTTCTGAAGTTGATCAAGCGATTCAAACATTTAAACCTGATGTGATTGTCTTGAATACAGGTAACGCCTTGGTTGATGGCTTTAAAGAATCCATTATTATGGGCAAAGAAGATACTTATCATGCAACTCAGAAAGCACCAAATGCTAAAGTGGTTGCTGTTCACATGGATGCAATTAACCACATGTCGGTAACACGTGCTGAGCTTGCAGATTACGTAAAGGACAAAGGAATCCAAGATAAGGTTTTAATTCCTATCGATGGTGAAACGCTTTCTTTCTAAAGTGACTTAAAGAAGTGGAAGCATTCCACTTCTTTAAAACCTAAGTAGAACAAAACAAATATTAGTTAAGTAAAGGAATAGGTATGTCAAAATCAGCTTTATTAGTTATCGACTTACAAAATGAATATCTACCTACAGGTAAATTACCATTGGTAAATATTGAACAAGCTGCTGCTAATGCAGTGAAAGTAATTGCGAAAGCCCGTCAACAGGGTACTCAAGTGATTCATGTCCAACATATTGCTGATGCTGAATCTCCTATATTTGAACCTAGCTCAAATGGTATTGAATTTCAGGACACAGTTAAGCCGCAAGAAGATGAATCTGTGATCATTAAAAATCACATCAATGCGTTCTTAAACACGAATCTCAAAGAAATTTTAGATAGCAATCAAGTGACTGAGTTAGTCGTGATTGGTGCTATGACGCATATGTGTGTTGATGCTGCTGTTCGTGCTGCTTCTGATTTTGGTTATAAGGTAAAAGTGATACATGATGCTTGTGCAACACTAGACTTGGAATTTAATGGCGTTAAAGTACCTGCTGGTCATGTCCATGCAACATTAATGGCCGCTTTTGAATTTGCATATGCTCAAGTAATATCAACTGAAGATTATGTTAGCTAAAGACTAAGATTTCCTAAAATTAACATAATAGGCGTTATACGAAGCTATAAAACTGAGGTTATAACACTGATTTTTATGTATTTTTTAAAGTTTAAAGCCTAGACCAGTGTCTAGGCTTTTTCATTTCGTATAATAACCATTATGTTGAATGATCTGCTAATGAATAACATTTCTCACAAATTTTACCTGTTCATCACTTTTATTATGATATGAGTACAAAGTAGAGCTGGAAAAAATAAACGAATCTTCAGGGCCTAGAATCTTAAATTGACCTTCAATTTCAAGTGTTAACTCTCCATGGATGATATAGAGCATTTCTTTCCAGCCTTCTGGATCAGGTTCAGCTATATAAGAATCGCCAGCTGCTAGTGACCATATCCACATTTCTGTCTGTGTACCGTTATCCACTGTACCCAGTAAATTTGCATAGCTTTCTGTATGATTGCCTTTCCAAGCTAAGATATTTGTACAAGAGTGTTGAATTTTTGAATCTAGCGGACTAACTAAAGTACTAAAACTAATATTTAGGGCATTTGCTATAGCATCTAATTTAGCCAAACTAATATTTATTTGATCTGCTTCTAAAGCAATTATTGTACGTCTGCTTACCCCTGAACGATCAGCAAGCTCTTGTTGAGTCAGTTCTATTTTCTCTCGAAAAAAACGAATATTTTTTCCTAAAAATTCAAGGACAGTGTTCATTCTGAGTATTCACAAGTTTAATGTGCAATATATTGCACTATAAACAAGATGGATGCAATAATAGTGCAGTATATTTCACTTTAGATTTTGTAATGTCCTTAATTCATGTCTTAAAAGAAAGATTACCTCCTGAGATCGTACTTGTATTTATAACTATGATTTGGGGAGGAACCTTTTTAGCTGTTCACTATGTCCTTAATTACACGACTCCTATTTTCTTTGTTGGTTGCCGATTTCTGGTTGCTGCTATGATTTTGCTTATTTTTACGTTTAAGTATCTAAAAAAGATAAGTAAAGATGATGTTATTGCGGGTATTTCGATAGGTGCCGTACTAGCACTTTCATACGGACTTCAAACTATAGGTTTAAAGACGATAACAAGTAGTGAGTCTGCATTTTTAACAGCACTATATATTCCTCTTGTACCAATATTAATCTGGATTTTTTATCGGAAGCTTCCAAATATCTTTATTTGGATTGGAATATTTTTTTCCTTTATTGGTTTGATACTTCTAACAGGGAATGATTTTAGGGGCGTTAACTTTAATTTAGGACAAATTTTTACTCTTTTGAGTGCGCTGGGAATAGCCCTTGAAATCATTTTGATCAGTAAGTTTGCAGGTAGAGTCGATTTAAAGAATGTCACTATCATCCAATTAGTAGTAGCGTCTATTTTCTGTTTTTTTATCATGCCTTTCGCAGGAGAAACGGAAATTCCTAATATTTCATGGCAACTCGTAGTAGTTACATTAAGTCTGGGATTTGCCAGCACACTCATTCAATTTGCTATGAATTGGGCACAACGTACTGTAGATCCTTCTAGGGCCGCTATTATCTATTCAGGTGAGCCTGTTTGGGCAGCAATATTCGGAAGGCTGGCAGGAGAGCGTTTACCCTTTTTAGCTCTTATTGGTGGGCTTTGTGTCATTTTAGGAATATTAATTAGTGAGATAAAAACTAAAAAGAAATAGTTTTATTATTGAGTTTCTCTAAAATTAACATAATAGGCGTTATACGAATTCCCAAGGCATGGCTTTTAGTCATGCTTTTTTTATCAAAAGAGTATAGATTGAGCCTTGCATCAGCATTAGATATGAACTGATCGCTGTACAAGAAAGAAATTGGGTGGTGTTTCAAAAAGTATGCTGAAAAAAACAATATGGCTTTTGATAAAATAGAGGTATGAAAATAACGCTACAAATCAAATGTCCTACCTGTCTAAGTAACAATATAAAGAGAAATGGCAT
>NZ_VPEE01000051.1:0-8204 GCF_013417345.1 Acinetobacter sp. YH16032 | reverse complement strand
TTTAGTATTCTTTATAGAAAATGCCTCGATCAAGGGGCATTTCTAACAATCATTTAACATAAAATTTCTTATGTGAAGTAACCTGAATGCAGCGGTGCCCCATTGGGGGCGCGTTGAGATAAGCCTCTTTTAGATAACTTTAGCAACTCGATAGACAGTTGCAACTCCACAATTCACTGCTTTGGCAATTTCTTCCTTAGTCATATTGCCAACTACTAGCAATTCTTTTATTCGTTTATGTTTAGCCTCATTTGCCTTCTTGCCTGTTGGTTTGTAACCCGAACGTGCCAGGCCCTGCTTAATACGTTCTATACGTTTCTCATTGTCTAGGCGGGCCATTGTTGCCAGAAGATCAATCAACATATTGTTGATGAGTTCCAAGATTGAATGAGTAATGCTGTCACTGGTTTGAATCATTTGGTAGGTAGTAGGAAGATCTGCTACGACTAAACGAAGTCCCTTCTCCTGGATCCTGCGCTTCAGCTCTTGAAAATCTCGTTGGGTTAGGCGTGATAAGCGGTCAATACTTTCAACTAACAATGTGTCACCTTGATTTGCTTCTGACAGTAGCTTATTCAATTCAGGTCGGTCTAACTTCGTACCACTATAGTTTTCCACGTACACAATGGTTTCACCCAAATTCAAGTTTTGGTTTAGATCCTGAAGAATCTGCAAAGCCCTTTCTGCATCTTGATCTTTAGTTGAAGCTCGTAGATAAATACGTGTATTCATTTCTATCATTTAATCTTAATTCTATTAGATTAATGATAATACTATCATTTAATTATTGCATTAAGTCTAATGATAGATATTGTATGCGATTTGGCTCGCTATCATTCAGGTATAGTCTTTTGATAAAAAAAGCATGACTAAAAGCCATGCCTTGGGA
The DNA here is from genome assembly GCF_013417345.1 of Acinetobacter sp. YH16032. Classification (NCBI taxonomy): domain Bacteria; kingdom Pseudomonadati; phylum Pseudomonadota; class Gammaproteobacteria; order Moraxellales; family Moraxellaceae; genus Acinetobacter; species Acinetobacter sp. YH16032. The sequence goes on along the minus strand of NZ_VPEE01000051.1, from coordinate 7,315 downwards.
ATTCGTATAACGTGTATTATGTTAATTTTAGATAAACTATAGAATCCATTAGTTTTTAAACCAATAAATTAAATATTTTATGGAACTCCAGAATATTTATTCAGGCGATACTTAAGCAATAAGGGTAGGGTGATTACATAAAGTATTGCAGCTAATGCCCATACCATTCCAGGAGCTGATGCCTGAGTCATAAAATAGAGGCTAGTAACTAATACAGGACCAATTATAGCCCCCAGACTATTAAAACTGCTTAATAGCCCTTGTAATTCACCTTGTCTTTCATCACTAATACCTCTGGACATCATTGCTTGCAAAGCAGGAACGGCTACTCCACCAAGGGCAAACAATGGTAACAACGCAAAAGGCACCCATTCTTCAACAGCAATAGATAAAAGAAGTAAACCAATTGCATCGCAAGCTATTCCACATAACAACGTATTTTTCTCTCCAAACCTCTTTACCATAGGGGCGATAGCAAAAGCCTGTGCAATAGAATGGCATATTCCATAACTAGCAAGGGAAACACCTGCAATAAATATACTCCAGCCATAACGATCCTGCCCATAGATAACCCATAAAGTTGCGGGGACTTGTGAAACCAATGTGATAATTAAAAAGATACCAAGCAATGGAGCCATATTAGGTTGAGTGATCAAATAGGATAATTTCTTTAATATTGATTGCTCCTGAACCTTCTCAGTCATTTTATTGCTGTGTTTTGATTCTTTTAATAAGACTGCTGTCATTATTAAATTAATCCCATTCATAAAAGCAGCAGCAAAGAACGGTGCATGTAAGTTCCATTCACCCAAAACTCCACCTATTACCGGACCCGCTATAAACCCAATACCAAAGACAGCTCCAAGGAGACCAAACCTTTTTGCACGCTCATGGGCTGGAGTAATATCTGAAACATAAGCTGTTGCAACAGCCATGTTGGCACCTGTAATTCCCGCAAAAATACGACCAATATATAGCCACAATAGAGAAGGAGCAGCAGCCATTAGGAGATAATCAGCCGTTGCACCAGCAATTGAAATAATTAATACAGGTCGACGTCCAAATCGGTCACTCAACGCTCCAAGGATAGGTGCAAAAATGAACTGCATCAGAGCATACACAGCTAATAAAGCACCATAGTGAACACCGCCTGCTTCAGCTCCAGCCAATGACCGTAATAATTCAGGCAAGATCGGCATAATTAAACCAATCCCAACAGCATCCAGAAATATAGTGATTAAAATCACGCTCAATGATTTCTTCACAAATGCCTTCTCTAGCAATGATAGAATTAATATTCTCTCACACACTCCCTATCAGTGATAGATTTATGAGTAAAAAAGATATTGCACCTCAACGTCTGACACGTGAAATAGTCCTGCGTACCGCATTGGATATGTTGAATGAAGAAGGCATAGATTCAATAACCACACGCAAGCTAGCTCAACGATTGGGTATTAAATCTCCAACTCTATATTGGCATTTCAAGAATAAATCCTTGTTAATGGAAGCAATGGCGGAAACCATTATAAATGAACACCATTTAGTTTCTTTACCCATCGATGGGATGACATGGCAAGATTGGTTGCTCGCTAATTCTGTAAGCTTTCGTCGAGCACTACTAGCTTACCGTGATGGTGCTCGTCTACATGCAAGAACTAGCCCCAGTCAAGGACATTTCAACACGATTGAGGCCCAAGTTGCGCTGTTATCTCATGCTGGGTTTTCTCCTGTTGAAGCAGTTGCATTACTTATGACATTAGGAAGGTTTATTGTTGGGTGGGTCCTTGAGGAGCAGCAAGAAGAAATAAGATCAGACCCACCATTCGAAGCCGATCCAACTATATATCCACTCATGCTCCAAGGAGTGAATACCTTACAAAATATGAATGCGGATGACATTTTTGAAAATGGGATTCGTATGGTGATTATCGGTGCTGAAAGACAACTTGATATTAAAATGCAAACTTAACTCTATACTGCTTTAAGCAACTGTTCTATTTAGTAATAAAGCTTTTATCCTTAATTATTTAACATAATAGAGCTTATACGAAACGCAATTTAAAATATTATTGTTTTTCATATAGTTATAAAATTTTGACTGACTTCAAAAACAGTAAAAAGCCGACTTAGAAACAAGTCGGCTTTTTTATGAGCAGGTTTGATACCTTTTGCCAAGAACATAGGTTATTAAATAATCAATTGATAAAATATATTCTTATTATTTCATTTACTCATAAAATATATTCATTATAATGTTGTGTATTCGATCGAATACAATAAAGAGGAACTTTCATGACCGAGATTAAACGTCTCCCTGAATTTGATGAATGGCTAGATAGCATTAAAGACAGTATGACCCGTCTTAAACTGAATCGAAGATTAGATAAGGTTCAGCGTGGTAATTGGGGCGATGTAAAGCATCTTCAAGAAGGTGTTTGGGAAATGCGAGAGTTCTTCGGACCAGGTTGGCGCATGTATTACATCAAACATGGTGATGTAATCATTGTGATGCTTGGAGGTGGTGATAAATCTACACAGCAAAAGGATATAGAACGAGCTGTTGATTTATCAAAATCTTTAGAGGATTGAAAAATGGTTAAAATAGCTGATCTACCTAGCTTTGACATGGCAGAAGCACTTAAGAGTGAAGAAGATATTGTAATGTATCTTAATATGGTTCTTGAAGAGAATGACCCTGCTGAACTAGCTCATGCACTTGGTGTAATTGCTAAAGCTCGTGGTATGACTCAAATCGCTAAAGAAGCAGGAATTGGACGTGAAGCACTTTACAAAGCACTCCGTCAAGATTCAGCACCTCGTTTTGATACGATTAATCGTGTAGTAAATGCTTTAGGTCTAAAACTAACTGTGCAGAATGCATAACTATTAATAAAATTTTGTCTAAGTTCCATCTTATTTAACATAAAATCTCTTATGCGAAATTTAGGTCTTATCCCAAATAAATCCATTAAAAAGATCTTTATCTTTCTGCCTATTTTCTTCGGTCTTATTTTCCGTATTTAAAAATTGCTCAAAATCGGCTAATTGCTGCTTAAACGATTCATCATTTTTTAACTTATTCAGAGCCCAAGCACCCAGTAGAATTTTACGTCTCGTATCATCTTTACGTTGCTGATCAGAAACTTTCTTTTTTTCACGTGCAATGGCAGCTTTTTTCTGTTCTTTTAGCTGTTTTAAACGCTCTTCTTGCTTTGCAATTTTTTGCTCTAAATTATCAACACTCATACCATCACCGTATCAAGGAATCCCCCTCAAGCATAGGTCTGTTTGAATTGAAATTCAAGACATCCCATGCTATCGTGGTTTTCCCGAAGGGCGCACTTAGCCATTGGATTTCATCCAATGGTGCGACAAGGGGTAAATCCCCTTTGTAATCCCCTGACCAACATATACATGTTGGTAATTTCGATAAATCGAAATAAAGAGCAAAAGCAAAATGGCGATATATCATTTTTCAGTTAAAACGATTAGTAGAGGTAATGGACGATCGGCCGTTGCTTGTGCTGCATATCGTTCAAGTGAAAAATTGGTATGCGATTTTTATGGAAAAGAACAAGACTACACAAGAAAAACTGGTGTCGAATTTACAAAAATCTATGCACCTGAAAATACAAATACTGAGTTACTCAAGCGCCAAACACTTTGGAATGAAGTCGAAAAGGTTGAACGTAGAAAAGATGCATTACTTGCAAGAGAGTTTGAGATTGCATTTCCCAGTGAGTTAAACGCTGAACAGCGTGAAAATATGCTCAATGAACTTTGCCGAAACCTCGTTAAAAAATACGGTGTCATCGTTGATGCTGCTATTCATGCACCTCATACAGACAGTGGAAGTGATGAACGCAACTACCATGCACACATCATGTTCACAACCCGAAGTATTAATGAGCAGGGTGGCTTTTCAGCAAAAAAATATAGGGACTTCAGTCGTGACAATGGCACAGAAACTGTAAGCCACTGGAGAGAATCATTTGCAGAGTTATGCAATCATCACCTGGAACAAAATGGATTTGATGAACGTGTCGATCACAGAAGTTATGAAGACCAGGAAAGTGACCTAGAAGCAACTCAGCACGAAGGTCCTCAAGCGACATACCTCCGGAGACGAGGGATATTTACAGAAATTAGTCTGAAAAATGATGAAATTAAGCTACGTAATTTAAAAATCAAAAAGGTCATCGCACTGGATGAAAACATCAAAGTATCTGAGGATCTTGTTCAAAAAGTACGAAGTGAGCTTCAGTTTCAATACTCTCAAGCTGAGTATTTAGAAAAAACTTCTCAGAAACTTTATGAATTCCAAAATGAAGAATTATCAAAATTAACAACAAAATTAGACACGATGAGTTCTGCAATATCAGAACTACGCAAAAAAGAGCCTTTATTTTTTAAAACAAAATGGATCAATCAAATAAATGACCTGATCGACCAACACAACACCCAACTAGACATCCAAAAGCATATTTCTGGTCTTAGTGAAATAGAAAAAAAAGAGAGATATTCTGATCATTTAAATAAATGGACAGAAGAAAATCAGCTGCTCCAGCCTAAAAAGTCTTTTGCAAAACTTGACGAACCGAACATCACTGTTAAACAACGAAAACTTAATGATCAAATTTCAAATATAGATCATCAAATTTCTGAAATATCACGCAGAGAAACTGAGTATCAAGAGTATGTACGCGATCAAAGACTGGAGATCATAAATAGTTATATATTTGAAGAAGATAACTATGGAAATAAATACTTTAGTCCTCAAAATGGTGAAAAACAAAAGCGACTATATGCAGAAGAAATGGAAGATCTAAAAATCCAAGAATTGCATGCGGCTTTTACAAAAAAAATTGAGACCGAAGCGCAGCAAGAGTTTTCCCAAAAAAGAGCAATACAGCTCGAAAACGACCGAAAAGATCGTGAATCTAGAGAACAACGCTATGCACAAGAACGAGAGCAACAAGAACAACGCTATGCACAAGAACGAGAGCAACAAGAACATTTGGCATTTTTAAGACGCCAAGAACAAGAAAAACAGCAGAGAAATGAGCCTAAAAAGCCAGAAAATGACAATAACCATGACTACACGCCTTAGCAATCCCATTTAAGCGCAAAAAAACGGGGGTTTTAGCGACTTTTGATAGAAATACAGTAAAACTATAGTTGATAAAAATAAAATCGCTTAAAACGCAAATGAGAGCCTTTTAGCGAGTGTCTACGAGCGACACAACGAAAGGTTGCTTATTCCCCCTCTGAAAAACCGTTTTTTATTGAATTACTGGGGACAGTGATTAGCGAGTGTCTACGAGCGAAGTATTGATGCTTTTGCTCGTCAAAAAGCATGAGCATAGCGAATGCATTATTCATGTTTTGCTTTTTGAATCCTTGATCATATATGCAAAAAACTGCCCCCACGAAGCGAGTGAAACGAGCTTCAATAGAGTACGAGCTTTAGCGAGTACCAAGGGCAGTTTTAATAACTCACTTTGGAAATAAATTCCCTTTTATTCTTTTAAAAAGCTTTTAAAAGCTTTTAGACCCTCTGAAAACCTTATGCAGCAATAGTTTCAAGCGTTAAAAGGGTACAAATAGCATGATAAAGGGTACAAATAGCATGATTTTATCGTTTAAAAGGGTACAAATAGCATGATTAAAGGGTACAAATAGCATGATAAAGGGTACAAATAAATTATTGTACCCTTATGTTTATTGGTGTACATTGTTTTCTCATAAGGGTACAAAAATCATGTTCATTTTTTATAAGGTTTGATATCTGAATGAATAAAGAAAATAGTTATGATAAATCTTATCCAGTAACAACAATGGCTATTCAAAACAAAGTTACTGAATGCTTTAAAAGCATGTCTGTAGATGAAAAAAGAATTTTAATTATGGCTTCTCCGATTGCTAGAAATATCGATGCAAGTGAACAAGATCAAATCTTAATATCTGCTCAACAATTTGCTGATGACTGTGGTATCAAAGTCAATTCTGCTTATAAACAAATTGAAAATGCGTCAAAAAAACTAGTAGATCGGTCCTTTTCATACGTTAATGATAGGGGGAAAAAGGTCTACTCTAACTGGGTAATTGATGCTACTTATGAAGATGCAGGGATATCTTTAAGGTTTACATCTATTGTTTTGGTGATGTTGAAAATTTTAGATAAATACAATCCATACACTCGTTATAAAAAAGATGTAGTTCTAAAATTAAAAAAAGACTACTCAATAGACTTTTACCATTTAGCGAAAAAAAATCAGGCAAAAAATGGCTTTGAATTAACGCTAGATGAAATGTTTACAGAGTTTGGTTTACCAGAATCTTATAGAGATTTGAGGAACTTAAAACGAAGAGTTTTGAAGAGCTCATTAGATGAAATTAATGAATTTACCGATGTAACAGTTGACTATAGTCCAGTTAAAAAAGGACGTTCTGTTGTCGGCTTTAAGTTCACTGTGAAAGAAAAATCTAAGCCAAAATTAATAGCTCCTGAGCGAGATCCAAAAACAATAGATATATTCTGCAACCTGTCTGATGCTCAAATTAACAAGTACAGTGCTATTTTATCTAAACTTTCTGAGCTATCAGACCTAAGTAACTTCCAGGACTATCCTAGTTTTGCCCTTTGGATTAGTGGCATCTTACGAGATCCGAAAAGTGTAAGAGAGGAAACAGCAAAGCGGATTTTTAAAGCTCTTCATAGCAAGACGGATTTTAAACCATGAAAACTAGAGCTGAATTAGATGCAATGAGCCATCAAGAACTCAAAGACTATGAGCAAAGTTTACTTGCTCTGTGGACACCAAGAATGGCTATTGAAAGTGACATTGAAAGGTTAAGCACTAATCGCAACGAATTATTAGAAATTTTTAATCAATTAAAAAATCCTGATGCTCCTGAAAATGAGCGTTTAAAAAATTCTATTTTATCGCTCAAATATAAGATTGAAGATTTAGAAGATAAATTGGATGATCTTATTCAAGATAATCGCTTAAATCGTGCAGATTGAATTATTCAGTTTATTTAATTAAAACCGTGAAACATTGATCAAAGAATAGGCGTGGAACGTGAATAGTCACAAAAAAGCCGTTCCAGTGCGCTGAACCCTGGAACGTCTTAGTATAAGTTTATGATTTATATCGAATAAAAAACAGTATTTCGTATAAGGTGTATTATGTTAATTTTAGAAAATCTTCACTACTATTATTTTAAAATAAGCCTTATATCCAAGCATAAAACAAGGTTGTCTAGACTTCTTTTAACAGTAAAGTTATCATAAAACTGAATTTTATTT
>NZ_VPEE01000050.1:0-8606 GCF_013417345.1 Acinetobacter sp. YH16032 | reverse complement strand
ACATTTAGAATATTAAGTGAACGCTATCGAAATAGACGGAAAAGATTCGGTTTACGCATTAACTTAATCGCTGCACTGGTAAATCGGATGAACTTGCAATAACGACTTTCGCAAGAGGTCTAATGATTAGATGACTCCAAGGCTAGTTAGAGACACATTCTTAATGTAATTTACACTGTTATTCCTTTAAAGAAAAAATACAGTTGATCAAAATAGTTTTTTATAGAAAAAAGGGTGGATAATTTAATTATTAAACTTATTGGTATATTTATTAGATAGAAGGGGCTTTGTTGCACAAAGATTTCATAACTATATGATTTTAGAAGTTTTGATTATTTTTTGATCCAAAATTAAATTTATTTAAATCAGATGCTTACATATTTATGCAACAAAGCCTATTTAAACTAAAATATAAAAAATTAAATAGCTACTATTTTCTTAGACAAAATGATTACTACATTTCATAAATCAACCACCTACATAATTTTTTTGTTAAATGATCATTATTTTTCAATAAGATTATTTTAATAGTTAAAGATTTTAAATTTTAAAAATGACAAAAATGTAATTTTGAAGTCATCGCTCTGTTTCTGTCTCTCACTAATAATTGAAATATAAGAGGAGATGATGTGGTCTCATTAAATATAGATTTTATAAAGTCATCTCTAATGAACTAACGAATCAAGAGGAAACGTAAATGAAATTATTTCAAAATAAAATGACTGCTCTACGTAATGTTGTAGTAGCTGCAACGATGATTGTGGCTACTACAACTACGTTCGCTCATGTGAGTTTAGTGAGTGCGATTCCTGCGGAAAATGCATCTATCCTTAGTCAACCAAAGAACTTGACCCTTAACTTTGGTGCAGAGGTTATGTTGATGAATATTAAGTTACTGGATGCTCAGCGAAGAGATGTTCCTTTAAAATATAAAGTTACTCATGACTTAAAGAAATCCTTTGATGTCGCTCTTCCGAAACTGAAAAAAGGTAAATATACCGTTGTCTGGACAACAATGGGGAAAGATGGTCACAACATGAATGGTGAATATAGTTTCACTATTAAATCAACTAAATAAGAATTGATTACCTTTCAACATGTCAGTGAGGTGCTGGCATGTTGTTCTAGAATGGACAAAAATAATGATTTCTGAATATTGGATGTGGGCCACTTGGTTAACTAAGGTTATTTTATATTTAAGTGTAGCTTTTGTCGTTGGTGGAGCCTTTTGCTATTTTTTACTTAGACAATATCTTGAACTAAAAGAATCGATTCTTAAATATATTACAATTGGCGCTGGATTAGGCCTAATTTCCAGTACCTTGGGATTTTTTATTCTGATTGGTAGTTTTGCCAATACTGGTATTACAGGTATGGTGGACCCCACGTATATTAATATATTGGTTAATACTCCGACGGGGTATATATACGTTCTTCGTTCTATTAGTTTTGCTCTTTTACTTCTTCTCATGGTGGTTAAACTTAACAGGAACAAAGGTCATTTTTCTATAATTGAAAGTTCAATATTTTGTATTTTACTTATCCCGATTATTTTTAGTTTTTCCCAGCTCGGACATGTCGCTAATTTAACCTTACTTGCTCAAATTTTATTATCAATCCATATTCTAGTTATGTCGTTATGGATGGGGTCTTTATATCCGTTATGGAAAACCAGCCGGGAAATAAGTGGTTTACCTTTAAAAGATCGCATGCATGTATTTGGACGTATTGCTGCTTTCATTGTTGGGATATTAATCGCCTGTGGCGCTAGTGTAGCTCTTCTTTTAATTAAAGATTTTAATACCTTAATCAATACTGCATATGGCTATGGTTTCATGGTTAAAATGTTTTTTGTTATAAGTATTCTACTTTTAGCTGCCTTCAACAAATGGTATTTCACCCCGCGTCTTCAACATCCTAAATTCGCTAAACACCTTAGTCATGCCATTTTATTTGAGATGTTATTAGGTCTATCAATTCTATTAACAACAGGCTATATAACCACTGTCGTGGGTATTGAATAAGAGAATTTCAAAATAAGGGAATTGAGGAAATTTAACATTACTGCATTTATCTTTTGTAGCTGAGCAATAAAGTTTCTACTGGACTGTCAACTTACGACAATCAGAACAGTAAAATCGCATCATGAGGCATTATACATAAAGGTAGTCACCGGTTTTTAGCTTATCTTCAACCCATAACGGTCTCATCTATTTAGTTCACTACCATTGATTGAAATAACTAATCTTATAAATTTCAGAGTGATCGTAGATGACAAAAATGTCATTTTAATGTCACATTAATGTTGGTTAAGTACTTTTACTGTAGTCATTAGAACACTCTTCTTTGGAATACTCTGAAGAAAACTGTAAGGTTGTAAACAGACCAAGTTACAGCGAGTAACTGATTCAGAAAAAGGCTGGTTGTATGGTGAAAGTTTAGAGTTACTGTTCTAATGTTTTAAACAAATGTTTTGTTAAAAAGGAGCAACATATGAAATTTCACATCGCTAATATGACTTGTGGTGGTTGTGCACGCGGCATTACTACCGCAATTAAAGAGCTCGACTCGAATGCTTCACTCGATATTGATTTACAAAACCGTATCGTTGAAATCAACACAACAGTGAGTCAGGATAAAGTCATTGCCACTCTCAGTGAGCGTGGATTTACAGCTGATCCTGCTTAATCTCTGTTAGAGTAACAGTGGGAATTCCTTACCACTTTTACTCTCTCTTATTTTCCTCATCGTACAGATAAAACCTGTACTTGCTTGAAATAAAAGTAATCCCTGAATTCCCCCTAATCTTGGTTCGAGCTGATCTTCGCATATAGAACTCAGCATATCTAAATGATAGAGATCGTATATGAGTACCGAAATGACTGATACGCCACACTACAGTGAAACATTAGAGATTGAGGGGATGACATGTGCTTCTTGTGTAGGCCGTGTGGAAAAAGCTTTAAAATCTGTTGAGGGTGTTGAATCGGCTCATGTAAATCTGGCTACCGAAAAAGCAGTCATTTATGCGCATCAACCACTTGATCGCGCTACTTTAATTAAAGCCGTAGAAAAAGCAGGCTACGAAGTGGAAGCGCTGCAACCAATAGAGCTTACGATTGAGGGTATGTCATGTGCTTCTTGTGTAGGTCGAGTAGAAAAGGCCTTAAAATCTGTTGAGGGTGTGGAATCAGCTGATGTAAATCTGGCTACTGAAAAAGCGACTATTCAGGCAAGCTCATCTGTCACTCGTGACTCGTTAATTCAGGCTGTCACCAAAGTAGGGTTTGAAGCAAAGTCAGTTCATCAAACTACGGAAAGCTTTCAAGATAAAAAAAATATTGAATTAGAAAAACTTAAAAAAGATTTAATTTTGTCAGTCTTATTGACTCTACCCGTTTTTATTTTAGAAATGGGATCACACCTGATTCCCGCCTTTCATACGTTTATGATGGATAACATTGGCCAACAAAATAGCTGGTTAATGCAATTTTTCTTGACCACAGTAGCATTAATTTTTCCAGGCCGACGCTTCTTTAAAAAGGGCATCCCAAGTTTATTCCGCTTAGCACCAGACATGAATTCCTTGGTGGCTGTAGGAACATTGGCTGCTTATCTTTATTCAGTGGTTGCTACTTTCTTTCCAAGTGTCCTGCCACAAGGCACGGTCAATGTTTATTATGAAGCTGCAGCGGTTATTATCACTTTAATTCTATTAGGTAGATTTTTTGAAGCCAAGGCAAAAGGCCGAACGTCTTTAGCAATTCAACATCTAGTTGGAATGCAGCCTAAAGTTGCCAGAATACAGCTCAATAATCAGGTGATAGAAGTTCCGATTGCCGAAGTTCAAACAGGAACGATTGTAGAGATTAGACCAGGCGAGCGTATCCCTGTCGATGGTGAAGTTATTCACGGCCAAAGTTTTATTGATGAATCCATGATTACTGGCGAGCCTATGCCCGTTGAAAAAACGATAGGCTCTACTGTGGTAGGAGGAACAATTAACCAAAGTGGCAGCTTAAATATCAAAGCCACCTCTGTTGGTAGTTCATCAGTGCTTTCTCAAATCATCCGAATGGTTGAACAGGCACAGGGTTCCAAGCTGCCTATTCAGGCATTGGTTGATAAAATTACCATGTGGTTTGTACCTGTAGTAATGGGTCTCTCTCTTTTAACTTTTATTACTTGGTTTATCTTCGGCCCTGAGCCAGCCCTAACGTTTAGCTTAGTTAATGCAGTTGCGGTACTCATTATTGCATGTCCTTGTGCAATGGGACTTGCAACGCCTACATCAATCATGGTGGGAACTGGGCGTGGTGCTGAAATGGGTGTTTTATTCCGTAAAGGGGAAGCTTTGCAGCTGCTCAAAGAAACTAAAGTGGTTGCTGTTGATAAAACAGGGACCCTGACTGAAGGGAAACCAATTTTAACCGATCTGCATGTCTTAGAAGGGTTTGAATACAATGCCGTACTTTCACTTATGGCAGCCGTTGAATCAAAATCTGAGCATCCTATTGCTCGAGCAATTGTACAAGCCGCTATAGATAAGGAATTAATCCTGTCTCCTGTTGCTGATTTCAAGTCAGTCACGGGCTATGGAATAGAAGCAACGGTGTCTGAACATTTGGTTCATATTGGTGCAGATCGATATATGGAAAAACTAGGTTTGAATCCTAATGTTTTTTCTCAATTTTCGGATCGTTTGGGAGAAGAAGGAAAAACCCCTCTCTATGTTGCGATTGACCAGAAACTTGCTGCCATTATTGCTGTAGCAGATCCAATTAAAGAATCAACATTTGCTGCAATTGAAGCGTTACATCAGTTAGGTTTAAAGGTTGCCATGATTACAGGTGATAACCGTCATACAGCTCAAGCGATTGCAAAAAAACTAGGTATTGATGAGGTTATTGCAGAAGTATTACCAGAAGGTAAAATAGAGGCCGTTAAAAAATTAAAAAATCAATATGGTAAACTCGCATATGTTGGAGATGGCATTAATGATGCCCCTGCACTTGCAGAAGCAGATATTGGTTTAGCGATAGGTACAGGTACAGACGTAGCTATTGAAGCTGCTGATGTGGTTTTGATGTCTGGCAACCTGAAAGGAGTGCCGAATGCTATCGCTTTAAGCAAAGCGACTATAACCAATATTCGTGAAAATTTATTTTGGGCATTTGTTTACAATGCAGCTCTGATTCCTATTGCAGCAGGTGTACTTTATCCGCAATTTGGACTGCTACTTTCTCCTGTATTTGCTGCTGGTGCAATGGCTCTCTCGTCAATATTTGTACTAGGAAATGCTTTACGATTAAAACGTTTTAAAGCCCCCCTTGCAATTATTTAACCATTTTTTATATACATTTAAAGTTTTGTTGGCTTTACTTTATATATTTGGAAATAGTCTAAGCCATGTTGGCTTTTATTAAATATCATACAGTTGATATTCTAATTATTTGAAAGGGATTAAGATGAAAAGAATTTTATTAATATGCTTTATAGGCATGTCATTTACCTATGCGAATGCTCATTCTGGGGGAACGAACTCACAGGGTTGTCATACCAACAGTAAAACTGGTGATTACCACTGTCATTAATAGGTGCGCACACAGTTTTTTTATTTAAAAGACTGTGCTTTAAAGTTATAAGTAGCGTTTAACTAAAGCTAAAAATTCATTCAGTTCTTTTTCCTTTATTTCCTCAGTATCACCGAGTACATGTTCTCTAAGATGAAGTTCTATTAACTCATTCATTAAGCCATTTATCGCACCTTTAATTGCTGCAACTTGCTGTAATACCTCAATACAAGAATTTTCAGAATTTAAAATATTCTGTTCAAGGGCATTAGTTTGACCTTGAATTCGTCTAATCCGATTTAAAATTTTTTTGTTCTGATTTAAGTGAGACATACTATTCAACCTCAAGAACATATACTATGGGGGAGTATTAATTGTGGTGCAATAAAATGCAATATCTAAATAATGTTAAAAGTGACCATTCGCATCAATTTGACGAAGGAAATCCTTTAGCACAAAAGAAAATTTTAATCGCAACCATCCTCACTGGTGTAATGATGGTGTTTGAAATTTTTGGAGGATGGTTCTTTAATTCCATGGCTTTATTGGCTGATGGATGGCATATGAGTTCTCATATGTTGGCATTGGGCTTAGCTTATTTTGCCTATAAAATGGCTCGAAAATATGCTCGTGATCAGAGATTCTGTTTCGGTACATGGAAGATAGAAATCTTAGCTGGATATTCGAGTGCCATTTTATTGATGGTTGTTGCTGTATTCATGGGTGTTCAATCGATAGAACGTTTATTCAATCCTGTGAATATTCACTACAACGAGGCAATTTCAATTGCGATTGTTGGCTTGATCGTTAATTTTATTTGTGCCTGGTTACTACGTGAAAATGGTCACCACCACCATCATCACTCTCATGATGACCATGACCACCACCACGATCATCATCACTCTCATGATGACCATGACTTAAACCAGAAAGCCGCTTTTCTTCATGTAGTAGCAGATGCAGTAACTTCTGTATTAGCGATTATTGCACTTTTCGCAGGGAAGTATTTTGGATGGGATTTTTTAGATGCAATTCTAGGGATCGTAGGTGCAGTGCTTGTAGCACAATGGTCTTGGGGATTGATTAGAGAAACAGGTAAAACATTGCTTGATGCAGAGATGGAACATCCTGTAGTAAAGGAGATTCAGGAAGTTGTAGAGGAATTAGATAACCAAATTACGATTACTGATCTGCATGTCTGGAAAGTAGGTAGAAGTAAATTTTCATGTATTTTATCCCTAAATACAGTTAATGACTCCTTAACAGCAGAGGTAGTTCGTAAAGCTTTGTCAATTCATGAAGAGATTGTTCATATTTCTGTTGAAATTAACAAGAATTTCCATGTTGTTTAAATTAATATTTATTCCTTTTAAACTTTATCAGTCTATTTATGTAAATCTTAGATTAGAATTTGTTTGTTGTAGAGCGTCGGGGCGCCTCGGCAGTGCTGCGTTTTGAAATAGAAAGGAAAATTCATTTTCTGAATGAAGATATCGGGTATGAACGGGTAAAGATACAATCCACGATTCATATTCAATCCCATGCCTTTAAAGCGCAAAGCGTGTTGCAGATGCAGCTCTTACTCCTAGGAATCTTACACTGGTATCGCCCGCCGATAGAAACACCAGATCCGGCAGTCAGTACGTAAATAACCATTCCTCCAGTTTAAATAAAAAACCTGCAGATTCGATGCAGGTTTTTTTTAGAGATATTCAATCGCGTCTTATTTGGCTTTACGCTCTTTTTCAATCAGGTAATTCACGACCTGAATTACTTTGGCATCATTGCCCTGCACAATATATTTACCATTCACGGTCACCGCTGGTACACCGCTTAACTGATATTGAGCAGTCAAATTTTTTGCCTGAGCAATTTTTGACGAAATCGGGAATGATTTATAAGTCGTGTTAAATTTCTCTTCAGAAATACCATAACGGGTATAGAACTTGGCCAATTGTGCCTGTTCTAAAATTGGACGCTGCTTGTCATGAATATCATGGAATAACTGTAAATGTGCTTTTTGACGCACACCCAGGGCTTCTGAAACATAATAAGCACGTGCAGCCTGTTCCCAAAGCGGGTTCATTGCAGCAGGTGTACGTACAAAACGGATATCTTTGGGTAATTTTTTCAACCAGTCCTGCATATGCGGTTCCAACGTGAAACAGTGACCACAGCCATACCAGAAGAATTCACGTACCTCAATTTTGCCCGGTTTTTCGACTTTAACTGGTTTTGCAACCACCTGATAGTCCTGACCTGCCACAAAATTGGCCATAGCACTACCTGAAAAGGCCAAAACAGATGCGGCAACAGCTCCTAAAAGGAATTTTTTCATTGGGATTATCGTCCTTTAAATCATTATGCTTAGTGTATGGATTCACTATAAATCAATTATGCCGGTTCCGTTTTCATGCTGCGAAATTTTTTGCTATCAAAACCGCTACATTAAAGTATACGACTGATTTTAAGTCAGTTAATATGGCCATTCGGCCGCTATGTGTTTTTAGACAATCACAAAAGTTAAACTTTGAGTAATAAAAACGGTTATAATTTCTACGATTAAAAAGTAGTGGTCAAACCTACAGCAAATATTAACTTCTTACTATTCTCTTCAGTAACAGCCGCGTGGCTATGATAATTGCTGGAATTTACAACATAGAACTGAGCAAAAAATGATTTATGAAAGGTTTATTAAATTAAATAAATTATTTATATAGTTAAAATTCACCTGATAAATCACTTTTTAATTTAAATTACTATGTTAATTATTTCTAAATTTTTCTCTAAGAAACGGAGTCCTCCATCAGCAAAACTACTGGTTGAAAAAACTATAGTAAAAATAACTAAAATAATCTTCATGTACATATTATTGAATCTAATCATATCTTGGACCAAAAAAATCTTTAAGCTGTCATTAAAAAGTAAACATGTATTCTTTTCCGAATTGGTTTGATACTCTCTCCACCCATTGCTCTATTTTATCAGCTGTCATGACTTGAAAATCTCGCCAATAATATTTCATCTGCTTCC
>NZ_VPEE01000049.1:0-8657 GCF_013417345.1 Acinetobacter sp. YH16032 | reverse complement strand
GCTTCGCCCCAACCAATGAAACCATCCGAAGTTTCGATTTTAATGAGGACTAAGGTTTGAGTTTGCATCGTTGCGACCGCCATCTTGTGTGGGCGGATCGTCGGGATTTCAACGAGCAAGGTTTCAACTGATGTAATCATTTCCACTCTACGCATTCTTGCATTGTGTATTTCATGTGGTATACCTTAAAAGAATGCAAAAATAGAGTCGAAGATCATTTTTGCATTTTAATATATTTAAAAGGTATGGAAGTCATGGAGCTTAGACATCTACGATATTTTGTCGCAGTGGTAGAAGAACAAAGTTTTACAAAAGCAGCCGAAAAGTTATTTATTGCGCAGCCACCATTAAGTAGACAAATTCAAAATTTGGAATCAGAGCTTGGCATTGCTTTATTTGAGCGAGGTAGCCGTCCATTAAAAACAACACAAGCCGGTTATTTCTTTTATCAGCACGCAGTGAAATTACTTGCCAATGCTGAAGAAGTTAAGTCTATGACAAAGCGTATAGGTCTAGTTGAACGTACAGTAACAATGGGGTTTGTCGGGTCACTGCTTTATGGGCTGCTTTCTAAAATTGTATATTTATATAGGCAGCAGCAACCCCACTTAAAGATTGAACTTGTTGAAATGACCACGTTAGAACAAGTTAAAGCACTCAAAGAGGGGAAGATTGATGTTGGATTTGGGCGGCTTAGAATTTCAGATCCAGCATTGAAGCGAATTTTGCTTCGTGAAGAGCGCTTAATGATGGCAGTGCATGCGAGTCATCCTTTAAGTTTAAAAAAAGAAGGTGTTTATCTATCTGATATTTCTGATGAAAATATTTTTTTATACCCTAGCCATACAACCCCTAGCTTTGCAACTCAAGTCCAAGCCTTGTTTGCAGAATATAATTTAGAACCTAAAAATATACGTTTGGTGCGAGAAATTCAGCTATCTCTTGGTTTGGTTGCAGCTGGTGAAGGTATTTGTATTGTTCCAGAAAGTGCGAAATCAATTCAGCTATCCCATTTGCTTTACATCCCAATTTTAGATGAAACTGCAGTAAGTCCAGTATTTATGACGATACGTAATCTAGATGAGAGCGAGGACATCATGTCTCTAATAGATTGTATTTACCAAGTGTATGATTTAGAAGCAATTAAGTATGATAGAAATTTAATTTAGATAGGGTCTAATACAATAATTAGACTTAGGTCTAAAGCTATTGGATAAAAAATAGCAATCAAAAATCTTAAATACTCAAAATAACTACGACTTTAGCTTATGCCCCGAAAAGGGGCTTAATTTTTTTTGATAAATTTCAAACAAATAATTTTAACTTTGAAGAAAAACTAGGTTGCAATAAAAAATTCAAATTAGAAATTCTCAAAGAATTTTTTTTTAAAGTAATTATTCGTCTAATTTTCATTCAATCATACTAGAAATAAGCCCTCGAGATTATTTAGACCTTGAAGGTATATATATAGATATATTCGGTTTTGGACATTTTTTCAGCTTTAAGTCAATGTTGCGTCATATTTTTGGAGAGTTTATTTGCAGGAGGCGCAACCTTGGAAGCAAACAAATTAAATATCAATCGTGTGATTGATGATGCTAAGTTCACACCATTTCATTGGGGTGTATTGTTTTGGTGCTTATTGATTATTATCTTTGATGGTTATGATCTTGTTATTTATGGAGTTGCATTACCTTTATTAATGCAGGAATGGGCATTAACTTCAGTACAAGCTGGATTGTTAGCAAGCACAGCTTTATTCGGGATGATGTTCGGTGCTATGTCATTTGGTACATTATCAGATAAGCTTGGTCGTAAAAAAACCATTATGATTTGTGTGGCAATCTTCAGTGGATTTACATTTTTGGGGGCATTTGCATCGAATCCAACTGAATTTGGTATTTTACGCTTTCTTGCTGGTCTGGGTATTGGCGGTGTGATGCCTAACGTTGTTGCTTTAATGACTGAATATGCACCTAAGCGAATTAGAAGTACTTTAGTTGCCCTTATGTTCAGTGGATATGCAATTGGTGGTATGACGTCAGCATTATTAGGTGCTTGGTTAGTTCCACAATATGGCTGGAAAATTATGTTCTATATCGCTGCATTGCCTTTAATCGCATTGCCGTTGATTTGGAAATTCCTACCAGAATCTTTGATGTACCTGACCAACAAAAACCAAACCGAGCAAGTGCGAATTAATGTGAAGAAAATCGCACCTGAAAAAAATATTACTGCTGACACTCAATTTGTATTAGATGAAGTCACAGCAGGTGATGAAGCTCCTTTAAAAGCATTATTCCAGCAAGGTCGTACCTTCAGTACTTTCATGTTCTGGGTTGCATTCTTTATGTGTTTACTCATGGTTTATGCTTTAGGAAGCTGGTTGCCAAAACTGATGATTCAAGCGGGTTACTCGCTTGGTGCAAGTATGATCTTCCTATTTGCATTAAATATCGGTGGTATGGTGGGTGCAATCGGTGGTGGATATCTTGCAGATCGTTTCCACATCAAAAAAGTACTCACAATTATGTTCGTGTGCGGTGCACTTGCACTTATCCTTCTCGGCTTTAATAGTCCACAAATCGTGTTGTATACGCTAATTGCAATCGCGGGCGCTGCAACGATTGGCTCACAAATTCTACTTTATACATTCGTCGCACAATATTATCCGTCGACAGTTCGTTCAACTGGTATGGGGTGGGCATCTGGTATTGGTCGAATTGGTGCAATCGTAGGTCCAGTACTCACTGGTGCTTTGTTAACCATGGAACTTCCGCACCAAATGAATTTCTTGGTCATCGCAATTCCTGGTGTGATTGCAGCCTTAGCAATTTTTATGGTGAATCTGAAAAATTCAGTAGATGGAAAAATTGCTCAGGAAGAACCGGTGCACTCTTCTAAAGTCGTAGAACAAGCACAGTAAAAATTCTTTATAAATAAGACAGCTGCCAGAAGGTGGCTGTTATTTAGACTTTTAAACCATTTTATAGGATAAGAGAGATTAGGATGATCTTTTCAAACAAACCTTTTACTTTAAGTTTAATCTCATTAGCTGTTTTAACCTCTACTGCAACATTTGCACAAAGCACACAACAGTCTGAAATAGAGCAACTACGTCAAGAAATTGAAGTACTTAAATCAATGATGGAACAACAACAGAAGAATGCTGTTGTACAGACAAAATCGATTGAGACATTAAAAACAGAATCTGTTAAACCCCAACCAAAACTAAATGTTGGTAAAGATACCACTTTTAATTTTTATGGTAATGTTCGTCTAGATGCCTCATATCAAGCCGAAGGTAGTGCGGCAGATCGCCTATATAATAATATTAATAAAGTTCCTTTAGCGGGACAAAGTGAAGCAAGTGATCAACTGAAGTCGACTCTATCAGCAACACGTTTAGGTTTGGATATTCATAGTCAAATCAATGATAAAAAAGTTTCAGGTAAAGTTGAAGTCGACTTTTTGGGTGGAGCTGGATTAGATAATCTTCGTATACGTCATGCTTATATGAATTACGATAAATGGTTAATTGGTCAAACTTGGTCTAACTTTGCTGTGCCAGACTATATGCCTGAAACGATTGATGCCTTAGGTTATGTGGGTGGTGCTGTAAAACGTACACCTCAAGTTCGTTATAGTATGAGTTTAGCACCTGCAACAGGCTTGGTCCTTGCAGCAGAAGATCCAAAAGATGGCTTATCTAAAATGCGTACACCTGCAGTCACAGCGCGATTAAATCATCAATTAAATGATGATGCTAAACTCAGTTTACGTACTATGGTCAATGAAAAGAAAACAGAAGTTGATGAAGTCGTTGCATGGGGCGTAGGACTTGGTATGCAATATAAGTTAGCTCCTTCAACTACACTGAAAGCTGACTACTATCATGTAAAAGGAGATAGCAGTTTCGTTTCATGGACGAATCCTGGTATCAGCCGTAACTCATCTGGTGAAATTTTAGATGAGAATGAATTTGACTCGATTACAATAGGTCTAACGCAGCAATTTAATCCTCAATGGCGTGGAACTGTTGGTTTTGGTTATATGAATCAAGATGTGACAAATGCTTATCGAGGTGGTGCAATAAATCTGACAGAGATCAATAAGGAGCTTTGGCAAGGTTGGGTCAATGCATTCTATAGTCCGATCAAACCCATTAGCCTTGGGTTGGAATATGTGTATGGTGAGCGTAAAGCTGTAGTATCTGCACCAAATGGTTCTAACACAGGTGAGGATAATCGTGTAAGTGCTGTAGCAATTTATAATTTCTAAATTATTCAAACTTGAACGATGATAAAAAGAGCGATTTTTCGCTCTTTTTTTATGGGATGGTTTTTGAGAATGTCAGAATAGATCCTAGAAAAAATAAAAATATAAAAGTACTATGAGATCTTATTTGACTTTAGATTCTCATCTACTAGGAGAAGGCGCGTTTCGTGTACGAATTAGATTGCAAATTACTCAGTATTTTTTTTCATGTTTACAAATTTAAAAGTGTCTCGATTGCTGCTGAACAATTGCAGATGAGTCAACCTGCTGTAAGTAATATTCTCAATAAAATTCGACAACATTATAACGATCCGCTTTTTTTAAGAATTGGGAATGAAATGATCCCGACGGAATTATCAAAGCAATTATTCCCATTGGTCAGTGAAGCATTAAGTAAAGTTGAAGCGATTAATAATTTTACGATTGATTTTGATGAAGCTATATCAGATCAACAATTCACCTTGGCGATGACTGATGTTTCGCATTTAGTATTACTGCCTAAGATTTCCCAATATCTAAAAGCAAAAGCATCTCATGTCAGATTAAATGTGCGTCCAATAACTTCTGAAACAAGTTATCAAATGGCAAATGGTGAAATTGATCTTGCACTAGGATTTTTGCCGCATTTAGAAAATGGATTTTATCAACAAAAATTGTTTGAGCAATATTATGTTGTGATTGCAGCAAAAGATCACCCGCGTTTAACGGGAGATTCAATCAGCAAAGAGCAGTATTTGGCAGAATCACACATTGATATTGATGCGGGAATGGGGCATTACCATATTGAAAATGAGCTGTTAAACCTTGAACTCAAAAGAAATATTTTAATGCGATTACCAAGTTATCTTGGTGTTGGTCTTGTTGTTCAAGAAACTGATGCGATTGCTACAGTGCCTTACTATCTAAGTGAAGTTTTATTATCACGAGGCAATTTAAAAATCTTTGATGCACCCATTGCTTTCCCGACATATGGTGTTAAACAATATTGGCATATGTCCTGTCATCATAAGACCAGCCATCAATGGCTTAGACATATGTTTCATGAAATCCTTGTAAAATAACATTATAGGTAGGCTATTCCCTAAATAAAAAATAGCCTAAGCTCTAAGCATCGTTATTAATTTTTAACCAAACCGCCATCCACTATTAAATTTTGACCAGTGACAGCTTTAGAGTACGGTGACAAAAACATTAAAATGGCTGAAGCAAACTCATCAGGAGTGACTACTTTACGCAAGGGAGTAGCGGAAGCAATATAATCAAAAACTTCCTGTGGCGTGCTTTTACTTGCATCAGTTTGTTGAAGTAATCCACCAGACAACATATTGACATTAATTCCAAACTCACCTAATTCATGAGCACATGTTCTCGTCAATGCGAGAAGGGCAGATTTTGCAGTAGTATAGTCATGATATGGCACAACAGGATTTTGCACCAAGTTTGTTCCTATATTCACAATTCGACCGAATCGATTAGCTTTCATGTCGGCTAAAGCGGCTTGAGTAGTATTAAGGGCAGCTTTAACAGCACCCTCAAACTGAGTGTGCATATCATTCCACTGTATTTGTGAAATATTTGGTCTTGCATCCCCGTTAAATTTAAATCTAACGAGTGCATTATTCACAATTGAATGTATAGCTTCACCAAAATGCAGTTTGGCAGCGTTAAACATTTCTGAAACTTGATCTGCATCAGTAATATCCGCTTGATAACTAAAAACTTGATCAGGATGTGAAAGTTTTAATGTCTTAGCGGACTCATGACTACTATGATAATTGACAACGACACGAGCGCCTTCGCTCAATAATGCCTTGGTAATAGCCAAGCCAAGGCCTCGTGCCCCACCTGTAACGAGTACAATCTGTTCGTTTATTTTCATTTACACACAATCAATAAGACTTGGTGAAGATTGTATTTAAATAATAAGTAACTTCAACCTTTGATAAAGCAAAAAAATTTATTTTTGAAATGAAATTTCTAATAGTTTGTGATGAATAAATCTGAGCTTGTCTAAGACTTTATCTGATAGCGTAAATGGGTATGCATCATCTAAACCCATACTGCGATTAAGTGCATTTAAGTTAAAAGTGATGGTTAACCAGTTTTGTAAAACAGTTTCAAAGTTTTTAGCACCAATCGGATTTTCTTCGATCGTCATACTTGGGAGATCAGCACGTTTAGATTGAACACTCAGACCCGCATAGTATGCTGTTTCTAAGGTATCCATCATATGTAAATAATGTGCCCAAGTCTCTGCCCAATCTTCCCATGGGTGAGCACTTGCATAGGAACTAATAAATTTTTTCTGCCAGTCTATGGGTGGACCTTCGTGATAATGTCGCTTTAAAGCCTCAGCATAATCTTGTCGTTCATCTCCAAACATTACTCTGAACGCATCAATGAGATCTGGTCGAAGCTCTTGAATGAGATCGAAATAGTAATGCCCGCTTTCGTGGCGAAAATGACCGAGTAGGGTTCGATAGTTTTCACCCATTTTTATTCGGGTTGTTTCGCGGTATACGACGTCTGCTTCGCTTGCATTTAATGTAATTGTACCTTGAGCATGCCCAGTTAAAACAGGAAGATCTGGTTCGGGCATCAAAAAATTAAATCTAAGTCCAAATTGATCATGATCATTTTTTTTTGGTCTCGGCATGATATTTAGTTGTTGCATCATATAAAGGAAACGACGCTTCGCATGCTCTAATCTGCTCCAATAGATGGTGTGATCAGGATTATTTAAATTTGGAATAATAGAGGTTAGTTTGCAAGAGTCACAGTAAATATCAGAACTTTCTGCAGGAATCATCCAATTGCATACATGATGATGCAAATAATTAAAACAGGGTTTATAGAGTTTATTTTTGAATTTGGGATTAATGGATTTCCACAACTGACTAGTATGTTTATGGAAACTTCCCATTTCTCTTTCTTCTACAACATATCCTAAATTAATTCCACAATGAGTACATGTAGAATTCATAAAAAAGATTTGCTGATTGCACTGCGCGCAAGAAAAATATTTCATAAAAATTATTCATTTTTTTGAGATTATACCATTGCTTTTTTCAAAAAAAATTTGTGTTTCTGATATTAAATAATGAAAATTAAAAGCAAGAAGAATGATGAACAATAAGTAATCAACGTATTGAATTTGTAAATAGCAGTATAATTAAGATCATTTAGTTACTGTATAAAATAAAATCAATTTTATTAAAAAATAGTGTGATTCAAATCACAATATATTGAAATATATGATTTTTAATCTAAAAAAATCTTGATTAGAAAACTAAATGATCGTTTAATGCTATCAAGTAAAATTTCTTTAAATCTATGGGTATTTTGTATATGCAAACTCAGATTATCTCAAAAAAAACCTTGAATAATACGATCACTTCAGAAAGCAATATAATTAAAATTGTTGAAGACTCAGTTGTAATGATCGACGTGGCTCCTGAAGATGTTCAAGAGCTGATTGTGAATGATAATCAGGTCATTATTAAACTTAATAATGGGGAAACAATAACCCTAGAAAACTTCAATTATGAAACATCTGATTTAGTTTTCCGTAACCAAAATAGTGAGATGTTTGTTCTTGATTTCAAAAATGTAGAATACAACCCTTTAGAAAGCATAGAAGCGTTACTAGAAGGTGGTGCTGGAACTGGCGCTACAATCTTAAATAATTGGTTAGCTGGTGGTTCACTTGCACTAGGTGCAGTTGGAGTTGGCGTTGCTGTATTTGATGCTGCTAATGGATCAAGTGACACAAAACAACCTTCCAAAGATCTCAGCAAATTAGTTGATGCAATCAATGATGCTAAAAATTCATTAAATCAATTGGATGGTGATGAAAAACAGCGAGTTGAAAATGCTATTAATGATGCAGAAGCTGTTTTAAAAGACCCAGAATCAAGTCAAGAATTACTTGACCAGACGGCTGATGATTTAATTTCTATTGTTGAAGATGCTTTAAAAGATCAAGAAGCTAAAGATGCTGCTAAATTAGAAGAAGCAATTAATAATCTTGAAGCTGATTTGGAAAATGCAAAGGATAAGTTGGAAAATGAAGATCCAAATGATCCATATACTGATGAAACTAGATCAGAATTAGAAAAAGAAATTGAAGAAGCTCAAAAGCTTGTAGATGACTTTAATAACAATATTGGTGACAAGCCAAGCATTGATGATGTAAATAATGCTCGTGATGAACTAAATAATGCTGTGGATAATCTTACTAATTTAGATTTTTCAGCAGCAACACAAGCGGTTCAAACTGCAGAAGCTAAGCATGATGAATTGGTAGAGGCAATTGCTGCTAAAAATGGTGTAATCAGTCCAGCAACGCAAGCTCAATTACAAGCGATCAAAGATCAATT
>NZ_VPEE01000048.1:0-10203 GCF_013417345.1 Acinetobacter sp. YH16032 | reverse complement strand
ACATCAATTTAACTGGGGATTATCTATGGCGAAGCAAAGCCAAGATAGGTGGTGGAAAATTTAGGCCATTGCGCGCAATTGAAAAACCTTAGCGTGCTATATTTTCCGTTTCCTGAGACGACCCCTACAAGGGCCGTAAGCCGTCACTGACTCCTGAACAAGTGGCTCTGCTGCATCAACGTCTTGAATCTGGCGACTACAAAACCAAGCGAGCATTGGCGAAGGAGTTTGGGATTTCTGCGCCAACGCTGTATCGGTATCAGTAGTAGTTCCAGCTATTTGATATTATTTGTCTATCTATTGAAAATTTTTCTGAGTAAAACAGGGTCGGCATCCTGAACTGAGCTTGCTCCAATTTTATTTGCTGCTAACCGTAAACAGGAATCGACCGATACAAACCAACTTGCCATCAAGTAGTAACTGAACCGATACTGTCGTAATGCGCCGACCCGCACGAACAATACTGGGGACTGCCTGTAACGTACCTATAAATGCTGGCCGCAGGTAATCAAAGGTCATCGTGGAGCATAAGGGCAGCTCATTATCACCACGCTGACGGGCAAGATAGGCGGCGGCGGCCACTTCACCAAAACTCGCGAGAATGCCGCCATGAAACGTGCCAATCATCGGGTTGCCGATATGCGAATCACGAAAGTCCATAAAGTACTGTATTTCTCCATGTTGCATTTCCTCACGAAAACCTAGAAAATCGACAAAAGGCTCGTCACACAATTTTAGTGGGGGTGTTTCCGCGCTCATCTGATTTACTATACTCATATCACTCGCCTCGCGCTTCATTGCTGTCAAAAGAGGGTCCCATCGTGCCGATTGCGAAAGAACCAGTGACAGTAGCCAGTAGCTCACCACTGTCTTCTGCAACCGCTCGGCCCGTGATAAAGGCCACCGTATCGGTTCTACCAATGCAATCCACTATCGCCTTTAAACCTACCGCAGAGGGAATACGTCGCAAAAAATCGACACGCAAATCAATAGTGGCAATCGGCTCTAACGACCGCAATGACGAAAAAATAGATAAGCCGCAAGTCGTATCCAGCAGCGTCACCAAAGCCCCTCGATGCAGTGAGCCTTTACGGTCAGAGAGTTGCTCAGAGAAGGGCATCGTCATCTCGGCATGACCATCGCTCACTGCACCAACACTAATATTGAACATATTGAATAAAGGGTGATTAGTACCAAAAAACGCCTTAGCCATGGTCAGGTGTGCCGTGTTATTACTGTCCATTTTTGAACTCCCGCCATTGCTGGCTGATTTTATTGCGAAAAAATTAGCGGCACGTCTCAAAGTGCAAGGGCGGCATCTGTATAATTACGTTCGGCCTGCATCACCGCCACAATGGTCTCTTCAATGGCGGCATATGGAAAGTTTGTGCTTTCCGAGGCAGACTTCAAACACATGGCTAATGCCGTCCATGCTTTTTCGCAAGCCCTCATTAACAGGGGCAGTCGATATTGCTGTACACTTGCGTCATAGTGAACCGCTTCATCAAGGAATTCAGCGTACATTTTGCGGAAGCCGCCGCCACCTGTGCCACGCTTTTCAATAATTTGGTAGGCAAATCGGGTCGTCCAGTGCCAATCGCCTGTGGCTCCCCAACGACTCAGTTCGGCCAGCCATGTTTCCAGTGCCGATATGCCACTCACAGCTAATGACTTGGCGTTGTCATGGATGACACCGGTAATCATCTCGGGGGTAATTTCGCCTTGAAACGCGGTGGGCGTGAACATATTGCCATAGTGAATAAATGGGGGCTGTGTAGAAAAACGTGCGCGGGTCAGTGCCTCTCGCGTCACCGACAAAACACTCGGACGCTCGGTATCGGTGACAAATACCGCACCTGTCTCTGGATTTCTCGACCAAGCGGCTATGGCGTGACCGGGAAAGTGCGTGCTGCTGTTGAAGTAAGGTAAATAAAAAATATCCGTCAGCAACAGGGTGGGGTGACCCGCATCCAAACATTTCTCCAGCGCGGTGGCTGCCGATTCGAGTGACTCGAAGGTTTGCCACTCAAAGGGTATACCGATACTTTCAAATACGCGCGCTTCAAACCCCAAAGACCGCACATGCACTAAAAATGGCACAGGGGCGTCAGCCATTTCCAAATAGGTCACGCCAAGCCCTGAGCCTAATCCAAAGCACATGGCCTCGGAAATATTCAGCCCATTAAACTCGAGCAAATCACGAATTGCGGAGCTGCCACAATGCCTCCCGATGGCGTGCGTGATACGGGATGGAGTCTTATAGTTGGTCACAGGTTTTTTGCCTCTTCGTGAAAATCTGGATTAAGGATGCCTCTTGTCATCATCTGCCATATCGCATCCGCGATCTGTTCAAGATTGTACTTACCATTTTCTTTATACCAAGTGGCAGCCCAGTTTATTGCTCCTAGCCCAATCAGTCTTAACAGATCTGCATCCACATCGTTTCGGATACAACCATAAGACTGCAGATCATCAAGAATTGTCTGCCAATATCGCTCGTATCTGTCTCTCTCAGCAATAATCTGCTCACGTGCGACTCCATGTACCGAGCGCCACTCAAACAACAACACATAAACCATATCGTCACCCGACATAAGGATATCGACATGTGTCTGCAGTGCCGATTGCATTTTTTTGAGTGGATCTTGAATCGCGGAAGTCGCCTCAACAATCCTGTAAATAGTTCTCTCAATAGCAAGCCGCATCATATCAACCAAAATATCGTCTTTACTACGATAGCGGTAATGCAGACTGCCTGGAAGAATACCACAAGCACTGGCAATTTCTCGCACACTGGTACGCTCAAAACCCTTTTCTCGAAACAGCTTGGCAGAAGCGGCTAATACTCTCTCGCGGTCAGCAACTTCGACTCGCGTAGATTCACTACTCAACATAGTTTGACTCATAACATTATATCAATAAGACAGGTTACTCGACTTGGTCAAGTCGAGTCGAGTCTTTCACGGTCTCTCCTGATCTATACAGCTTTTGCAATGGGGACATTAAAAACAATTCGTGACGCTTCCATAGGGTCTTGATGCTTATCATATTCAGCCAGCCAAGAATTAACCTTTTCTGGGATTTCGGTGTCGCTAGGATGGAAACCTGGCTTAAACCAGTCCAGATAGCGTGGAATAAGTCTGGTAATCAGGCCACGTGGTCCATAGAGGCGATAAAATCCCTTAGCAAGCACCAATGGCTGACCTTGTAGTTTGTCAATTTTCAACATATGCCAAAGAACTGAGCCAACCACCGCATGTACCAGTAGCGTTCCGATAATCAAAGCAGATGCGCGGGTGAAATACCCCCCACCTGCCGCTGTTTCGTAAACATCAAAGGCTACTGTTTTGTGTTCGACTTCTTCTACCCCATGCCACATGAACATGGCACGCATTGCGGGATGAGCATTCTTGAACATCTCACCCTCACCCTCCATAGCACCCTCGCCTAGTACAGCAGTAATATGTTCAAAGGCAGCTGTCATGGCCAACAGATACTTGGCGGGCAGGTGTTTTTGGGAGAGCCGAATAAATAATTTGAATCTTGCGATGACCTTTTCGACATGAATGCCTTGCGACTGCATCACCGCATTATACTGGTCATGCACAATGCCATGTTGCGCTTCTTGGCGAAAAAAGTTTTTGATATCTTCTCTCAGTTTAGGATCTGTGACCAGATCCTGATAGTTACGCACCGACTGAATAAAAAAACGCTCTCCATCGGGGAAGTGAATAGAAAGTGCATCAAAGAAGCGTGTTAACACCGGGTCACCGTCGTTCCAAAAAACTGGAACATCACTTAAATCAAACCGCGGCTTACGTGGCTGGATATTGATCATATGAGTCATGGCGAGAGTTTCCTTGTAAAGGCATCGAATGTCTGTAAACCTGCTATCACATTTGACCTTGAGCAATATTTTTCACCTTGGTCAGGCACAGCAAATATCACACAAGAATTCAACGGGTATTGGTCAAATGACCAAATGCATATTTTGAATATATATTGGTCGATTGACCAAATGTCAAGCCTGTCCTCAAAATTTGATAGAATGAGTTAACAACGCAGCAGGTGAGCCAGATCATCTTTGACATCGAATATAGCTACCAGACCTTTTGGCAGAGGTGTTTTTTTAATGTTAGTTTTTTTACATTAGAGTGTGTTGACGTTTGAAAATATTGATTGCAAATTGGAGGCAGACTCAGAGAATTAAAGCTCTCCCCATCCGAGTCCACCATGCCACGCTTTATGCTGAACGACCAACATTGAGCAAAGATTTCTCCTATGCTCAAGCAACAGGACATTGATCACAAACCAAATTTACGGCTCACCGTAGAAGCCATGCTCTACAGAATGTGGGTGAAATGTCCATGGCTAGACCTACCTCCTGACTGAGTTTGGTCAGCAGCCTAATCTCTACAAAAGATACAACGACTGGTCAGCAAAAGGTTTTTTCCAAAGCATACTCAGGGTTTTATCTACTGACTCTGATATAGAGTAGGGGTTATGGATAGCAATTACGTCAAGGCACATCAACATAATGCACGTGCTGCAACTCACGATCAGGAGGCGATTGGCTTAAGTCGAGGTAGCAAGACAAGTAAGATCCATCTTGCCGTAGATGGGTATGGATTACCCATCGTGTTTGCGATCACGGGTGGTGAATTACACAAAGCCAAAGCTGCACCTGACTTGCTCTCACAGGTATCTATCGATGCCATTCTGATTAACATCTGAATCAGCGTAATGCAAATCTAGCCTGATGTAGTTTTAAGCTACCCCATCAACGCCTGTACCGCAATCGACTCATCCGCCAACCGCAGTGGATCGACCGCCGTACCAGCCGTGATCAGCTTTTTGCTTAGCATAAACTCCTGCGGACGATTCACACAATCCGCCGCAATCAGGCGACCCGCCTGCAAATAAAACGCTGCAAAGCTACGCCTTTGCTGCACATCACCCCGAATCACGATCTGATCATACCCCTGACTGAGTCCCGCAATCTGCAACTTTAGATCATACTGATCTGACCAAAACCAAGGCAAACTCTTCGAGGTCCGCTGTAAGCCACACAAGGTCGCCGAGGCAATTTTGGCCTGTTCATTGGCGTTTGGTACCGACTCCAAGCGCATCCGCCGCTGATAAATCGGATTAAACGCATTGGCACAATCCCCGATGGCCACAATCTCTGGCGCACTGGTACGGCAATACTCATCAATCACAATACCATTGTCCACCTGCAAGCCCGCGTCCAGCGCCAACTCGATATTCGGTACAACCCCGACCCCGATGATCACCAGATCTGCATCGAACATCGAACCATCGGCACACAGCACCGCTTGCGCCCGCCCCTCACCCGTGATCGCCGTGACCGACACACCGGTATGAATCGTCACACCCTGTTCGCGATGAATCCGCGTATAAAAGTCCGACACTTCCGGTGCAGTTACCCGCTGCAAAATCCGCTCGGCGGCTTCCAAGACCACCACCTGCATGCCCTGCTCGGTCAATGCGGCGGCTGTTTCAAGACCGATATAGCCACCACCGATCACCACTGCTTTGCCGTTGGGTTGTACAAATGGCTGGATAGCCTGTACATCGCTGATATTTCTAAGATAATGCACACCTGCCAAATCAGACCCAGCCAGCGACACCGTCCTGACTCGTGCACCGGTACACAGCGCCAACTGGTCATACGCAAGCGTACTGCCATCTTGTAGTGTCACGCTGCGCGCTGCCCGATCAATCGCAACCACCCGCCCGTGCCGAAATTCGATCTGATTTTTTTGATAAAAAGCGGCTGGCCGAATCAATAACTCATCGACCAGTTGTGCACCGCATAAAAAGGTCTTGGACAACGGCGGTCGATGATACGGCAAATACGGCTCATCGCCGATCACCACAATCTCGCCCTGCCAGCCATCTGGCCGCAGACTTGCCGCCAACTGCGCCGCAGCATGACTTGCGCCAATGATGACGATTGTTTGCATATGAATTCACTCAGTTCATGGTTGATGCACAGCATCAATTGTTGCCGACGACAGTTGCAAAATGCCTCTGTCGCCTATTTTGATACCTACGCTTTGGCAGTCAGTTTGACCATCATCTTGGCATAGCCGCGCACAAAGTTAGACTGCACCAACTCTGGCTCACCCAATACCTCAATATTGTCGAAGCGAAGCAATAACTCCTCCCACAGAATCCGCAACTGCATCTCGGCCAAGCGATTGCCCATACAGCGATGCACACCAAAGCCAAATGACAAATGATTGCGTGCACCTTTACGATCAATGATCAATTCATCAGGTCGCTCAATCACTCGCTCATCGCGGTTGCCAGAAACGTACCACATCACCACCTTGTCGCCTTTTTTGATGGTCTGACCGTTAAGCTCTACATCTTGCTTGGCAATCCGACGCATATAGGCCAGCGGGGTTTGCCAGCGAATAATTTCGGATACCATGTTCGGGATCAAGCTCGGATTGTTTTTGAGTTTGACGAACTCATTTGGAAACAGGTTAAGTGCGTATACCCCACCCGTCATCGAGTTGCGTGTGGTATCGTTGCCGCCGACAATTAGCAAGACCAAATTGCCCATAAACTCCATCGGCCGATAAATCAGGTCTTTAGTCGCTTCGTTTGACTGCATCAAGCTGATCAAATCATAGCCCATTTCAGCGCCTGCAGATTTTTGTGCGGCTTTTCTATGCCATAACTCCGCAAAATGCTTTGCTGCATCGACTGCTGCATCAAAAATCTCATCCAAATTTGTCACTGTCCCACCTGTGGCCTCCGCAGTGCCAGCCATCAAGTCTGACCATTCAACCAATTTGTGCCGCTTTTCGTATGGGAAATCAAATAATGTTGCCAACATACGGGCTGTCAGCTCAATCGAAACATTCTGCACCCAATCAAACGGCTGATCCGTTGGCAACTGATCCAAAACCTCTTGCACGCGTAGCCGAATCAAACCCTCTAGCTCTTTGAGATTTTTTGGTGCGACTACATCCTGTACGGCCTGCCGCTGCACATCGTGCTTGGGTGGGTCCATTGCAATAAACATTTCAGCATCTAACCCAGGAGGGGTGTTGCCAATCGCGATCACAGGTTCAGCTGAAAAAATCTCATGATTTTTATCGACATAGACAATATCATCGTAACGCGTGACCGACCAAAATGCCCCAAACGGACTGTTGGCTTGATAATGTACCGGTGCTTCATCACGCAGCCGCTTAAAGTAAGACTGCCATTTTTTTTGCTTGTATAAAAATGGGTTGCTAACATCAATCTCAGCAAGTGCCAGTGTTGCAACTTCTGGAATCGGTTGCTCGATAAATGCAGGAAATTCTTGCACGTTAAACACACGGAATTTGGCTTTTTGCATCCACTGAATGCCGCGAACCTGCGTGTGCAATGGGACAAAACGGGTCACTTGACCATGCAAAAACTGCTTGCCCGTTTGAAACTGCTCATTAGACTTGACTTTATCCGTAACCGTGGTTGCTACGTCTGCAGCGGTGCTGGTGACAGTTTGGGTTATTTTCTCAAAAATTTCTGCGACTGAGTTCATGATGGTCTCCTGACTGAGCATCGTTGACGAGGTGTGTTTGTTAAGGCGGTTGATCCGCTGGGTTACAGCTGACGTGTTACATCTGAAACTCAGGCAGATGTACCGTCATGCCATCCATTGCATCGGTCACTTGGATACAACACGCCAAACGTGAGGTGGCAGCACGCTCTGGGGTCATTTCCAACATCTGCTGCTCATTCGCTTGTGCCGTACCCGCAACATCCGACCACTCAGCACTGACAATCACGTGGCAGGTACCACAGGCGCATTCGCCACCGCAATCCCCATCAATTCCGGCAACACCGTTTTCAACCGCCAACTGCATTAGTGACTTACCCGCTTCGATTGCAACGCTGGTTTGTGCACCATCGTGGGCAATAAATGTAATTTGGCTCATGGCTACGACTCCGATTTGGCTTAATTTCACTGTTCAAGCTCAAGATTACGCACTCTCTGCGGTTCTGTAGAGGTTATTATTTGACAAATAGAGGTCATAAAAAGACAATATTACCTCGTCAGCCAATAAAGCATATTCCATGTATCAGACTCACTCAGGCAAAGAACCCGCGATCATTCCGTGTAGCTATACCCGTTTGATCGGTCGAGAACTGGACTTACAAGCGCGCGATCTGCCGAAATTATTAAAATTCACTGCGCTGACCACTGAGCAACTGATGCGTGATGACACCATGATCACGGCCAGCCAACAAGCTCAGATCCTGCAAAACAGCATAGATCTATCAACATCTGAACAGTTCGGTTTGCGCTTGGGTCAGCGCCTAACTCCCTCAACGCATGGTGCGATGGGCTTTTTAATTAATAGTAGCCCGAACTTGCTAGCCGTGTTACATGCGTTTCAGACATTTTTGCCGACGCGTATAAGTTTGATGCGACTTGAAGCACATACCGATGCTGCGTGGACGAGCTGCATGATTTTTTTTGAGCAAACCCTGAATAGCGCAGTACATCGGCTACTGTCCGAAACCGTTGCAGTGATTTTTTCGGAATGTGCCGAATTTATTGTTGGACGACCGCTGACCGAGGCGGTGATTCAGTTTAGCCATCCCGCCCCCGATCATCATGCCTGTTACGCGGATTATCTTGCCGGTACCTATCAGTTTGATCAGCCACAACTGTCGATCCGAGTGCCGACCGAGTTGTGCTTGATTGCCAATGCATCCGCGCAGCACGATAGCTATCTGCTGGCGATGCAACAATGCGAAATGATCCTCAACCGGCTCAAGACCCAACAACACAGCACCACCTACCAAGTGCAAAAAGCCATGCTGTCCTATCCGCTCGGGCAACTGAGTGAAGAGGATCTGGCTGCAGCCTTGTTTATGAATAAGCGTACGCTGGCCAGACGTCTGGTCAAAGAGAACACGAGTTACCGGCTGATTCGAGATCGGATTTTATCTGAGAAAGCCAGTAGTTATTTACATGACCCTCAAATATCGGTCGAGGCAATTGCCAGCTTACTGAATTACCACGACTCTGCTAATTTTCGGCGCGCGTTTAAACGCTGGTTTGGTGTATCACCAAGTGCTTATCGGCGAAAAATCACCCATCGGCAAGAAGAAAATGACCTGAGAGAATGAGGTTGTTCGTATGATTGTTAATACGTTGAAACATCAATACGCCCTAGAAAAATACCTTAAAACGCTATGTCAGAGATGGCAATCATATGGCAGCCCTCCACTTCCAATCCGATAACCTCAACTCAACCCAACGCTTGCAACCCGCTGTGAACTCTGTAGAGGTTTTAATTCCCATTGCAGCCCATCCACCGTCAATGTCTTCAGTTAGGGGTCGTCTCAGGAAACGGAAAATATAGCACGCTAAGGATTTTCACTCCGACTTCTTTTAACGATATCCAACACGGTATTTTTGCTTAGATTGACCAGCCGACCGACTTGTCGATAAGAGTGTCCAGCAGACACCAACTCCAACACTTTAGGTGCCAGACGATCTGACTTGGTACGTTGACCAGGACGACGACCAAACACAACGCCACGCGCTTGTGCCGCTGCTACACCAGAGCGCACACGTTCACGTAGTAAATCTCCCTCAAACTCTGCTAATGCAGACATCACAGAAGCCATGAGCTTTCCCTGAGATGTGGAAAGGTCAAACTGCAAACCTGTTTGTGCCACCAGAGATACCCCGAAATGCCCAAGATTGTTGACGCTCACTTAATATTGACCAGCGATGCTCGTTGAATATTGACCAGGCATTTAAGCAATGTAGCGTACTACACTGCTGTGGATAAATCGATCAATTGCTGTTGCTTTTTCTTCACTGATCGACGGTTAAAATAACTCTCCTTTCTCTGCTTCTCGTTTCTTTATACGCTGCTTGGCTTCCTCCGTGCTTTGCTTAAAACGATAGGATTCATTACCCGTTTCGATGATATGGCAATGATGAGTCAGTCGATCCAGCAGTGCAGTCGTCAACTTAGCATCACCAAATACATTGCTCCATTCCGAGAAGCTCAAGTTCGTCGTAATGATAGGGGTCGTCTCAGGAAACGGAAAATATAGCACGCTAAGGTTTTTCAATTGCGCGCAATGGCCTAAATTTTCCACCACCTATCTTGGCTTTGCTTCGCCATAGATAATCCCCAGTTAAATTGATGT
>NZ_VPEE01000047.1:0-10583 GCF_013417345.1 Acinetobacter sp. YH16032 | reverse complement strand
ATAAAATGATTGGAAAAATACGAGTTGTGATCGAACATATTAATAGTCAATTGAAAACATTTAGAATATTAAGTGAACGCTATCGAAATAGACGGAAAAGATTCGGTTTACGCATTAACTTAATCGCAGCACTGGTAAATCGGATGAACTTGCAATAACGACTTTCGCAAGAGGTCTTATATAAAACATTTTATACGCAAAATGATTTTTTTGATTAAAATAAAACCAATTAATCTTCATCAGTATCCAGCAAAATGCTGCGATATAAACGTGTAAAAGAACTCACTCCCCTCATATTTCTTTATAGGTGAAGTCATGAATTCACTAGCATCATCTTTAAAACTTTCTTGTTTAGCATCAACGGTCGTTTTCGTTTCTATTTGTTCATCTATGGTGCAGGCAAAAGAATATTACAAATGGGTCGATCAAAATGGCTCAACCCACTACACCACCACCCCACCACCAAAATCAGCAAAAAAGAAAGGTAAAGTTGAAACATATGGTTGGAAAGCACCGACAACATCTGTCAATGCAAATTCAAACCAGACCGAAGCTCCTCAAACCTCACAGACTCAAACGATACCAACGCAACAGCAAACAAACAGTGCTTCAAATACTGA
Source organism: Acinetobacter sp. YH16032 (assembly GCF_013417345.1). Taxonomy (NCBI): domain Bacteria; kingdom Pseudomonadati; phylum Pseudomonadota; class Gammaproteobacteria; order Moraxellales; family Moraxellaceae; genus Acinetobacter; species Acinetobacter sp. YH16032. The sequence continues at coordinate 9,963 of NZ_VPEE01000047.1, read as the reverse complement.
GTCACAAAACACAAATGCTGCTCCATTAAGCGAAACTCAAGTTTCAAATGAGTGAATTTGTCTTTTTGATCTTAATTTAAGTTTTGCATCCATTTTCAGTCTGTAAAATTCACTTTTAGGTGCTTTTTGCGCTATGCTGTGCGCTAAATTTTTTAACCGTTCTCTTGTATTACGTATATGACTACTCACATTGACTCTGAATACCAAGCCAGTGCGATTGAGCCCCAAGTTCAACAGAACTGGGAATCTCGCAAAGCCTTTAAAGTTGCCGACACTGTAGAAGGTCCACGTCGATATATCCTCTCGATGTTCCCTTACCCAAGTGGCAAACTGCATATGGGTCATGTACGTAACTACACGATTGGTGACGTGATCAGCCGCTTCCACCGTCTCAAAGGTGAAACTGTATTACAACCAATGGGTTGGGATGCGTTTGGTTTACCTGCTGAAAATGCTGCGATTGCACACCAAGTTGCACCGGCAAAATGGACCTTTGAAAATATCGATTACATGCGTAATCAGCTTAAAAAATTAGGTCTTGCGGTTGATTGGGATCGTGAATTTGCAACGTGTACACCAGAATATTATCGTTGGGAACAATGGTTATTCGTTCAGCTTTATAAAAAAGGCTTAATTTATCGTAAGCTTTCAACAGTGAACTGGGACCCTGTAGACCAAACTGTACTTGCAAATGAACAAGTAGAAAATGGTCGTGGTTGGCGTTCAGGTGCATTGGTAGAAAAACGTGATATTCCAATGTACTACTTCCGCATTACCGACTATGCGCAAGAATTACTTGACGATTTAGACACACTCAAAGACGGTTGGCCACAACAAGTCCTTACGATGCAACGTAACTGGATTGGTCGCTCACAAGGGATGGAAATCACCTTCCCTTCAGCGAACCCAGACGTTTATGCAGATGGTTTAACAGTATTTACCACACGTGCCGATACCTTAATGGGTGTGACTTATGTTGCAGTTGCAGCAGAACATCCAATGGCATTAAAAGCTGCGGAAAATAACCCTGAACTTGCTGCATTTATCGAAGAATGCCGTATGGGTTCAGTGGCAGAAGCTGACCTTGCAACTGCTGAGAAAAAAGGCATGGCAACAGGTCTTTCTGTGAAGCACCCTGTCACAGGTGAAGAAGTTCCTGTTTGGATCGCAAACTATGTATTGATGTCTTACGGTTCAGGTGCGGTGATGGCGGTTCCATCACACGATGAACGTGACTTCGAATTTGCCAATAAGTATGGCTTAACTATTAAGCAAGTCATTGATGCCAAAGGCGCTGATGATGCTGAATTCTCTGCGACAGAATGGCAAGAATGGTACGGCTCAAAAGAAGGTAAATTGGTCAATTCAGGCGAATTTGACGGTTTAGACTTCCAAGGTGCATTTGATGCATTCTTAGCAAAATTAGAACCACAAGGTCTTGCGAATGTAAAAGTTCAATTCCGTCTACGTGACTGGGGTGTATCTCGTCAGCGCTATTGGGGTTGTCCAATTCCAATGATTAACTGTCCATCATGTGGTCAAGTGCCAGTGCCTGAAGATCAACTTCCAGTGGTTCTTCCAACTGACGTGGTTCCAGATGGTTCAGGTAACCCACTGAACAAAATGCCTGAGTTCTATGAAACATCTTGCCCAAGCTGTGGTGGCGATGCTCGTCGTGAAACAGATACGCTAGATACTTTCGTAGAATCTTCTTGGTACTACGCACGTTATGCATCTCCAGACTTTACTGGCGGCATGGTGGATCCTGCTGCAGGTCAAACATGGTTACCTGTAAACCAATACATCGGTGGTGTTGAACACGCGATTCTACATTTACTTTATGCACGCTTCTTCCACAAATTGATGCGTGATGAAGGTGTAGTGCAAGGCAACGAACCATTCACCAACTTGTTAACACAAGGTATGGTACTTGCTGATACCTATTACCGCGAATCTGAATCAGGTAAGAAAACATGGTTCAACCCTGCTGACATCGAACTTGAGCGTGATGAAAAAGGTCGTATCACATCTGCAAAATACAAAGGTGATGGTCAAGACGTTATCGTTGGCGGTCAAGAAAAAATGTCGAAATCGAAAAATAACGGTATCGACCCACAATCTATTATTGACCAATACGGCGCAGATACGGCACGTGTATTTATGATGTTTGCTGCTCCACCAGATCAATCTTTAGAATGGTCTGATGCAGGTGTAGAAGGTGCTAACCGTTTCTTAAAACGTGTATGGCGCTTGGCAACTGGTTTCCTTGAACAAGGTAATACTGCATCAGCGATTGATAAAGCTGCGCTTTCAACTGCGGCTCAAGACTTACGTCGTAAGACTCACGAAACCATCCAAAAAGTGGGTGATGACATCGAACGTCGTCATGCATTTAACACTGCAATTGCAGCGATGATGGAACTTCTGAATGCAAACAATAAGTTTGAAGCGAAAGATGACAACGATGTTGCTGTTGCACGTGAATCTATTACAACGCTTTTAACTTTACTTGCTCCATTTGCACCGCATTTAAGTGAAACGTTATTGGCGCAGTTTGGTATCGAGTTAAATGCAACATTATTCCCTCAAGTGGATGAATCTGCATTAACACGTAATACACAAACCATTGTGGTTCAAGTGAACGGTAAGCTTCGTGGCAAACTTGAAGTGTCTGTAGATGCATCGAAAGATGACATTCTGGCGCAAGCAAAAGCATTGCCTGAAGTACAACAATTCTTAACAGGTCCAACCAAGAAAGAAATCGTTGTTCCGAATAAATTAGTGAATTTGGTGGTTTAAGAACCTTAAAGCCTCCCTGAGTAAGATATAAAGCACAGCTTTAGATCAAAGCGCAAGAAAGGGAGGTTTGGAGGGATTTAATTTCCATTGCGAAGCATTGCTTCTCACCTCTTTTAAAAAGAGGGGAATATAAGGATTTCACAATTCCCAAACAAAGCCCGTTGCCAGTCAACGGGCTTTGCACATACAATCAGAATATTCAAAATTTATCCTGAGTCTCAGGAAATACACAGAGGATCTACAATGCATTTGAGCAAACGTTTAGCTATTGCTGTTCTAACTTTAGGCTTAAGCGCAACTATGGTCGGCTGTGGATTTCATCTAAAAGGGACCAATCCAACTTCAACGCCACTGGCTTATACAAAGCTTGAATTAGCACTCCCTGCCAATACTTCTGATTTAGAGCGTAAACTCAGTGTTTATCTCACTGCTGCAGGTGTGCAACTAAGTAACTCTAACGATGCATATGTATTGCGTATCATTGACTATAAGCCAATTCGCCATGAGCTCAACGGCAAACTCATTGAAGTTCTACTCAGACTTTCTGTGACTTTCCAAATCGAAGATCGTCAAGGTAACTTGGTGACAAAACCTCGAACTTTAACTGCGACACGTACATATCAATATAATGTTGCAACCGTGAACACAGATGATCAACAAAATAAATATCTCAGTGAAATCTTAATTGACGATGTTGCTCAACAGATCTCTCGTCAAATTGCTGCAAACCGTCTGCCAAAAGCAGAAGCAAATGTACTGTTACCTGTGCAACAAACTTTTGAACCTACTGCCTCTGAAAATCCGTAACTCAGAATGAAGTTAGATTATCTACAAGCATTAAAACGTGTAAACGAAGCACGTGGTGCATGGGTATTACATGGTCAAGAACCTTTACTTGAGCAAAATCTTTTAGATGCTTTCCGTCAAAGTTGGATCATCAATCACGTGGAAAGAGAACGCTATGACATCCAAAGCGTTGCTGATTGGAAAAATGTATTTAATGCACTCAACAGCCTTTCTCTTTTTTCACAAAATCTCGCAGTAGAGGTCCATGGCAACATTAAGCCAGATGCCAATGCGTTAAAGTTACTCAAGCATTATATCCAGCATAATGAACACAACTTGTTGTTGATCATTATGCCTAAGCAAGATAGCAGTAGCTTAAAGTCGGCGTTTTTTCAAACGATTGAAGCCAATGGCGTCTTGGTTCCTCTTACAGCAACTTATGCGCAAGATCGTCAGCGTATACTCAGCATAGAAGCTGATAAAATTGGGATTCAACTGAGCCAAGATGCATGGCAATGGCTCGAAGTCCACCACGAACATAATTTATTGGCTGCTAAAAACAGCTTAATGCGTCTGGCAGACACGTTCCCCGATGTACAGCATCTTGAAATGCAACATTTGCTCGAATGCTTACAAGATCAATCACGCTATACCACTTTTGACTTAAGCGATGCATTAATTTCAGGCAACCTAAGTCAAGCGATCAAAATATACCAATATTTAGTCGAAGCTGGCGAACCACACAGTTTAGTATTATGGACGGTAAGCAAAGAAATGCGCTTACTGATGCAACTTTTTGAGCAACCACAAAATGCATTACAACTCGGCATCTGGAAAACCAAAGTCAGTCTTTATCAACAAGCCTTGAGACGTCTTAATCCCAAGCAATTTCTCACATGGCCACAATTGCTATTAAGAATCGATGCTGCCATCAAAGGCAAAAATAATGAAAATCCAGAACACCTCATGCAACAAGCCATTGCTGAATTATGTGGAAAAACCTTGTTTGCTTAGTTAACGAGCAAGGTCTATTTATAACTATAAAAATGATTATTGATTTTATTTAAGAAAAATACACTTTTTATCCTTATTTCATCATTATAATTCGCTTAATTTCCGTCATTTTTCAATATCGCCATGCAAAAAATAAAACCAACGAAATTGATTATCATCGCGATCATTACGATTGCAGCTATCGCTTTAGCTTGGTATTTCTTTAAACCTAAAGATGAGCAACCTCAGTTTATTACCGCTGAAGTGACACGTGGTGATATTGAAAACTCTGTCCTTGCAACAGGTGTATTAGAAGCGACCAAAATGGTTAGCGTTGGTGCACAGGTTTCAGGTCAGGTGAAAAAAATGTATGTGCAATTGGGCGACCAAGTCAAACAAGGTCAACTGATTGCTCAAATCGACTCCGTTCGTCAGGAAAATGATCTAAAAACAGCTGAAGCCAGCATTAAAAATCAGTTGGCTCAATTGGCAGTCAAACAAGCAAATCTGACTAAAGTTGAGGCGGAATATAATCGCCAAAAAGCCATGTATGCCCAAGATGCAACTTCTCGTGCCGAATATGAGTCCGCATTAGCAAGTTATAAAACTGCTCAAGCCGATATCGTCGCGATGAATGCTCAAATCGAGCAATCTCGATTGTCACTGGCGACGACCAAAGAAGATTTAGGCTATACCCGTATCGTTGCTCCGATGGATGGCACAATTGTGGCAATTGTGACTGAAGAAGGTCAAACAGTGAACGCGAATCAAAGCGCGCCAACCATCGTGAAATTAGCAAAACTTGACACCATGACGGTTAAGGCTGAAATTTCTGAAGCAGATGTTATGCGTGTTGAGGAAGGTCAAACTGTTTATTTCACTACTTTAGGTAATAGCGAGAAAAAGCATTACGCAACACTGCGTCAAGTTGAACCTGCACCTAACTCAATCAATACAGAAACCAACAACTCAAATTCATCTTCATCAAGCACAGCTGTGTATTACAACGCTCTATTCGATGTTCCTAATGAAGATGGAAAATTGCGTATTGATATGACTGCTCAAGTTTATATCGTGTTAGATGAAGTAAAGAATGCACTGACTATTCCATCTTCTGCTGTTCAAAGCTCTAATCGTCCTGCTCGCCAGCGTGGTGCAAATGCGGGTTCCAATGCACAAGAACGTAATGAACAAGCTCGTGGTGAAGGGCGTGCCGAACGTTCATCAGCTGATCGTCCTAAGCGTTTAGAATTAACCGCTGAGGAAAAGAAATTAGTCGATCAAGGTAAAGCTTCCATGGCTATGGTACGCGTACTTCAAGCAGATGGCACAGCCAAACCGACCCCTGTTCTTATCGGTCTAAATAACCGTGCAACAGCACAAGTTTTACGCGGTTTAAAATTAGGCGATAAAGTTGTAATTGCGGATGGCTCTGATTCATCAAATGACTCAGCTAAACGTGGCGCACGTGGTGGCGCTGGTCCAATGAGAATGTAATTATGAGTCAGACGAGAACACCTCTACTCGAGGTCAAAAACCTGACCCGTGAATTCCCTGCTGGTGAATCTACTGTGCAAATTCTAAAAGGGGTAAATCTTGAGATTTATCCTGGAGAATTGGTTGCCATTGTAGGTCAATCAGGCTCAGGAAAATCAACACTGATGAACATCTTAGGATGTTTAGATAAACCGACCAATGGTAGCTACAAGGTTAAGGGCCGCGAAACACGTGAGCTAGAACCTGATGAACTTGCTCAATTACGCCGTGAATATTTCGGATTCATCTTCCAGCGCTACCATTTACTTGGAGACTTAAATGCAGCTGGTAATGTCGAAGTCCCTGCGATCTATGCCGGCGCTGAGGCTTCTGAACGCCATGATCGTGCGGTTCAGCTTTTGTCCGATTTAGGTCTAGGTGAAAAAACCCAAAACCGCCCAAGTCAACTTTCGGGTGGTCAGCAACAGCGTGTTTCGATTGCTCGTGCATTGATGAATGGCGGTGATGTTATTCTCGCCGATGAGCCTACGGGTGCATTAGATAAAAACAGCGGTATTGAAGTGATGCGTATTTTACGCGAACTGAATGCCAAAGGTCATACCATCATTCTCGTCACTCATGATCACAATGTTGCCAAAAATGCGACTCGTATTATTGAGATTTCAGACGGTAATATTATTTCAGATGAACCCAATGTTCCTGATATTGATGATGGCTTTGAACGTGAAGAATTGATTCGTGCTGAGCAAAAGAAAACATCGTCTTGGCATTCAGCTTTAGACCGTTTAGGTGAAGCTTTCCGCATGGCACTTCTGGCCATGAATGCTCATCGAATGCGTACTTTTTTGACTATGCTCGGAATCATTATCGGGATCGCATCTGTCGTTTCGGTTGTCGCACTCGGAAATGGATCACAAAAACAAATTTTAGAAAATATTAGTAGTTTGGGGACCAATACCATTACGGTCTACCAAGGACGTGGTTTTGGTGATAACTCCAGATCTTCTCAGGCCAAGACCTTAATCCCTGCTGATGCGGATGCATTAGCGGAACAGCCTTACGTCGATGGAGTCAGTCCTTCAGTCAATAGTTCTGTCACAGGAAGATATAAAGATGTAGAGGCATCCACAACGGTCAATGGTGTCAGCGAAGACTTTTTCTACGTGCGTGGTTTAACGTTTAAATCAGGTCAACCATTTGACAAACATAGTGTTACTGAACAAGCCCAAGATGTTGTGATTGATACCAATACCCAAAAGACATTCTTTAGCGATGGTACGGATCCTATTGGTCAAGTAATTCTATTGGGCAGTGTACCTAGTCGTATTATTGGTATCGTAGATGCTCAACAAGGTGCAATGGGTAATTCAGATAGTCTCAATGTCTATCTCCCTTACTCAACCGTCATGAGTCGAATGCTTGGACAGTCGAATGTGAGGAGCATCATCGTTCGTGTAAAAGATGAATATTCAAGTACAGCTGCTGAAAATGCAATCTTGAATTTACTCGTTCAACGCCACGGGGCGCAAGACGTGTTCACTCAAAATGCGGACAGTATTCGTGAAACCATCCAGCAAACTACCGCTACAATGACTTTACTCATTTCTGCGATTGCTGTGATTTCTTTAGTCGTTGGTGGTATCGGTGTCATGAACATTATGTTGGTGTCTGTCACTGAACGAACGCAAGAAATTGGTGTGCGAATGGCCGTGGGTGCTCGACAAAGCGATATTTTGCAACAATTCCTGATTGAAGCCGTATTGGTCTGTATTTTAGGCGGTATCCTTGGGGTGTTATTATCACTGGGAATTGGTCAGCTGATTACACACTTTGCTGGTGGCACGTTCCAAATGGCGTATTCAACCACATCAATAATAGCTGCATTCGTTTGTTCAAGTTTAATCGGGATCGTATTCGGTTTTATCCCAGCACGAAATGCTGCTCGTTTAAATCCTGTCGATGCACTGTCAAGAGAATAATAAGGTATAACTATGCGTAATCAACTTCATAAACTGTTCATGACCTTAGCATTAACAGGCTCTTTAGTCGGCTGTGCGGCTGTAGTGAAAACGCCTTATCAAGCTCCTTCAGTCAATATTCCACAGGGCTTTCAAAACAGCCAACAACTCAGCCAAAATATCCACCAACAGGCTTTTCATGATCAATGGTGGACATTATTTGGTGATGCACAACTCAATCAATTGGTTGAACAAGTGATTGCACGAAATACCGATTTAGCTGTTGCAGGGATTAATTTGCAACAAGCACGCCTTCAAGCCAAGCAATCTGAAAGTCAGCAAGGTGTGCGTATTGGCAATGCAGGTGCATCGGTCGGTCATCGTTTTAGTTTAGATGGTGATGGTGATTCTTCAAATGGTATTTCACTGAACTATCCCGGCTTAAGCTATGAGCTAGACTTGTTCGGTAAATTAGCCAATGAAACTGAAGCATCTCGATGGGAAGCGCTTGCGACAGAGCAGGATTTACAAGCCACTGCACAAAGCCTGATTGCGACAACTGCACAATTGTATTGGCAATTGGGATATCTCAATGAACGCCTATCTGTGGCTCAACAAAATTTGGCGAGTACGCAGAAAACTTATGAATTAGTGCAAACTCAATATCGAGCTGGGGCGGTATCAGGTCTTGATTTAACATCAGCTGAACAAGCGGTTCAAAGTCAAAAAGCTTCGTTAAGCCAGATCGAACAGCAAAAAGTTGAAACTCGAACTGCTCTTGCGGTATTGCTCAATCAACCTGTGCAACAGTTGAATATCTCGGAGCCACAGCGCTTACCACACTCTGCCCTACCGCAAATTCAATCGGGCTTACCAGCTGAGCTTTTATCGCGCCGTCCTGATTTGCAAGCAGCCGAGTTACGTTTACGCAAAGCACTTGCCAATAAAGATGCGAATAAAGCAAGTTATTACCCTTCGATTAATTTAACGGGTAGTATAACTACTGGAGGCTCGAGCACTTCGCTGAGTAATGTGCTGTCTAATCCTGCTGCAATATTGGGTGCGGGTCTTACACTACCCTTCTTGCAATGGAATGACATGAAACGTGATTTACGTGTGAACGAATTGGATTATGAAAAATCAATTATTCAATACCGTCAGACCTTATACAAAGCTTTTGCCGATGTTGAAAATGCGTTATCTGCACGCAATGAAATAGACAAACAAGTCGCTTTACAAGAACGTAATGTTCAACTCGCTGAGAAAACGGAACAACTCACGCAAGTGCGTTATAAGAATGGTGCAATTGCGCTGAAGAATTTGATCGATGCACAACGTACTACTCGTGAAGCACGTTTGAGTTTGGTTCAAGCCAAACAGACTCAGTACAATGCTTATGTGACGTTACTGCAAGCATTGGGTGGCAGTCCGATTCAGCAATTGCCTTAAACAAAAAAGCCCGAAAGGGCTTTTTTTATTTATCGTCTATATAGCTTTCGGGGTATGGATCATCTTCAATCACACGTCTGTATTCATAAACAGATTCTAGAAATCTTCGCTCATTTTTATCCCTATAACGAGCAGAGAGTAAATATATATTTTCTATATCATTAAAATCATATTTTTCAAAAACTTTTTCAGAAATTTCCGATAATTTCATTGCTGGCACTATAGCCCATTTTATCAAATATAATAATATGAAAAAAAAACGATATTAATATTAATAATAATATTAATATATTTTCAACCGTAAAACCTGTTGAGAACAAATACAAAGGTATAAATAAACTAGCAGTTATAAAAGGCTTTGTTGCACAAACCTAGCATCAAAAGCTTATTCAGCAATATAATTTCAAAATGAATAAGCCTGCCTCTAAAATCTACCGTACAACCAATTGGTCATCCTATAACCGCGCCTTAATTAACCGAG
>NZ_VPEE01000046.1:0-11723 GCF_013417345.1 Acinetobacter sp. YH16032 | reverse complement strand
GGATAATCTTTTTCAGATTCAATCAATAATTGAACCGCTCTTTCTCTGATTTCAGGGGTATATTTTAATTTTGTCATCGGGATAGTCTCTCAGAATATTGACTCTCCGACAAACCCGGTACGGTTCAAGTTTTTGATCGCCAATTTCCCCGTGGCGACCACCGAAACGGTCGGTAAGTTCGGCAGTGGTATCAAGGGCTATGATCGGCTACAAATTGTCTATAAAGCCTTTATTTGCTTAAGCTTGGAAATGGAGGTTGATTTTGATGATGAGAAATGCCTGAATACATTTATTCAATCCATGTCTAAGGCCTTCAAGTACATAAACTTTAACGAGTTCTATGTCGAAAGGTTTTTGGGTGGTTATGATGATGCAGTAGTCAAGAATGTGGTGGGATATGTGGAGTCGATTAGTCCAATTTCTCGGTCAAAGCCAAAGGCCTTTTCGGCATTAACCAAGAGTCTGCTTAAGCACAATTTTGTGGTGGGTAATCATAACTTTTGCCTCATTTGTGATGGATTGATCTATCTTGATTCTACTGAATCGGATCATCGGATTGCCAAAGCCGTAGGTGGGCAAGGTGTTCTAGAGAATGGTCTGCTGGTTCATCCCATCTGTAATAGAATGAAATCAGATCTGAGTCTGGAAGAGATTAGAGCGGATTTGTTTGGTGAATTACTGTATTAATCAACAGAGCGATGAGCTCATTTTTGCAGATGTATCAATGATTAATCACATGATTTAACTTTTGATACATTCAGCCAATGTGGTTATTTTTAATTCAGTCTAGAATCACAACCAGAAACTAGCTGTAGTTTCTGAATGACCGTCAAGGTCCTTAGTTTCGCCCATAGATTCCCTCTGTGGGCTTTTTTTTGATCAAAAATTGTATAGATGCTCTAAAATAAACCTTTTAGCATTTCATAAGCAATTAGGATTAAGGCTGAGACCATCAGCACAACAAAAATAAGTTCCACTCTAGTTAACATATTAATTCCTTTTACTTTTCACTTAATTTATATAGTAGTTAAGTCGCAGCATCAATGACATAACATGACATGGAAAATAATTAAAAAGACAGAATTTGGATTTTTATCAGATCTACTGTTTGCATGCTTCAACAGTAGCTTTGAATGTTTCACTTAAACTTTAAACTTTTTTTAAAATTGAATATTTTTACATCTAGGTTCTAAACTTTGATAGAATTTATTAAAACTTTAGATTCTAAGTGTAAATAATGAGAAGCGCTAATATTCGACGTGATGGCTACTTAAAATTTCTGAATACATGGCAAGACCGTGATGTCATTAAAGTACTTTCAGGTGTGCGTCGCTCTGGAAAATCCACCTTATTGGCGATGTTTCAACAAGACCTAAAAGCACAGGGTGTACAAGCCGAAAACATCATTGCTATCAATTTCGAATTTATGGAATTTGAAGAACTCACAGATTACCGTAAACTACATGATTATGTACTGTCTAAAGTTGATAAAAGCAAAAAAAACTATGTTTTTTTAGATGAAATACAACATGTTACTAATTTTGAAAAAGTAGTCGACTCTTTATATGTTCGAGATTATATCGATTTATATATTACAGGCTCAAATGCATTCTTTCTGAGTGGAGAACTTGCGACTTTACTCACAGGACGCTATATAGAGCAACATGTTTTACCCCTTTCATTCCAAGAGTTTAAACAGTGGCATATTGAAAATAATCCGATCATCCAACAATTATCCAATCGTGATTTGTATGCCATGTACACGCACAGTAGTTTCCCCTATACGCTTGCCATGACTAGTCAGCAGGAAACCTATGATTACTTGCAAGCGGTCTATGCCAGTGTAATGTTTAAAGATGTTATTCCTCGTTTGAATACTGCTGATATTAACTCTCTCGAGCGTGTCGCAAGATATTTGGCAAGCGTGACAGGCTCACCTATTTCCATCAATAAAATTAAAAATACCTTTGTTTCAAGTGGGGTTAAGATTTCATTTGAAACAGTAAAACGCTATATTCAGGGCTTACAGGACAGTTTGTTATTTTATAGTGCCGCACAATTTAAAGTACGCGGGCGTGAGTTATTACAATCCTCTGAAAAATACTATTTAGTTGATGTCGGATTGCGCCGGATTATGTTGCCTGATGCTAATGCTGATCAAGGTCATATCTTAGAAAATGTGATTTATCTTGAGCTTGTCAGACGAGGTTATACGGTCTATGTAGGGCGGGTTGATGAATATGAAATTGATTTTGTTGCTGTCGATACTTTACAGAATTTAACTTATTATCAGGTGGCATTAGAAACGCTCAATGAGGAGACACTCAGCCGAGAGTTACGTCCATTACAGAAAATTTCTGATTCGTATCCCAAGTATTTGCTTACCTTAGACACGATAGGGACTGAAGCGAATTATAATGGTATTGTAAAAATGAGTGCTCTCGATTGGTTGCTATCTGAAAATAAGTAAAGTTGAGGGTAGACATGGATACTGTTCCTTAAAATGTATTCAAACATACTCAAGGACTAATTCGCACTCTGTTAATGTCTTGTTGCCAAGCGTGTAACTAGAGCCTGAGTCGGTCAGTTCTGACTTGTAGCGGTCAGTCCGTTCTTGCAATATACGCTTTACAGTTTTGTAAGGCGTATAACGACTTATCTCATTGTCGTTTAATCTTGCAAGCACGTTTCTCGCAGCATTCCAATCAGCTTGCACAACTTCCCCATTGAAACGGTGAAAACGATCTCCCTTACGTGTACCTATTAAAAGGCCATGCAAGAAAGAATCACTTTGCGAAGTATATGCAGAATTGACTAGATGCACCGTAGAACCTCTACGGTGAGATATAGAAGTTAGGGCATTAGCTAACAAACCTTTAGCCCATGTATTTAAGCGTCTATTGGTGTTTTTGCCATAGTTGCGTTTACTTTGAATTGGGGATGTTAAATCTTCCGCAACAATCACTTTGGCTTTATCAACCAACTTGTGAGTTGCTGTAAATATTAATGTTTTGAGCTTTGCTTTTTGAGTATCTTGTCGCTTATCTAGTTTTTTTCGACCTAGATTATTTAACTCAATTTTCTGTTTCTTGTGCGGTTTGGCTTTAGAAATCGCTCTGAGCTTATTTCTACGTTTGTACTTTTGATTTAGGTAGTCTGATTCACTTGAGATCAATTTACCTAAACCATTGCCATATACTTCACCATCAGAATCCACAAAGGCTTCTGAATAACCTTTATCAACACCTACGGTTTCCTGACCACAATCCTGTGTTTCAACTGCATCATAAGTTGAGTGAACTTCAACATTACCGTTTTTTAGAATGATTCTAAGTGTGCCTTGTGGCGCAAAATCAACAGTGGTGTTTAGTGGAATTTTAATGGTTTGTCGAGGGACTAGACTCGGCACTTTAAGCCAACATTGACCATTTAACTCAAAAGTTTTACACATATCCGCACGAACAATAATTTGATTATGTGTGTGATTAACACCATGCTTAAAGTGATTACGCATTTGACGATGGAGGAAATTATCAGTCATCCATTCATCTTTTTTAAGCAAGGTGTATAGTCTTTTTTGTTCATTATTACAGGAGGTGCGTTTTCGGATCGCCTGCTTTACTTTGTCTTTTGATGCTTCTCGATAGGCTTTAATATCACCTATGCAATCACGTAGCGTTTCTTTCCACGCATTTGCAGAAACACCAAAGTCACGACTTTCTTTCATCCACGCATCACGAATAGCTCTGTCACTGATATTCAAACCTGAAATAGCACCATATTTAGCCCACACCTCGCTACGAATACGACCAAGTAAAACAGCTTGTTTCTCAAGCTGTTTGTACTTTTGCACATTCAAGTTTTTACAGTGATGAATGCGTGTTAATTTCACAAAGTCATGCCTAGGTTAAGGGATTGGATAATCAATAGATATGGATGCTAATATACCAAGACAGTTTTTGCCTCGACGTATTTCAATGCTTCTAAGCCATGTATATGTTGCCACTTTGATAGCATTTCTTGTACTAGTAGAGCCACCGTATGTATTGAGCTTAGACATAAGTTCTCTTTTTTCAGATTCAGTCAAGGGTCTGGCATGAGTTACTTCTGGCTGCTTTATGTAGCTTCTAAGGATGTAGGTAGGGTCAATAGAAATACGTTTTGTGATAATGGCATATTCCATGACTTCACCTATTATTTGCCTAACAAAAATTCCCTTAACTTCCCCTGTACCTCTTCCTGATTTTTTGATTCTTGCCATAGTGCTATCAAGAACATTTTTAATATCAATCGAGTCGATCTCATGAATAGGTTTATTACCGATAAGAGGATAAACATCCTTCTCAAAATAACTGCTGCGGCGTTGTTCCCATTCCTTTGATTGTTGAGTTTTTCGAGAATTCATAAATTCGTTGGCGACTAAAAGGAATGTACCATTATTTGCTTTGATTGCTTCAAGGCGTTCTTTTTTCTGGTGGCTTATTTGGTCTACTCCTTTAGCGAGTTGTTCTCGATATTCCATTGTTTTCAAGCGAGCGTATGCTAAAGTAATTTCGGGATATTGACCGATTGTGAGCATTTTGGCTTTAGTAAGAAATCGGTAGCGATAACGCCAGAATTTGCTACCAGACGGGCGGATTTCTATACAGAGTCCTGAGTGATCAGCCACGCGGTATAATTCTTCACGTGGCTTTAAGCTTTTGATTTTAAGATCGTTTAGCATGTGATGTGAGTAACGGTATTTTAGAAAGTGCTTACTCACAATCTTACTCACAAAAATTGGTAATTGCATGTATCACATTGTTATGGAAAGTTAGAATAAAAATATATTTAAATCAATTGGATAGGTTGTAATGTAATTTGTATTTAGTGAAGGTTAGATTATTAATTGGCATGATGTAAGGCATTACATCTCGTCTAAATTAAAAAAGTCCGTATCCAATGCTAGTCAGTTTAATTGACTGGCATCTATATTTGATTAGAAAAAATGCAGTGATATCTCCATTTGGTGATGTAGAATCTTAAATACAGATGATAAATTGAATTTTTTCTAAATTTAGATGATCGGGGAGTTATATGAGATATCTTTCAAGGGTTTTAGTTGTATTGGTGGGGATTGCTTTAACAGCCTGTCAAGCAACATTAGGTGTTCATGAGCGGAAAGCTCCTACAATATCGCAATCACTTAATTTGAATATTACTAAAGAACAGCCTTTAGAAATCTATTTTCAAAAATTATCCAGTCACAGTTATGTAAATGCTGACATTAGAGCATGGGAAGCCACACAATTATTTTCTTCAGTCAAACGTACAAACTTAGATCAGCCATCTACTCATGGATACTTTTTAAGAGTGGCTTGTCAACAAGATCGTTGGAGTGAGGATTCTGGATTTCTTACAGGTTTTTTATGGTTAATCACCGCAGGAACATTCCCTGCAAATGATGAAACTTCGGAAGAAAGCTGTAAGCTCACGATGTATGAAAATGGGATGCAGATTGCATCAACAACTGCTTATTTGGATTATCGAATCGTGAGCAATGGTTGGCTCGTTATACCGTATCTTTTTGCAAGTAAAAGTATGAATGAAACCCATGCGCAGACCTCAGCTAATATCCGGGTCCGTAAAGTAATGTCTGTTTTAACGCAGGGAGCTCCATAATGTCTCGTCATTTGATGATAATGATCATATTTATGGGACTTGTGGGATGTACAAGTAATACATCTCCGCCTCCCATTCCTCAATTTACTTTACAAAATAAGCAAAAAGATGTAGATGGCTATTATAAATACGCAACGTATTGGTTTAGGGGGCAACTCAAAGATGGTATTCCCCATGGTAAAGGAAGCTGTCGTACGCTCTATTTAACAGAATTGGGTAAATCTGAATGGATCAATAGTTCTTGTGAATTTAAAGCTGGTCAACGTGTAGATGACTGGCATAAGCAACGTCTAGAGCGCAGCTTAGCGTTGACGAATGCAGAGCGACAAAATGAGTTACGTGTAGAAAGTGAAAGAAAAGCACGTGAAATACAACAGCGACGCGAAGCAGCGGCTGAAAGACAAGCAAATCAACAGATGTGGGCAAATGCTGCACTTCATGGTTTAAATACTTTGAATAGTACAATGCAACAAGCTGAAAATGACCGTATTCGTTTTAATGCTCGTATCTCTAAGACGATAAGTAATGCTCAGCAACAACGACAGCATATGGAGCAAGTAAATCAAACAAGGAGTACTTCGTCTAATGCATTTTCTTCACAAAAAAGTAGCAGTATTGATAAATCAAAAGAAGGTGTGAAAAAAGATGAACAAGAGCTTTTGAAGAAACAAGAACAACAGCGCAAACAAGAGGCTGAACAGAAACAGCAGGCTTTAGTCAAAAAACAGGAGGAAGAAAAACGCCAAAAAGAGCTTGAGCGTAAAAAACAGGAAGACTTAAGATTAGCCGCAGAAGCTCAGAAAAAACAGCAGGCGGAAAATTATAATCGTGCTATTCGAGCAGGAACACGAGTTGGGGCAATCAGTTGTCACGGTGGAAAAAGTACACGTATTGTAGGAGTACTTGGCAAAGCACAACGCCCTAAACATGTCTATAATGCTTGTAGGTTACAGGAAGTACGCTATCGTTGTCCTTCCGAGTCAAATTGGCGACATACCTCTAGGTCTGATTGGTTATTGAACAATGCCTGTATCGGCGTAGGGGATGATGTGACTGTCAATGTCAGTTGTCCAGCTGAGCAATTGATTGTTCAGGCAACACGCTTTAGTTGTGATGTAAAATAATTATACTAATTTTCACCTAAACCAGAATATCTACAAATGATAAATCATGGTTTTAATTTTGTTTTAAATGACATTTTATGTCAGATTCTTCCTCTCTCATCAGCCACCTTATTATTATCTAGATAGTATGGTGGCTTTATTTATTGGATTTTTATTTTAAACACTCTTAGAGTTGTGTTGTATATTCCACATTTTTTTGACTTTCCACCGGCTTTGTTGCACAAACCTATCTGTAAAGGCTTTTTCAGCGATATAATTTTCAAATGAAGAAGCCTACACACAAAATCTATCGCACAACCAATTGGCCCGCATATAACCGAGCACTCATGAGTCGCGGAAATATTGCCATTTGGTTTGATCCTGCTACGCAATGGTATGCTCCATCAAAAGGCAAACAAGGGCGAAATCAAACCTACTCCGACGCAGCTATCCAATGCTGCTTAATGATTAAATCCTTATTCCGTTTATCTTTACGTATGGTCACTGGCTTTGTGCAAAGTCTGATTAAACTTTGTGGATTAAATTGGACCGCACCAGATTACAGTACGCTTTGCAGAAGACAAAAACATATTGATATTGCGATTAATTATCAAAAACGCAGTGGTGGGCTTAACTTGCTGGTAGACTCTACCGGTCTAAAGTTTTTAGGTGAAGGTGAATGGAAAAGGAAGAAACATGGACCTGAATATCGTCGCCAATGGCGTAAACTTCATATTGGTATAGATGCCAAAACCCTTCAAATACGCGCCATTCAACTCACTACAAATAATGTGAGTGATTCACAAGTGCTTGGTGATTTACTCGATCAGATTCGACAAGATGAGCAGATTAACTCTGTTTATACCGATGGAGCTTATGACACCAAGCAATGCCGTCAGATCATTGCAGATCGGCAAGCGCATGCGGTGATTCCACCTAGAAAAAATGCGAAACCATGGAAAGATACAAAGAGTAGCTCGCTAGCGCGAAATGAATTACTTCGAACAGTTAAACGTTTAGGCAGGACATTATGGAAAAAATGGTCCGGCTATCATTGCCGAAGTTTGGTCGAAACTAAGATGCATTGCATCAAATTATTGGGGGATAAACTCAGTGCAAGAAAATTTGATGCCAAGTCAATGAAATTCATGCACGTGTAGCAGTCCTCAACAGATTTACGGAATTAGGTCGACCACTTACCCAAGTTACGCCTTAAATTTGGCTCAATTAGGGGGATTTGTATTTCAAATCTTTGTGCAACAAAGCCATTTCTACGGATTACCTAAAAATATTGATGACTTGATTCAATTGTTAGGGCAGAAGTTAAAAATATTTAATTTAGAAGTCTATCAACAACAACTGGCTGATCAAATCCTTTATTTATCAGAGTTTGGTAATAAGATATCAAATCAGTTACGAAAAATTGTATCTCAGATTGATTCCAATTCATTACATGAAAGTGAACTTGGAGAGTATGCTGATCTATTAAAAAAATTATCACATTTAAAAGATCTAACTGAGGATTTTGAAAGAGTTAAATCCGCCAGTATTAGATTGAGTAAAACAAATGCTTTGATTGTTAGTAAAGACATTCTTGAAATTCCGTACGCTGAAGAAATTGAGGATCCTGTATTACGTAATACATTGCTAGAGGCTTGGGAATGGAAACGTCTTGAGATTTTTGTAATGGCCATTAGTAATACAGGTCAAATTGAAAATTTGTATGAGCGCCGTCGTATTCACGAGAAGAATCTATCACAAAATTATGCTCAATTGGCAGCAAACAAGACATGGCTGGCATTAAAGGAAAATGCCTCGGATAAAATTTTAGTTGCATTACAGCGTTATAAAATTGCTGTACAACACTATGGAAAAGGGACAGGTAAGAATGCTCCACGTTATAGAAAAGATGCTCAAGTAGCCCTTAAAGAGGCAACAGCAGCTATTCCTTGCTGGGTCATGTCACATCTTCAGGTATCTGAATCTATGCCTGCTGAATTAGGCCTCTTTGACTTAGTGATTGTGGATGAGGCATCACAATCATCAATTGACGTATTACCTGTTTTAATGCGTGCTAAAAAATTATTAGTAGTGGGGGATAATAAACAAGTTTCTCCGAGTAATGTCGGTCTAGCAAGTGCTCAAATTGATGTATTAAGAAATCGTTATCTACATGGTCAGCCACATGCTGCATATTTAACACCAGATATGTCTTTATACGACATGGCTTCTTCTATCTATGAGTCAAGTGTGATGCTTCTAGAGCATTTCCGCTGTCATCCTGCGATCATTAGTTACAGCAATAAAAACTTTTATGGTAACCGTATTAAGCCAATGCGATTATCGAAGAAATCTGAGCAGTTAAGTCCAGCTTTAGTAGCAATTTATACACCGCAGGGGTATAGAGAATCTAAAAATAGCAAACATATTAATCGAATAGAAGCGAAAGCAATTATTGAGGAAATGAAACTTCTTCTTAAAGATGAACGATATACGAATAGATCAATTGGCGTGATCTCGTTGCTAGGTCCAGCACAGGCTGAGTTCATTCAATCAGAAGCTTTGAATGAGTTTGGCGCAGGAACTCTTACTAAGGTTCAATTTGCTTGTGGAGATGCTTCAGCATTTCAGGGTGCAGAAAGAGATATTATTTTCTTATCTATGGTAGCAGATCCTGAGAATTGTCATGCTTTGAGTCGATCTGATCATGAACAGAGATTTAACGTGGCTGCAAGTCGTGCTCGTGAAAGGATGTATCTTGTCCACTCCGTGAATCGTGATCATATATCTCCAAAAGATCTAAGGCTGAATTTACTCAATCATTTTTATGATTTGCAAGAAGATCAAAAAGCATCATTTGAAGCAAAATTAGACCTGTGTGAATCGGAGTTTGAAAAATCTGTATTTACGACACTCCATGAAATGGGTTACACAGTTACTCCACAGGTTAAGGTTGGTAGCTATCGAATCGATTTAGTCGTTGAGTCAGATGGTGATCAGCGTTTGGCTGTTGAATGTGATGGTGATAGCTATCATGGGCCAGAACAATGGCATGATGACATGATTCGTCAACGTGCTTTAGAACGTGCAGGATGGACATTCTGGAGATGCTTTGCATCAAGCTGGGAAATTGAAAGATTTAACATGATTCAATCATTACAAGCAAAATTAAATTCTATGGGGATTACAGCTACACATGGTATGAGTAGTTTAGTTAATGATGTTGAACATAAAGAATGGCTAGATGACGAATCTGAAATGCGTGGGAAAAGTGATATCGAAAAAGATTTGTTAATTGTTTAATTGTGCTAGCTTCTATTTAAATGGATTCGCTAGCGGATACTTACGGAACTAAAGATTACAGTAGTAATCTTTTGTTCCTAACATTTTACTCGGGTAAAAATAGGTTAAACATTTTTATTGTCATCAACCTATATAAGAAACCAGTTTTGATTTCAACTTCCACCACTTTTAACTTCGGTTATTTATGGGAGGATTACCAGTAGGTTTGATTTCGCCCTTGCTTGCCTTTTGATGGAGCGTAGCAGGATCAAACCAAATGGCAATATTTCCGCGACTCATGAGTGCTCGATTATATGCGGGCCAATTGGTTGTGCGGTAGATTTTGTGTGTAGGCTTCTTCATTTGAAAATTATATCGCTGAAAAAGCCTTTACAGATAGGTTTGTGCAACAAAGCCTCTGATAATTAATAAAGCGCCATTTGGCGCTTTATTCATCCTGGCCCTTCAATATTGCAAAATGCGATAATTGGTTTATACTTGATTTATAGCAAAATGCGATAAAATGTTATGCATGTGATCACCCACGCTAGAATTATAGAAGCAATACAAAAGTGGCCACAGGCTGAAACGGCATTAGATGGTTGGTATCGAACCATAAAGGCAAACGATCCGAAAGATTTTGCTGAGATGAAACAGCTCTTTCCAGCTGTCGATAAAGTTGGAAAGTTCCATGTATTCGATATTGGCGGGAACAAGATCCGACTTATTGCCGTCGTGATGTATCAGGCAAAACGTGTGTATATTCGTCATGTCTTGTCTCATAAAGAATATGACAAAGGTCATTGGAAGGAAGGTTAGTATGAACGCGATGATTAAACAGGCCGTAGACCACTGGCACTACGTTGCACCATTGCTCAGCAAGCCAGAAAATGAAGACGACTTTCATACACTTGTTGAAGCTTTAGATGAACTTTTAGATACCGTTGGTGATGATGAGTCTAATCCTTTAATGGGGCTTATTCATCAGCTTGGTGATTTGGTTTCTGATTATGAAAATGAGCATCTTCCTATGCCTAAAGGGGATGGTCGTGCTGCTTTGGCTTTTTTGATGGAGCAACATGGTTTAGGTCAGTCTGACTTAGCAGAAGTTGCAACCCAATCTGTGATTTCTGAGATTTTAAGTGGTAAACGCCAACTGAATATTCGTCATATTAAGGCATTGTCTGAGCGGTTTAATGTATCGGCAGATACGTTTTTCTAAAAGATAGGGCACCGTGAGCCGCTCTATTAGTAATCAATTTGAATTTCTTGTTAGTCTTGATATTTCAATTTGGCTTTGTTGCACAAACTGAACCGTACCGGGTTTGTCGGAGAGTCAATATTCTGAGAGACTATTCCGATGAAAAAACCAAACTATACCCCCGAAATGGCTTTGTTGCACAAAGATTTGAAATGCAAAGCGCCCCTAATTGAGCCAAATTTAAGGCGTAACTTGGGTAAGTGGGCGACCTAATTCCGTAAATCTGTTAAGGACTGCTACACGTGCATGGATCTCATTCACTTGGCTATCAAAACTCCTTGCACTGAGTTTATCTCCTAATAATTTGATGCAATGCATCTTAGTTTCAACCAAACTTCGCCGATGATAGCCTGACCATTTTTTCCATAGTATCCTACCTAAACGTTTAATTGCTCGAAGTAATTCATTTCGCTCTA
>NZ_VPEE01000045.1:0-11976 GCF_013417345.1 Acinetobacter sp. YH16032 | reverse complement strand
GAAAATGTATATCGTTGGCAGAAGAAATTATTTAGACCAGTTATCAAAAACTTCATTGATGACTTTATTCTCGATAAAAATCATCTGCTACCACAGAGAATCTATAAATAATAGTGCGTAAGTCCTATATTCTTACAAATTCTTATGAGTGAGAAAAAACTCGTTATTTAAATATGTAGATTTAGAGTGTACCCTAAAGTTACAATCTGAAAGTTCATGAAATTATGTATCATTTAAATGATTTTTAATCATAAATAACATGTAACTTTAGTATTAAAGATTTATAATTTACGAAATTGTTCATTTTTATCCAATTGGGGCGTGAAAAATTGAAAGGCCAAAAAGTAGGGTATATCCGGGTAAGTTCTGTCGAGCAAAACACTGGACGTCAACTTGAGGGAATTGAAGTCGACCGGATTTTTGTTGACCGTGCTTCAGGTAAAAATACTGACCGACCTAAATTTCAGGAAATGTTGAACTATGTCCGGGAAGGGGACAGGGTGATTGTACATTCCATGGATCGTTTTGCGCGAAGCCTGAAAGATTTGGTCACTGAAGTAGATAAACTGGTCAAACGAGGGATCGCCATCCAGTTTGTAAAAGAGAATATTACTTTTACTGCCCAATCCACGCCGATGGATAATTTGATGCTGCAACTGATGGGTGCTTTTGCTCAATTCGAGCGGGAAATTATCTTAGAACGTCAGAAAGAAGGGATTAAGATCGCAGCAGCTCAGGGCAAATATAAAGGTCGTGTCCATAAATTGAATCCAGATCAAGCTAAAGCATTACTGCAAGCCTGGAAAGAAGGGAAGTATTCATCAAAAGTTGATCTGGCAAAAGCGTTTGGTATCAGTAGACAGGCTGTCTATCGGTATTTAAAACAAATTAATTAGTCACTAGATGGACTGAAAGGTGCCTACAAAATCAGTGGCTATTCAGATATTACAATTAGCTACCAAAAAAGTAGAGATGGTCTGCATCTACTCGTGGACTCTACTGGCTTGAAGTTTCTAGGTGAAGGTGAATGGAATAACACTAAATATAAAAAAATTGGAAGAATAATTTATTAAATTATTGTTTTTATGTGGTTATTGGTGATGTTATGAATAATAATAACTTTTTTCTTGATGAATTTTACCTAAAAAAATTGATCAGATAATTTTCTTTAAATGTCATGCATACATAAATTTGACAGTTTGAAGGGATCGGTATGTGCATTTTTCACAAGGTTAAAGATCGACCATAAATGTGATAAACGGCAGAGGATCATTGAAAAATGAATGGATTTAAACACTACATGTATGCACGAAAAAAAGTATCGCTGCGGTTCTGCTGACAGGCTGTATTGAGCATTGAATGCAAATGATGTAGTAATTGTCTACAGGCTATAGGACCAGCATGAAGAAGAATGAAATGTAGTTGCCAATTTATAACCTTGGTTGAAAAGCATAGCATTGTTATTCGGAGAAGTGAGGTAAGCCATCCTTCTCTTATTCATTTAAAATGATTCTTACTCAACTGATCTCGACTCATGGGCTGGTTCCAATTAGACGGATAATAACTTCCATCCCCTATCTTTTTCTTACCACATTTCTTGCATTTAATCCCTTCTTTGGAGATTTGATTCAGCATCACTGTTGTCGGTTGAATCAAATCAATGACATAGTTCGTTGGTTCAGGAAAAGCAGAAGAGGCTGCTTTATTGCAAAAGAGAACATTCGGATCAAATGGATTGGATTGCACAAAAGCCATGATACAGCCACAGAGTAATTCACCTGCATGTAATCTGTAACATCCATTCAGGTCATCAGACGAAGATTAATCTGAAATTTAAGCACTAAACGCCATAAATCTATGTATGGGCAGATTTTTTTGAGACATATGTTGATAAACATGCGGCAAGTTACATTGCTTAAAAGTCTATCTAAGTTAACGATCTATTCAATTCTGGATAAGTAATCTGAATATTACGATCCTAAATTACCCGAAGAGTATTAAGATTTCTAAGAATCGTGATTGTTGGTTTATTTGGGAAATTAATCAGTGGATTGAAGCAAAGATGATGGCTCATTAAGGATTGTGGGCTTCGACTACTTAAATTTTAGGTATTTTGAATAAAGCATATTTCAAAAATCTTAATTAATGGATTTAAATTACCATAAAAACCTTCAATATTGGCTTGAATCCATTGTTGTTGAGAGTCAATGCGAGACCAATCAATACCATAACCACAATGAGCAATCAGATGCTCAAAGAAAATCCGTTGTGTACGTCCATTACCTTCACGGAATGGGTGTATGACATTAAGCTCACAATACAAGTCGGCAAGTTGAGGAATCAGTTGTTGTGGTGCTAAGCCTTGAAAGTATTTTTTTTCTTGAAGCGGTTTGAGTAGTTTATTGGTTTCAATTTCAATACGGGAAAAATTACAAAAACGGGTGTCACCTTTGGAAATATCGATTTGTCTTAACTTTCCTGCCCAGTCGTATAAGTCGCCAAAGAGCTGCGCATGAATTGATTTTAAGTATTGTAAGTCGTAAGGTGGTTCAGCATATTCAATTAAGTTACTTGCCAATCCAGACAGTTCTAGTTCAGCTTGTTCTAAAATTTGTTCATCATGAATATTGAGTTTGTTCTTTAGGATATTTGTGCCAGGGTAACAATACAGGCTGTCACCCATTTCCCCATATTTATCCATACATGCACCTGACTAAGTTTCGGGTTGCGAATACTTCTTATATTTTTGCAAGATTTCAGCTTTACTTTGTTGAGTTGTTTGAGCTGTCGTTGTAATGCCTTCAAGCTTTAGGCTGGCTTGATAGTTTTGCGCACGTGTCGCTTGAATATATTTTTTTTTCTGTTCAGTGGTTCTGAGCATTTCGAAACTCCATTGATGCTACACGTGAGGTAAGTATAGCAGAGAATCTTTTTGATCAATGCTGCATACACAGCATTTCAAAATGTAATACAACGGTATTGTTTCATGTAATAACAGAAAACTAAAAAAAAGTGGAAGAATTTTTAAAATTTAGACCACCCATGATAAGCAAACCATATGTATTTGTTGATAATTGTAATTTTGAGAGAATTTAGTTGATAAATTAAATGAATTTTAATATACAAAGATATGCTCATTTTTTATATCGATAAAAATGTTAAAATTTGACTATTTAGTAAAAAATATAGAGATATTTATGGGGCAATTTATCATGCCCTTTTGCTTTGAGCGACAAAATGTTCAATTTAAGATAGTAAAAATTAACTCAGAACTACTGAAAATCAAAAAGATTAAACAGAGCCAGAAAGTAGTAGTACAAGCAAAGTTCAAAATAATCTATGTGAAAATTTGGCAAAAAATATTGCTATTAATGCAAACGGAGCCATGCTTACGTGTACATTCTAATTATGTTGCAATCTTACAGTTGATACATAATCTTGATGATTTTATCGAAAAATCACAGCAACACTTGTGCTTTGAGAGAAAAGCTCAGAAAGAGCTGGATGCTAAATTTTTTGCTAGATTTTTTAAGCTGACAAAGAGTTCAATAAAAGATCAACTTTTACCAAATTGTTCAGATCGTAATGAATTTAACCAATGCAATTTGATAAAAAATTAAGCGAAAGCGAATATGCCAAAGATTGAAACAGAAGAGCAATTCTTAGATTTAGCAGAAAAATTCCAAAAAGATTATTGTTTATTACGCAATCATGTTGTGAATACACAATTTGTCGATCTATCAGATGATTTACGTGAAAAAGCCCATGCTCTATATAAGGAAGCACAACAGATATATGGCTATATATCTAGTTCTAGACAATTAGGTAAATATTATTATCTAGCTTCTTTAAGTTATTTTGCATGCCCGACTACTAGTAATACTCAAGAGCTGTCGTCTGAACGTTATTTGATTCTACAAGCGAGTTTTTTAACATATCGGCAGTATCAAGAATTTGCAAAAATTGATAAAGCTGAGAATAAGCAAAAACATGTTTGTGATCTCTTTCGCTATGTATCACGATATGTTCTGGATTCTAATCATGCTGAATTATTTCAAGAATGCAGTGAGCTACTAAATCGCTATGTCATGTACGAACGTAACTTGAAAAAGGAGGATCGTAATCAACTTTTTAATATTAAAGATTTCAAACAAGTACAAGCCATAGAGTATTTATCGGCTCTATTAATAATTTTTAAAAGACTTGATGATCGTCGTGTTGTTCATCGTCAGCGTAAGTCAAAAAAAAGTAAAGTTTTGCAATGGCCGACGAAAAATGAACTCAAAAAATTTCGTGAAATTAAAACGGGTAAGCAAGTAGATATTGGACATAACGCAAAGATCAGTATTTATGATGCCGCTCTTCACAAAGATGAAGAGGGTGAAGTTGATCTATTAGATCCTGAAATGGAGTTTTATTCAGAAGATGAAAAGTCTAAAAATTTAAATTATATACTCAGCGATAATGCGACGCATCTAATGCGGCATCGCCAGCGCCGTCATGCTCCTTTTGTTACAAATCCACATTATTTGGCGCCAGATATACTGAAGCAAATTGTTTATGTGTTGAGAACCGAGTTATCCGGGCACTGGAGGGATGCTGCAATCGCTGCAGCATGTTTATTGTCACTTTTGACGGGATTATCACCCGTCGCACTGATGGATTTTAACGAGCTTATTCAAGATGGAATTTTGATCCAGAATGGTTCAAGTAGACGTCGCGAATATTTACTCAAATTAAATCTTAAAATTACAGAGCAGAAGATTAAGAGCTTAAATCATGTGCGGTGGAATGAAGTGATGACACATCAACTACATTTACCTTCTGCTTGGTTTGACTATATAGAACAAGCATCGAATCCACTAATTTCATCAACACACATTAATACGAAACTTAAGAATTGGCTTGATAATCGGTTTGTAGGTTCGATCACTGTAGAAAAACTGCAGGCTCAATTATATTTTCATATATATTATGAAACATATAATGAATATCTTGCTCATGTAATTGCTGGGCGGGATAGTCAGCATCACATGCCTGGTATCTATTATGGCGGGCTACCGAAAACTCAACTCAGTAGCACATATCTAGCCTTTTTAGAAAAAGCACTTACACCACATTCCACACATTTTACTGAAGACACGGCTGAACTAAAAATATTGCAACAACAATTCAAAGTGCAATCTGCATTATCTATAGGAAGGATAGGGAGCCAACTGGCACTTGAACCCAATTTTGTGAAAGAGCAATTCCATATTTTACATAGACATTGTCACGAAAACATCCAAGAAGATAAGCACATTATTAATCAACTTAATGCATATGCGTGTTGGATGTGGCATATCAGTTTGTTGAGTTTGGCAAGTCGGCCTAAAAAAAACCTGTTGGGGAATTTGGATGATTATTGTGTTGAGCTCAAGCTTTTATATGTGAATGATAAAAAAAATAGTAAAGCAAGAAAAGATGGTCGTTTTATCCCTTTATCTGATTTTTTCATAAAAACACTGCAAAATTACACTGCCTTTTTAGAACAAATTATTGAAGCGTACGGTTCATTTTTTAGACAAGTCTTTGCAAAGAAGAAGATAACTGTAAATGATCTTTTTGGTAAGGTCATTTTTAGTAAAGATATCTTGCCGATAACTGTCAAAGAATGGCAGAGCAGGAAAATTAAGTTAATCCCTTTATCGAGAAAATGGGTGAATTCATATATGCAAGGAGTCTTTCCAAAGAATATGTATTCGAATTGGTTACGTCATTTTGACATGAACTTTTTGATGCATGAGCAGCAAGAGGGTAAACCAGCATTAGCTTTTCACTTAATTCAGGCCCTGTATGGTCATGACCAACGTGACCGAGAGGCTTTTCATCCGCATTCTTCACTTATCCCGAATGTCTATGTACAGCAAGCCCGCCAGCAATTGCAAGATAATGTCAAATCTTTATCGATTAAACACTTAGAGCGAAAATAGTTGTATGCAAAAAATCAAAGAACTAATAAAACCACAACTAGATGATCTATTTGTTGATATTCATAAAATGGTGAAAAAGTCGCTAGATAGACAGCCTTCTCCACCTGAAGTATTGACGAAAGAAATGCAGCAAAAACTTGATCAGCAGATCGCTGAAAAATGGCATGACATTAAAGATAGTGTTGATTGTTTGAGTCAAAAGTTGAGCCGAGACGAACAATCAAAACTGATGCAATTTACTGAAGATGAATTTAATAAAAGAAGGAAGCAATTCAACCAGAATGTAGATAAAAAATCATACAGAATTAAGCTAAATCCACATACTAAACGGATCGTACTGCCTAGAAAAATTGAGAGTACAGAGTCACGGTTAGAACAGGGGCATCTACATATCCATGTACTTAAGGAATTAAGGCAGTATTGGCAAGATTCATTTGAATATTGGAATGAACCAAAGTACTTATGGGGAAATTTATGCTTAAGTTTTATATATATTTCAGGCTGTGCAGATGAACAGCATTTGATTGCTATTCAGAAGCAATTGCAGGAGGCCATTGAGCTTGGTACAGATCTGAATTGTTTTCGGTTATACCATTCGGACTACAAAAAAATCACTAATCCATTGTTACTACATTATCGTGTTGAAAACTCTCAATATGGCAACGATGTAGAACAGGGAAAGTTGTACCAATGGAAACATGTTTTTTTTAACCCATATGCGCAGTTCATTTTGCAATATTTAAAAAAGTTGAAAGCTACTCAGAAAGAATTTTGTCTGCAACATTCAGTTGAAGATTGTATTTTAGAAAGCTTGAGTAAGATAGGCAGGAAAAAAAGTCTTGGGGATCTGCAATATCAAATTAAACGCCGTGGATTTCGTGCATTTAATGATGTGCAAATGGTACTCGAATTTAATCCAAACCTCAGCATAGATATATTTTTGAGTAATGTGCTTCAGCAAGAGATTAATACTGTTGCTTTAAGGCCATCCGAATTTAGATTGCTGTGGAATAATGATTACAATCAAGTCACAGAACCAGATAATCGCCCTATTCATTTTGAACAAGAGCAGTTACTTCCTGAAGTTCCGACTGTTCAAAGCAAATTACAAACGATTCCGTATGAGTTGATGTTGTTTGGTCAAAAGAAACGTAAAGGTCAAAAAGTTGAGCGTTTAGATAAAAAGAGGAATAAAGAAGAACGCACGCTACGTTTTTGGCAAGAAACTAGAAGGGTGTTAGAGGAGAAGATAGTTGATGCTAATACGGAGGAAAAGTCTTTAATTGATGCTCAACTACGCTTAATTCACTGGTTAATGCATTTAAAAAAACGAGGGCTTCAATTATCAACTATTGAAAGCTACTTAGGATCGTTTGGCAAAGAATTTATATTTGAGATTTGGCTCAATAAATTAGATTTAAAGCAACAATCCATAGATGACTATGAGGATTTATATCGGCAGCTATTGAAATACAGCAGTGAACGTGATGAAAAAGCAGTTCAACGAGATTCGGTGAAAGGAAAAACCTCTCGTAAGATGCACCAAAGCGCAGAATACCGTTTTGGTCGCCTAAAAGATTTTCATCAATTCTGTATAGAGAATTATGATGCTCCAGGGGTATTGGTGTTACAGAATTCAAGTTTTAAGCATTTACAAATTTGCAATGCACGGCTAGTGAGTCCTTTGCTATTTGGCAAATTATTGGAAAAACTAGAAAATTTAAGTCAAGAGCCAACGGCATCAGAGTGGGTCGATCATCTGAGTTGTTTAAAGCTGATGTATTTACTAAGTTATAGAACTGGACTTCGATTAAATGAAGTTCGTTGTCTTAAAATACAAGATATTATTTGCCCAGAGCTACTTTATAAAGAAAAAGAAAATACAGTTTTTAATAATATCACGCTTCATATCCAAGACAATTCATATCGCCGTCTGAAAACGCGAAGTGCGAATCGTCAAATACCATTGAAAATTGCATTGTCAGAACATGAGTTTTTAGTAGTACAACGTTACATACAACATCGTTATGAGCAATATTTGGTTAATCAGCAGGATGATCTACTTTTTAGTGTGAATCATCGTGTATTAACTGATCAATGTATCAGCAAAATTACAGTAGATTTGTTTAGTCAAATATTAGGTATGCATCATGGCTTTAGTTTTCATACATTACGCCACAGTGCTGCTAACTATCTAGCAATAACTTTGCTCGGTTCAAAAGAAATGATCAAGACCTACACAGATTGTCCTTGGGTAAAAGCAAAAAAGATGAGGGATTTATTGTTTGGTATGAAAGCACGTGCTCAAGAAGAGATTATTCAACATAAATGGCAGGTGCTCGCCTCTTGGATGGGGCATAGCAGTATTGAGCAAACGGCTTCAAATTACCTTCATGTTTTGGATTTATTAGCAGTCGATCGAATTTATAATTCGCCGTGTATCATTTCAAAAAAAGTATTAGAACAGTGTTTTAGTCCAGTGAAGTCAAGTACAGACTACATAAACCTAAATCGTTATACTCAGCAGCAGAAATGGTTTAATTCTTATCAGCAAACACAGCCAGTTACGATGGCTGGCCGACAAGAAAAGAAGTTTAGTATAGAGAAGAGTACTCTGACACCTTTTCAACGTTTGATAAGTTTTAGAGAAGGTCGTTTAAGCGAAGATACCCAAGCTCAAGAATGGATGCAACGATGTCAATGGATGAGCACTAAATGGATGGATCGCCAAAAATTTAATTTAAAAACGAATTATGTTTATAGTAAGAATTTAGAAGAGAGTTGGTTTGATGAACTTTACGAAAAGGCTAAAAAACTGACTCGTCCAGATGAAATAATTCCTCTCCTTGATTTTCATTATAAAGATGATAGGCAGCAAGATGCACTGAAAGAAAAGAACATGGTTAAGGCGCTTAAAATATTATTATTATTTGGAAAACTGCGTAAGAATTTTCTACATTTTCAATGCCGAATGAAAGGTGATGAGCAACAAATTGTTAATTTTATTACTGGTATAGAGCCAATGTTAGGAGATCATCTGTATTTAGAAAAACAAAACTACCCAGTTAATTTGGATGCTCCTGAGCGAACCGTTAAATTTAGTTTTCAAAGAGTTGTCGGCTCTAACAAAAAAAATGTTACTCCGCTGGTTATATTTAATTTAATGTTAAAAATGATGCAAAAAGATGAACTCTGGATCAAATAGCCTAAGCATGTTAAAGGGGAATTGTTTAGAAATTTCCCTGTTTATAAGTAAACTGCCTTTATGAAAAGCACCATGCTGACTTGGATTAATAAGCGGAATGTAGTATCACAGTTTGATCGCTGGATTTACGAAAATGGTGTGAAGATTAGCGGTATGGTAAATCGATGAGCTAAAGTGTTGTAGTCCAAACTCGATCTGACAATTACCCATTTTTTAGTGTGCCCGTCAGGTTAAATTTGAACTGAATTTTTCTCAGCCCAAATTCATTTCCAATCAAGTTATGTTTCAAGTGGCGTGCGAACACTGCACAATTTAATTCACGGTGCCTAAGACAGGTATCAACTTCGGACCAGCCATTCTAGCTTTGCTAATGATTTCCACCAGCTCATCATAAGTCAGTTCAAACTTATCCTCACTATCAAATACATAGACCATATTCTTGCCTTCATGTTCAGGTGGAGTAGGTGGTACAAATCGTTTCGGGATAAGAATTTGTGCGAGTTGTTCGTCAGTTAATTTAAATAAGTGCATGTTTTTATCCTACTCTTGGTAAGTCAGACCATTTGGTTAAATACGAAGGTGATCTAAGGTTTTGATTCATGTGCCATGTGGCTTCTTTATTGTTGGCAATGCCTAGCGTGACGAGATTCTTCCCAAACCGTTCACTGATGGCTTCGATGGCATCTGAAAGCCTTTCTCGCTCTTGCTTATGTGAATAGTCCGTGAATAGATCGGGCACAAACTTGGATTGATCTGTAATTTCGAGCAGCACGATTCCCGCCTTTTTATACTTAAAGCCTTTCTTAAATATCTGATCGATGCCTTTCATCGCGGCCTTGGTGATGAGCAGTAGATCATCCGTATGCTCATGCATTTGAACGACGATGTAAGGCGAGTAGCGCTCTGTCTTATCAAAGCGACTGGTTTGGATATACACG
Source organism: Acinetobacter sp. YH16032 (assembly GCF_013417345.1). Lineage (NCBI taxonomy): Bacteria > Pseudomonadati > Pseudomonadota > Gammaproteobacteria > Moraxellales > Moraxellaceae > Acinetobacter > Acinetobacter sp. YH16032. The sequence continues at coordinate 1,861 of NZ_VPEE01000045.1, read as the reverse complement.
CCGATCATCTTGCAGATTGAGCCATCTTCCCGCATTCGTTTCACGGCTCTGGCCACATAAAGCCGAACCGAAGCTTTAATGTCATCCATTTCATACACTGGGTTGCCATATGAACGGCTGCTGATGATTTGCTTCTTCGCTACAGTATCATCACTAAGGTCAATACAAGAAAGGCCCTGTAGCTCAAGCACCGTCTTTTCCATCACGATACTAAACTGCTTTTTGATTTCTTTAGGATTGGCATTGATCAGATCCAGCACAGATTGAACACCCATAGTATTGAGCTTCTTACAGTTCTGTCTGCCTACGCCCCAAACCTCAGACACATCAACCTGCGCGAGTAGCGTTTCTGTAGAGCATGGGTCCATATGGGCCAGATTACAGACCCCATTGAAGAACTTGTTTTTCTTGGCGAGATGATTGGCAATCTTGGCTTCGGTTTTAGAGCGACCAATTCCAATACAGCAGGGTAGGCCTAACCAACGCCAAGCCTTAGCCCTCATGTCTTGAGCATATACAGTCAGGTCAAATAGATGCTCGTAAGCTGTGAGCTTCAGAAAGCATTCATCAATGGAATAGACCTCTTGATCTCCTGGTGCAACATAGTCCCCAAGCAGCTCCATAAAGCGCTTGGACATTTCGCCATATAAGGAGAAATTACTGGATAGCACCTGAATGTTATGTTGTTTGATCAGCTCTTTAATTTGGAATACAGGAACACCCATCTTGATGCCTAAGTCTTTCGCTTCCTGGCTTCTGGCCACGGCACAGCCGTCATTGTTGCTGAGCACAATGGTTGGGCGATCATTCAAGGCAGGATTAAACACACGCTCACACGAGACGTAGCAATTATTCACGTCGACTAACGCGAATATTTCATTTTCACTTTGCATGGTTATTCTTCTTTTTATGAGCGGTGATAAATACGCTTTAAATTAAAAGTCACCACACCCCAGATTGATATGGTCTGACTATCATCAGGAATGATGTGATTGTAATTCGAATTTTCAGCCTTCAACCAAAGTTCTGGAAGCGGATAATCTTCATCTCCAAATATTTCTTTGATTTCAGACTTGGACATCTTATTGGTGATCATCAGCCGCTTAATGGTCGAGGCGCTATTATCAATCAGGGCAACCACGATATCGTAATGCTTGGCCTCAATGCTGCGATCGACAATGATTGGGTCATTGATCTCGAAACCAGCATCAAGCATAGATTCACTGTCTACATAAGCAATGAACGTAGAAATAGGGTTGTGAATCAGGAACTCATTCAGATCGAGCGCTTTATCTTGCTCATCCTTGGTGCTGAAGGCTGGACCTGCAGGGATGCGCTCTAAAGAGACGGGGATAGAGACTTTAGATTTGGGTAGAACTGCAGTAAGCCCTAACTGCGCAACCAGTTCATTTTGAACAGCGATTTGTTCAAGCACGGTATTGATGGTAGGGCTTGGCTTACCCTCTGGACCCATGAGCTCTTGTAAAGATGACCATGCGTCGTCAGAGAAGTAGATAGGCAACTTCTTAGACATTAGATACTCCTACGCTACAAGGCGTGTTTGGAAGTAGAATTTGTATAAATAGGATATTACTAACAGTATTTAAAATTCAAATTTAAAAAGTTGTGGATAAACAAGGATGCGTCAGAATAAGACGTCTTGTTTTTGCTCATCGCGTGGAAAAGTGACGAATTCATCGGGCATTTCAAAAAAATATTCATGCGCGTGTTCATGGGGTCGTCTCAGGAAACGGAAAATATAGCACGCTAAGGATTTTCACTCCGACTTCTTTTAACGATATCCAACACGGTATTTTTGCTTAGATTGACCAGCCGACCGACTTGTCGATAAGAGTGTCCA
>NZ_VPEE01000044.1:0-13453 GCF_013417345.1 Acinetobacter sp. YH16032 | reverse complement strand
TAAAAAAAAATAAAAGCGTGTCAATTTTAAACATAAGTATTTGTTATTAAATAATAAATATCCTAGACATGGTGTAAAAAAGCATGTCAGTAATATTTTACATAAAAAATAATATATATATATATATCATATACTTATATTTATAACTAATTATGACACGCTATTGTGACACGCATTTTTTTTACTGGATTCACTTTAACTGACATGAAAAAAAGCATGTCAAAGGCATGTCAAGTAGCATGTCAAACAGAAAATTTACTTAAATAATTGTATTTTATTTATTTTTTTATTTATTGTGACACGCTTTTTGATTGTGACACGCTTTTTGAAGGTTCTATAATTTTCTTTTCTACAGGTAGAAATATATAAAAATGTTCAACCTAGCTTTTATTACCTGTTATTCATACTCCTTAAGGTAATTCTTCAATCGATTTTGCACTAATTTTTCAGTTAAATTCTCTTTATAGCTAAAGTAGATAATATCCACACCATTAATTTTACTGAGTCGGAGCTTTTCCTTATCCCTTTGTTTTGTTCTTTTTAAACCTTCTTCTCCCCCAAATAGATCAACAGCTACATAGTGTTGTTGTCCTTGATATTCGATAGCTAAATTTAGCTCTAGCAAAGGCATTGAGGGAGGTTATAACTAAAGCGTCTCTTTTTCTCTAAATTTATGTACAAAGTATTGTACAAACTGTATTTAAAAGGTAGTATCGAATGGATATAGGAGTCATGTATGATAGGTCAGTTACCAATATTAACGGATCGACAACTTTCTTTGCTTGTTTATCTTTATAAGTATTTAAACGAAAACCGTTATATGCCAACTCGTAGGGAAATTGCTCAGCATTTGGACCTGAATTCTGATAATTCCACTCCTTATGTGAATGCGTTAATAAAAAAAGGTTACTTACAAAAAACTGGAGAAAGAGCTAGAAGAAATATTGTTTTGACAGAAGCCGCTTATGAAAAATTAAGCCTTGAAAACTTAGATGAAGTAAATTCTGAAATCACAAAATAGAAAAAGCACCAGTGCGGGAAACACTGATGCTTTTGGTAATCTTTCTAACGTGGCGTTAGAGCTGAGATTATCTCATATCTATTTGTGTATTTCAAATCAACCGACTTGTTACACGGGGATTTGTTATGCAACCAACATCAGCTTATAGCGAAGCTGTATTCCATAAGCATTCTTTTAATGAGCTTTTGCTTAATGTAGAGCGAGTTATAAGAAAGCACTATCAACTATCAAAAACCGAAGATTATATTCATCGGAAAAACAAGAGTGCAAAAAGAGCATTAAATATCTTCATGGATCGATTCAATCCCGATTTTAAGAATGATCCTATAGATATATTGAAATCTGATGAATTTGAAGATCAGTTAGAATTATATTTTTCTGAAACCATTGCACATTTGGATATTGAAGTTCGTTATATCTATAGAGGGATATTGCGTTTTATCAATGATGAAATTGTTGTCTTACATGGCACAAAGCATTGGGTTAAAGACAATTTTGGTTTTGATCAAAATGCTGATGCCATAACTCGCTTTAGAATGTGCATAGATAATATCTATACCTTGTATGAAAAAGGGTATAAGCAATATAAAGATGAAAAGAAATATAAAGTCGTTGCTACAGCAGTCAATAGTTATTGCAAGGCTGAATATCTGAGTGAAATTTTCTTACGGAAGGCATATAGCGGTTATCGACCATTACCTCTTTTCACTGATATAGATGAAAAACCTGAATTTTTTTACAAGAAAAAATACTCACCTTATGTGATTATTCGAGCACTAGAAAAAATATCGTTAGCACCAGAGGGATATTTAACTTCGGTTATTCAGCCTATTCTTGTTTCAGATGTTTCTAAAAAAACTAAATCAAAATTTTCTCGACAGCCAAATTTTGATTTCACCTTAATTACTGAGCGTCTTAAATCCGAAATTTATTTATATGCCAAATATAAAACAGACATATTTACGGATAAGAAAAGGAATGAAAGTTGGAAGATTCGGCCTTCTAAGAAAAAGGCATCAGCTAATATTTTAACTTCAACTTGTGTAACTCATTTAACTGTCTTATATGAGGACAAATACATTCCATCTTTAGGGGTGTTTATTGGCAATTTGATGAATTTAATTAGATATGCTGTTGAATCAAAAACAATTACTGATCCAAATGACATTACTTTATTTAATTTGGTAAAACCATCTTTAATCCAGTCGCTTATCAATAGTGTGGTTATTAAAGGCAAGCCAGTTGTGCAGACTTATCTTCGTCTGATTACTACTTTTTCTTGTATGTGGAAGCCTGAATCATGTTTCTTTTCTGAATATCGGACTGAATTAGGTCTTGAGCTAAGTGAAGAAGAACTTATAGAAATGGCTAAAGAATATTATCCATTATTTGAGTCACTTAGACAGACCACAGGAAGCCTGTTAACTCTTAGTCCAAACTCTACCAAGATAAAAAATAGGTCTATTACAGATTTACCCGATCCTTCTATATACGTTCGAAAAGCCTTGTCTAAAGCTAAACAGGTTTTAGCTGCTCATGTTGGCTATCGCTCAGAATTAGAAGATACTGAGAAATCAGAGTACCCAACAGCAGTGCTTAGTAGAAATATCACTATTGTTTCTTGTTTATTAGAACTCCCTTTGCGAGCTAGAAACTGGTCAGACATGAAATTAGGTTATATACCTGATGGTGAATGCATATATAAAAACCAAGATGGTTTATATGAAATCCATATACCAAAACATTGTTTCAAAAACTTTGATCAAGAAATCATTCCTGAAAATTTCGTCCATACATTTTCTAAAAGAACATCAGCAGTAATAGCTACCTATTTGAATAAAGATAGGGCAACTTTCAAAGGTAGCGAAGACTCACCTTATTTTATGGTATCAACTCGTTCTCCTTATTTGACCATTAGATCTCTATCAAGAGTTATTGAGGAATTCTTCAATATGTATGGAGATCAAAAAATTAAAAAAGGTGGAATTCGTATTCACTTTTTCAGGGATATTGTTGCCACTTCCTTCCTTAAACAATTTCCTGGCGCATACGCTCATGCAGGAAGATTGTTGTTAGATAGTGAAGAAACAATGAAACAGAACTATGGACACTTACAGCCAAAAGATGCTCTTTCATTGTGGCAAGCTCACAATGAAAGCAAGATGTTGGAGGGCGCATAAATGACTGATAATACTTTTAAAATAGTTGCTTCTGCCCTTAACCATAATATTGAAAGAGTTGTTGCTCATTTATTCCCAAATGGAAAAAAAGAAGGGAATTATTGGGTAACTGGTGATGTATTTGACACTCCTGCAACTGGTGGGGGAAGTTTTAAAATTGGTCTGAAAGGCAAATATTTAGGTATTTGCCGTGATTTTAATGGCGATGATAAAAGTTACGATTTAATTGATGCATGGGCGCTTCGTTTTTCTTTGAATAAGTCAGAAGCCTTGAATGAGGCTGCTAAATTTTTATCCTTAACTCAAGACATTCCAGTTAAGAAAGAAAGTGTTGCTACTAAAACTAAAAAGCCTGCTGAAATCATACAAAAACCAATTAATCAAAACTGGAATCAAAAACTGGTTAGTCGATTACGGTCTAATCCATTAGCTTTAGAGTATCTGCATAAAAGATCACTAACTAACGAAACCATTCAGGAATTCAAATTAGGCTTAACTCATCCTTATACTAATCGGGATGGTATTGTTTTAAGTGATGCCTTAGCTGTTCCTATACGCAAAATGGATGGAAGTTTTTCAAGCCACCATGCATTTTATACAATTGAGGGAGTGACTAAAAATCCAGTTGATAAGAATGGCTGGATGAAAGGTAAACCCCAAGTTTATTTCACACATGCATTTCGTAAGCAAAAAAAACTAATTGTCTGCGAGGGAATTAAAGACGCATGGGTGGTATATCAAAACCTAAAAAAACATGATCTGTTATCTCAATTTTTAGTGTGTACAGGTACACATGGATCTTCTATTCCTGATGAAATGAAGAACCCAAATTTTTGGACTAAATTTGAGAAAATCTATTTCGGCCATGATCATGATTCAGCAGGGAATAAGATGGCCGAAAAACTCTCTGAATTCGTCCCATTAGAGTGTTATAGACTTGTCTGCCCTTCCCACTATGCACTTGTTAAATATAACGGTGATGGCTCTGAAAAGCCTGAAAGTGAATGGGGTGCTGACTGGACTGACTTTTTCTCACTTGATGGTTGTATAGAGGAATTTTTATCCTTAATTGAAGATGCACCAGTTATTTCTATCGATATTCAAGAAGAAGAAACTACCTTATCGGAAGGGCGATTTACTGTCGCTCCTGTTGATATTAATGGCGCTTATATCAATAAGAAAATGTATTATCCAGTTCAAACTTTAGTGCGCCAAAAGCAAACGGATGACTATCAGAATACTTATTTTGTTGAAAGGTATGAAACAGTAGTTGTCAGATCCGATGCTACAGTACATAAGGCTGTACTCTCTCCTGCGCCTAAAGGCACTCCTGAATCTGAGAGAGTTATTAGATTATCAGATGGAACTCTAATTAGATCAGCTCCTAAACCTAATGAGTTTGGTACATGGAATTGGTCTAGCATCAACGACTATTTGAATGATCGCTCAAATGTTAGAAAGACAGCAGATATATTTAAAGATGTTTATCAGATCCTAAAAAAATCTGTTTGGCTACCTGTTGAAGAAGATTACACAATTCTAGCCTTAACCGTTTTAGCTACTTATATTCAGAATATCTTCGAGTCTGTGCCACTTCTATTTTTGAATGGCCCTGCGGGATCAGGAAAATCCCAAACAGGAATTATCATGTCGAAATTATCTTGTAATGGCACAGTCATAGGTCAAGTGTCGGCAGCTACAGCAGCTCGCCATATTGATGCTGCTAGGGGGTTTGTTGTTTTTGATGATCTTGAGGGGATTGCTAGTAAAGCAGGGAGAGATGGTGGTCAGTTTAGCGAGTTGGTTCAAGCCCTAAAGGTTTCATATAACAAGCATACAGCAGAGAAAATTTGGACAGACGTAAAAACCATGCGTACGGAACGCCTTAATTTCTTTGGTATCAAACTCATCAGTAATACAAGTGGAGCTGACGATATTCTAAGTACACGAATGCTTAGAATCCAAACCCGACACATGCCTGAAACTGAGCAAGGCAATATTCATAAATTTGGTGTAAATGAGTTCAAGCGCATTGAGAAACTAAGACAAGAATTGCACACATGGGCATTTAAGAATTGTGTCTTTATTGACGATCTAGCAGCTCAATCCAATGAAAAAAGTGGGCGATTTGATGAAATTGCATTACCACTTAGAGTTATTGCGAAATTAGTATCAAATGAGTGTGAGAAGGAATTAGAAGTTGCTCTAGCTAAGCAAAAAACAGTTGTGGTCGAAACTAATGATCCTATTGAAACACTAAAAGAAGCAGCAAAAAATTTAATAAAAGAAGGCTTCATTCAGTTCACTATTACTCAGGTTATCTTAGAGCTAAGAACCTTACTTGATGAAAACTATGGTGCAGGTATGACTAATGAAATTCCTGAGTGGCAAAGACCTGAATGGGTTGGCCGACAGTTGAGAACATTAGGTCTCCTTGACACTAAGGATTTAGGACGGGCTTCTTTGTTTGGCAAGCGACTCAAAATCATGCAATTTAATGAATATGCCATTAATGAAGTGGTTCAGGAACTTGGTGCGACTATTAACGACTTTAGAGAACCTTTTGATTTCTGTAAGGGATGCCAAACATGCCCTTATGCAAATAGCACTTGTGAATTACGTCCACAACGATTACAGCAAGAACAGAAGGCGAAATCCAATTATAGTTAATCAGTTATAGATTTATGATAGAACTATAGTGGTTCTAAAATAAACCTATAATAGAACTATCATAGGTTTATTTTTAAATTTTAAAAATTAAATTTTAGATGGTTATCATATCGTATGAACATTGTGCAAATTGAAGAAAATGTTAAACAGCTCATCCATAAAATTGCTCAAGATGAGCTAAATAAACAAGACTTTATCTATGAGTTGCTTTTAGCTTATGGGCATCGTAGCCAAACTATTGGACGAGTGCGTAATGGTGAGCGTAATTTAGCTGAAGATAAGGAAAACACCGTTTTTTGGAAGCGTCAGCTTTATTTTAAGATCGCAAGACAACAGGATCTACATGTTCTTATCGATGAAATGATGAAAGAGAAGCGAACTGAAACCAACAAAATTCGTTTCTTGATTGTGACCGACTTTAAAACTATTTTAGCCATTGATACAAAAACAAATGATCCATTAGACGTTCCTTTCGCTGACTTAGCGAAGAAATTTGATTTTTTCTTGCCTTGGGCAGGCATGGAAAAAGCTGTATATCAGGGTGAAAACCATGCGGATGTTAAGGCTGCTGAAAAACTAGCAAAGCTATTTGACGAAATTAAAGCCGATAATTTTGATGAAAATGACTTAAATAATAAAGATAACTTACATCAACTCAATATTTTCTTATCTCGACTTTTATTTTGTTATTTTGCTGAAGATACCGAAATTTTTAAGAACAAACAGTTCACTTCGGCAATATCAAAGAGTAATGAAGATGGATCAGATTTATCAGCTTTAATTGGTCGATTATTTAAAGTGTTAAACCAATCAACTGAAGATCGTGAAGCAGATTTACCTGACTACTTAGCAGATTTTCCTTATGTAAATGGTGGTTTGTTTAAAGATGATATTCAAGTTCCAAAATTTACTCGTAAATCACGTAGGATTTTAATTGAGTGTGGCGCTGAATTAGATTGGTCTGATATTAATCCTGATATTTTTGGTTCTATGTTCCAAGCAGTTGTTCATACTGAACAGCGTAGTACGATGGGACAGCATTACACTTCAGTTCCCAATATTATGAAGGTGATTGAACCTTTATTTTTAAATGATCTATATGAAGAATTGGAGAAAAACCAAGACAGTATTAATAAGCTATTAAAATTACAGCAACAGTTAGGGAAACTCAATTTTTTTGACCCTGCCTGTGGTTCAGGTAATTTCCTTATTATTGCGTATAAAGAACTTCGTAAGTTTGAAATGGAGCTTTTGAAGCGTGTTCAAGAATTAGAATTAGAAAAAACAGGTCAATTTTCAAAACCTTTTTCAGTGATTCAGGTTTCACAATTTTATGGAATAGAAATTGATGATTTTGCACATGAAGTGGCTATTCTTTCACTTTGGTTAGCAGAACACCAAATGAATTTAATATTTAAGTTCGAGTTTGGCTATACCGCTGCATCATTGCCATTAAAGGAAAAAGGTAACATCATATGTGCTAATGCACTAAGAATTGATTGGCAGGAATTATTTAAAATTCAAAAAAATGAAAATATATATCTTTTAGGCAACCCTCCTTTTGTTAACTATAGTGATCGAAATGCTTCTCAAAAAGAGGACATGGAGAATGTTCTTAGCCCTCTAGGAAGTGTAATGAGATTAGATTATGTAGCATGCTGGTTTAAAAAGGGAATTGATTTTGTATCAAGCTTTAAAGACTCATCATTAGCATTTGTATCAACTAATTCAATTTGCCAAGGTGAACAAGTACAACTTCTGTGGCCTTATCTCGACAAAAAAAAATGTATTATTAATTTTGCATACCAAACTTTTAAATGGACTAATAATGCAAGATCAAAAGCTGGTGTTTCATGTGTGGTTATTGGAATAAAAAAACAAGCTGATCAGTGTTTTATCTATAGTGTTGAAGGTCTTATTATCAAAACTAATTATATTAACCATTATTTAGAGCCTGATAAGAGTGTAAGTATTGTAAAGCAAAAAAAATCAATATCTAATTTACCTGAAATGATTTTGGGTAGTAGCCCAATTGATGGCGGTTGTTTGACCCTTTCAGAAGAAGAAAAGGAAAAAATAATAAGTATTGATAAAAAATCAATTTCTTACATAAAACCATTTATTGGGGGAGCTGACTTTATAGATGGTATTAAAAGATATTGTATATGGATAGATGATGATAAAATTGAAGATGCTCTATCCATATTACCAATAAATCAGCGGGTACAAGAGTGTAAAAACTGGAGAATGCATGCAGGACGAGATGCCCAAAAGGGTATAAATATTCCGCATAGGTTCTTTTATAGAAAATTTCAGCCAAACAAGGTTGCTGTAGTGTTACCTATGACTAGCTCTGAGAGAAGGGAGTATTTTCCTGTAGGGCTAATTTCAGAAAATATAATTCCAAGTAACGGTGTATTGGTAATATATGACTATGAACCATATATATTCTCAATTTTATCTTCAAAAATGCATATGCTATGGGCTAAAAGTGTAGCAGGAAAACTTGAAAGTCGTATTAGATATTCAAATACGCTTACTTACAATACTTTCCCAATTCCAAAGTTAACTACAGTCGATATAAATAATCTTAATGCTGCTGCATTCAATATTTTAGAAGTGAGGGAAAAGTTTAGTCATCAAGTATTAGCCGATTTATACGATCCAGATACTATGCCGATTGAACTTAAAGAAGCACATTTAAAAAATGATGTAATAATCGAAAATCTATACGCCAAGCAAGAATTTCAAAATGATGACCAGCGTATTGAAGCTATGTTTAATTTATATTCAAAAATGGTAAAAAATGAAAAATTTAGTAGAGGTTAATTACCAACAAACAGGGGAAAGTACCTCAGTCAATAATATGGGCATGAGAGCGATGCAAGCTCGTGCCTTTCAATCTCGTAATAGTCAGTATTTACTCTTAAAAGCCCCTCCTGCATCAGGTAAGTCTCGTGCATTAATGTTTTTGGGTTTAGACAAGATACATAACCAAGGGTTGAGCAAAGTTATTGTAGCCGTACCTGAACGCTCTATTGGTGGCTCATTTGCCAGTACTAAGCTGAGCGAAAGTGGCTTTTTTGCAGATTGGGATATTAAACCTGAAAATAATTTATGTACTGCGGGTGGCGATAAAAGCAAAGTAAAAGCCTTTAAACGCTTTATGGGAGGTACAGATCAAATTTTAGTATGTACACATGCCACACTAAGATTTGCTTTTGAAGAACTCGAAGATCATGTATTTGACAATACATTAGTTGCAATTGATGAATTCCATCATGTTTCAGCCGATGCTGACAATATTCTAGGTACTGTTCTTAAATCTTTGATGGACAATACCACGGCTCATATTGTTGCGATGACAGGTTCATACTTCCGTGGCGATAGCGTTCCTGTACTTACGCCTGAAGATGAAGCGAAGTTTGATAAAGTTTCTTTTAACTATTACGAGCAACTCAATGGCTATAGCTATTTAAAGTCATTAAGCATTGGTTATCACTTCTATAAAGGACGTTACTTTGCAAAAGATGATGAAGGCGTTATTGCAATTGCAGAAGTACTAGATACCGATAAAAAAACCATCATTCATATTCCGAACGTAAATTCAGGTGAATCAACCAAAGATAAATATGATGAGGTGGATGCGATCCTCGAAATCATTGGTGAATTTGTCGCTAAAGATCCTGATACTGGAATTATCACCGTCAAACGTGCAGATGGTAAGATTTTAAAAGTAGCGGACCTCGTTGAAGAAGATGGTCGTGATAAAGTTGTTGAATATCTACGTAACATTAAAACCGTAGATGATCTTGATCTCATCATCGCCCTAGGCATGGCGAAGGAAGGCTTTGACTGGCAATTCTGTGAACATGCTTTAACGATTGGTTATCGTGGCTCTTTAACTGAAATTGTGCAGATTGTGGGACGTTGTACACGAGATAGCTCGAACAAATCACATGCGCAATTTACTAATCTTATTGCTAAACCTGATGCACAGGATACTGAAGTTAAATTTGCAGTAAACAATATGCTGAAAGCAATTACTGCATCTTTATTAATGGAACAAATACTCGCACCAAACTTCAAATTTAAAACCAAACGTGATGATGAGGATATTGTTCCATCAGGTACGCTTACGATCAAAGGTTTTAAAGAACCAAGTACAGCAAAAACAAAGGCTATTATTGAAAATGATCTTGTGGACCTAAAAGCAGCGATTCTTCAAGATGCTAAAGTGATTGCAGGTTCAGCAGGTAAGGTTGAGCCTGAAGTGGTGAATAAAGTCCTTATCCCTAAGATTATCCAAACAAAATATCCTGACTTAACGAAAGCTGAACTTGAAGAAGTGAGTCAATATTTAGTCGTTAACTCAGTGATTAGCACAGCAGAAGTCAAAGAAGTTGGTGATAAAAAATTTATTCGTATGGCGGATAAATTTATCAATATCGAAGACCTGAATATTGATTTAATTCAATCTGTGAATCCATTCCAAAAAGCGTTTGAAATCCTATCAAAAGAAGTCACAGTCAATGTACTAAAATTGATTAAGGAAGCAATTGAAGCAACTAAGATTAGTATGACTCAAGAAGAAGCCATTGAGCTATGGCCTAAGTTAAAAGCCTTCAAAGTTCAGTTTGGTCGTGAGCCTAGTCTAGAATCAAACAACTTAATTGAAAAACGATTAGCTGAATGCCTAATTTATATTCGTGAGCAACGTAGAAGAGCTGGAGTGTAATACGTGGAAGATTTTAGCTGGCTTCAAGATATGATTGCTGATGATGACTTAGGTCTTTTAAACGTAAAAAAAAAGACGTCTGCTCTAACGGCTGATGAACAATTAGTCTCTAAGTTTAATGAAATTAATAATTTTGTGACACAGCATGGGCGTGTACCTGCGAAAAATATGGCAAATATCACTGAATATATGCTCGCTAGCCGCCTAGAAGCGATGAAAGCCAATCCAGAGCAATACATGGCTTTAGCAGATTATGATGAACATAATTTGCTGCCACAACATCAGGATTAAAGATATGTCAGATATTAAATCACTTGAAGATATTTTTAACGATGATGATCTAGGTTTGCTTGATGATGGTAAAGATGGTGACATCTTTAAAATTAAGCATGTGCTTGTCCAACGTGCAGCAGCAGATGAAGTTGCTAAACGTAAACGCTGTAAGGACTTTGATCAATTTGAGCATCTATTTAAAGATGTTCACAGAGAGCTTCGAGAAGGTAAGCGTAAGCTATTACCATTTCATGATAAAAGTTATCAGCTCGAAAAAGGCAGTTACTATGTATTAAATGGTCTATTAATTTATTTAGCAGACTTTACATTTACTAGGGAGGACAAGACAGTAAATAATGTCCGAACTAGGAAAGATGGTAGAACACGCACTATCTTTGAGAATGGTACTGAATCAACTATGCTGTACCGTTCATTAGCTAAAGCATTATATAAAGATGGACGTATTGTTTCAGAAACCAATGAGCAAGCAAATTCCAATTTCTACACTAATTTTGGCGGTATCACTGAGGATGATACATCAACAGGTTATATTTATATTTTAAAATCTAAAAGTACAGATCCACGTATCCAATCATACGATCATCTTTACAAAATTGGTTTTGCAACAACAACTGTTGATAAACGTATTGCGAATGCAAAAAAAGAACCTACTTATTTGATGGCTGATGTTGAAGTCATTGCTGAGTATCAGGCTTTCAATATTAATCCTCAAAAATTTGAATATTACCTACATGCCTTTTTTGGTGAATCTTGTCTTGATTTATTGGTCGCAGATAAGCAGGGTAAAAATCATCAACCGAAAGAGTGGTTTATTGCACCTTTAAATGTGATTCAACAAGCCGTTGAATTATTAGTAAATAGCCAAATTATGAATTACAAATACAATAAATTCACAAAAGAGATAGAATTAAAATAGTTCTATTATAGCCCTATAATAGAACTACAATAGAACTATAATAGAACTATAATAGAACTATAATAGGGTTATAAAACAACTAAAAACTATTTATTTTAATTTTATTAATGTTCTATAATGCAACTTAAATAACCTATTGGTATATTCCTTCTATCCCTAGAAATATCTGAAAGAGTGAGAATAAATGGCTGAAATAATTACTATTGCTAGTAGAAAGGGTGGGGTTGGAAAAACCACTATTGCAATAAATATGGTTGTTGCTTTAAGCAATAAAGGTAAAACTTTATTGGTAGACGCTGATGAACAACAATCTGCTATGAAATGGAATAAGCATCGGAAAGAAAAGATAGATGCTACATCCATACATAAGGATCTAATTGCTGAGTTGGAAAAACTAGATGGGGAGTATCAGTACATTCTCATAGATGTTGCTGGCCGTGATTCTGAAATATTTAGAGAAGCACTTCTTATCAGTGACAAGCTAATCGTACCCACTCAAGCAAGTCTTCTTGATTTAGATGTAATCCCTTATCTAAATGAAAAGGTTAAAACAGCTAAAAAAACCAATCCAAACTTGGTTTCAATGGTTGTGATTAATAGAGCATCAACCAATGCCAAATCCAATGAAACAGAGCAGGCAAGAGAATTTGTTGCTGATTATGAGGAATTCAAGTTATTGCAAACCACATTGCATGAACGAAAACAGTATAGAGATGCAGTTCTTGAATCAAAGAGTGTTCTTGAGATGGCGGCATCTAAAGCTAAAGACGAATTAAATCAATTTCTAATTGAGGTACTGTGATGACTGGAAATAATACAAGCAACAAGTTTAAAGCTGCTAGAGAGAACAAGGATTTTGTGCAAGACGTTAATTCAGATGCAGCAGATCCAATGCCTAAACAAATTACTGTTACTAGCAGAAATAAAAGTCAAATAACCCTTGAGCAAAATACCCTAAGTCAACGAGAGAGATCCAGAGTTAAAAATGGTAGGAACTTAACGATTCCACTATTTGCAGAAGAACTTTTGATTATAGAAACTGCTGTTGAAAGCCTTTCTCAAAAAGAAGATGTTTCTATCAATAGCTTCATTAGAAGTATCGTTCTTGATAAGTGTAAGAAGGTGATAGGAAAAGATGCCTTCGATAAATTAAATGAAAACAAGCTAAATGTTGTTAAAGCAAAAAAAGAAAAGTAGGAAAAGGAAACATTAGCCAGGATAAGATAGTGTTTGATTATCACACTATCTTTCCTACTCTACGCAAAATACTTTTTTTTAATAAACATTGGAAAACATATTAACTTATTGAAAATAAATGAATTTATATAGAAAAAAATTGACATATTATGCATCATCACACAGCGCGGGTGACTCATAGTATGGAAATCTAATTTATATATATTTCAAATACTTAAAGTATATTCCTTTGTTAATTGAGAAATATGGAGATATTGGAAAGGTCAAAAAAGTAGAAAAGAGCTATAGTAGAATAATAAAATTAAAATAATAAAAAAAAATAAAAGCGTGTCAATTTTAAACATAAGTATTTGTTATTAAATAATAAATATCCTAGACATGGTGTAAAAAAGCATGTCAGTAATATTTTACATAAAAAATAATATATATATATATAT
>NZ_VPEE01000043.1:0-14009 GCF_013417345.1 Acinetobacter sp. YH16032 | reverse complement strand
ATGTGTTCTCACGAGCAATTGTTGGATGGAAAGTATCTACACGGATGAATACAGATATGGTGCTTGATGCATTAGAACAAGCATTGCATGATCGAGGTATGCCAAAGAATGTGATTCATCATTCCGACAGAGGTGTGCAATATCTTTCCATTCGCTATACCAATCGTTTAGAAGCAGCAAATTTACGAGCATCAGTCGGTACAACGGGTGATTCATACGATAACGCTTTGGCTGAAACAGTGAATGGGTTATACAAAACAGAGGTGATTGAATATCTAAAAGCAGACTGGCAAGGTTTAGCAGATGTACAACTTGCGACATTAAATTGGGTGGATTGGTTCAATAAAAAGCGTGTACACAGTACAGTACATTGAGTTATGTGTCGCCTTTTGAGTTTGAAGCAATCTACTATGATCAGATTAACCCGTTAGGTCAGGTGGCCTAACTTAAATAAAAAGTTTCCGACAAACCCGGTACGGTTCAGTTTTTGGCACTTGTGACAAGAGTACACGATCCTGCGGGCGTTTCGGACCCGCCAGACTGGCTTCCACCGTCGACATATCTAAAGCCAGCGTATCGGTAAAGACCGGTTCATCCCCCGGATTGCGCATAATCCTTGCAACTTACTATAGGCTTCTACCAAGGCAATTCTTTCCGGCTGACGTCCGGTTAAACGTAAATAGGAAAGCGTCACCTCATCAACCGGGAAAAAGCCACAGGTAGCACCATACTCCGGTGCCATATTGGCAATCGTGGCACGATCCACCAAGGGTAAATCGGCCAGACCATCGCCATAAAATTCGACAAATTTTCCAACGACGCCTTTTTGGCGCAGCATTTGGGTAATGGTCAGTACCAGATCAGTTGCGGTAATCCCTTCTTTGAGTTTACCGGTAAGCTTAAAGCCGATCACTTCCGGAATCAGCATGGAGATCGGTTGGCCCAGCATGGCCGCCTCCCCCCCAGCCTAACACGCCTAAGCCATTGATCATGGTAGTATGTGAATCGGTACCGACCAAGGTATCAGGAAAGGCAAAGCGCTGACCATCGACCTCATTACGCCAGACCACTTGTGCTAGATATTCCAGATTGACTTGATGGCAAATCCCGGTTCCTGGCGGCACCACGCGAAACTGATTGAGTGCAGCCTGCCCCCAACGTAGAAACTGGTAGCGCTCGCCATTGCGTTGCATCTCAATTGCGACATTCTGCTCAAAAGCTTGCGGGTTGGCAAAGTAATCGACCATAACCGAGTGATCGATAACCAAATCCACCGGTGACAGCGGATTAATTTTTTCCGGGTCACCACCGGCTTTGGCCACTGCGGCACGCATCGCGGCAAGATGAACCACTGCGGGAACACCGGTAAAATCCTGCATCAGCACCCGTGCCGGACGATACTGGATTTCCTGCTCTGAGGTTCGGTTGTTTAGCCACCCTGCCAATGCATGAATATGCTCGGTTTTCACCGTGAGGTGATCTTCAAAACGTAGTAAATTTTCTAGCAAGACTTTTAAAGATGGCTGATTTTGGTAGTCGGGACAGGTCACCTAACTGCACTTGCAATTTGGACAGGTTGAAAATCTGATAGTGTCCTGAACCGACGGTTAATGTTTCTAAAGTATTAAAACTATTGATATTACTATACTTAGCCATCTAGTTTCCCTCCGGCTTGATATGCTATTTTTATGATCACAGTCAACCATTCCTTTACTTACTGTATGCTAACTGCGCGGAGGGTTTGTTATTATTTATTATCAGATTGCGCTAAGCAGTTAAATGCAGGGCTGCAAGGAAATTTTGCCAGAGAGTTGCCGAAAGTTCAGATCTGGCATTGACAATCTTTCTGCCAATTCCGTAAGGAGACTACGGTAAATTGAACCGCGTATTTTAACTGTATTTTCAGAGTTATTTCAGATCACTACGTAGCTAGGGCTGTTTTACAGATCGAAATGATAAAGTCATAAATTGCTTTTCAAAAAAAACTAATATGTTTCTTACAAGATCTGAAAGCAATAAATGTATTTACAATAAATAAGTCTTTATTTCAGAAAATCAAAAAAAGACTAAAATTTCTCCAACAATTTCCTTCTTATTTAAAAATTACTCTAATGAGAATCTGCAACAATCTATATTGGTTATCGATAAATTTATATCAAGAATCATGGCAAGTTGATCATGTGTTAGCCCAATTTTTTGTACTGCAGTTAAAACAGTTTATGGATCCATTAAAAAGCCTTGACTTATATAATTTTATGTTAATAAACAATGTTTTAAAAGGCCAAGGCTTTTATATCTAACTCAGGTTAAGTAAGAATAATTAGTCATTAAAATGTCCAAACCATTTTTAAGGTGGTGGAATGTCCTTCAGGACGATGTTCTACTTCAGTTTCTTTTAAAAACTTAGCTTCCAACGACCAGTTATCACGTTTGTATTGAATGGCAGGGCCAAACGCCAGTGCCTGTCCTTTCATGCCAATACTTTCTCCGTGCACCTCATCATCAGTGGTCTGTTTAAATGCATAGCCTTCTAGTGCCAATTTTAGCTGATCATTCAACTGATAACCCACACTATAATCCCCTGCAAAATACTCACCAGATTGATAATGGGTATCGTCATTTTCCGTATTAAAGCTATAAGACAGTTTAGTGGAAAACTCCCAGCCTTTTGGCTGCAAATAGGAATAGGCAAAAATTGGGCGAATGGTATGATAATTCTTGCCCAAATTAGCAATTACAGGACGCTGTGGATGGGCATCTTCATAATCACCAGTCGCCAAAACCCCTTCCAAGGCTGCAATACTATGATGATTGCCTTTATGCCAGCCCAGCATGGTACCGATCATCAGATCGCCCAGACCACTATTGGAATCTAACATCCCCCCAATATCTAAACGCACATCCACCAAGGGCTGTGCGGCATAGAAGCCCAATTGACCGCCTGCAATTTGTTTTGGTGTCATCCAAACCAAACGTGGAATAAACGCGTTGACATCGACATGGAAATTGTCGGGGCCATCTTTAAACTCGTTGGCATGTACGATCAAGTCTGAACTAATACAATCCAAATCATACTATTTTAAAAAACTAATTCGATGCCTGCACCATATTTCCATCCCTTTTCAGACTCTGTTGCCTCTTGCATAGAAGTGGCTTTCTGTCCTTTTTCATATTGGTAAGCAACATCAATGAAAGGTTTAATTCGCTTAGTAATCTCATATCGGGTTTTGATACCAGTTTTTAGTTCTGATAAACCTGATTTTGCAGCATAGTTAGAATCATCGCTAAATATTACATCTGCTTCGATATAAGGTTGAGTAATAAGTTTCTGAGTTAAAAGCAAATCACGTTCTAATTCAAAACTTGCTCCCCAAAAATTATTCTCACCGCCATAAAGATATGCTTGTGTTTCAAAGAAATAAGGAGCTAGACCTAATATACCAATAACCCCATCCACTCGATCGCTGCTGCTGTTATTTTTATCTTCACTATATCGAACACCTGTTTGCACATCCCAAAATGGGGCTACATTACGACTATAGAGTGCAGATATATCATAATTAATATCACTGCTTTCTGGCTTTGCTAGATTCGCTTCGATAAATATACGATTTTCATCTGTCCCAATCAAAGTTTCAAACTTCGTTCCTAGTGTACCCTTACCATCTTCATCAACTATCCATGCATTTTCAAGTTTTGTTGCTTGATAAATTTGTCCGCCATGTTCTTTAAGATGATCATCATGAGATGGGGCTGATCTCTTTCTTGCGGTCAGAATAATATTATCTCCCCCATTTGCATTTTCCATTGAATAATATTCTGGATACAATTCTTGGGGGCTATATCTTAAGCCACCAGACTCCTGTAATAAGACTCTCATACCATTTGTAATATTACTTTCTTGTTCCGAAGTGCTGCTATTAGCAAAAGTTAAGTTTGATATACTTATTAATGCAATTGATAAGACTGTTTTTGAGAAGAAATTCTTAGTGATTTGCATGTGGATTTACTCCCTTCTCATTTATTGGGGGCTGAGCAACAATATTTTTTGAAACACTATCTTTGTCTACTTGGGCGACAATTAGTTTATTCATCATTCCTGCACTCATATGGTAAAGCAGGTGACAATGAATAGCCCACTCACCTAACTCATCAGCTGTGAGTAGAGTGGTTATCGTTTTCCCAGGTGGAACAATTACCGTATGTTTGTTTGGCATATTGCTTGGATCCTGACCATTCTCAAGCTGCATAAACATGCCATGTAAGTGCATTGGGTGAGCCATCATACTGTCATTGACAAATTTTAAGCGAATACGTTCACCATACTTCACCACTAGTGGGTCGGCTTCATTAAATTTTTTACCATTTATTGTCCAAATATAACGCTCCATGTTTCCACCAAGACGGATCTCTATTTCACGTTCAGCTGCACGAGTGTCTTTTTGAGGATCTAACGATTGCAAATCACTATATTGCAATGCTTTATTACCTTCAGGTGTTGAAGCATTTGCCCATCCAAATACGGTATTATCATTCTTGTCTGAAGCCGCCTTAACAGTAGCGCTATTCATCGGCATATCATGATTCATACCTTTCATAGAAGACATATCGTGATTCATGCCTTTCATAGAAGACATATCATGATTCATATCTTTCATTGAAGACATATCATGATCCATACCTTTCATAGAAGACATATCGTGATTCATGCCTTTCATAGAAGACATATCATGATCCATACCTTTCATAGAAGACATATCGTGATTCATGCCTTTCATAGAAGACATATCATGATTCATTCCCATATCTTCCATAGTCAATAAAGAACGAGGGCGAGATTTAGGCATCTCAATTTGTTTGACTGCTGGGCTGCTTTCTTCATGTAATGTTCCCACTGAAAAACCGGTACGATCAATAGATTCAGCTTCAATTTGGTAATGTGCTTGTTTTGGTTCCACAATGACATCATAGGTTTCAGCAGTACCAATACGGAACTCATCTACAGGAACCGGCTTTACAGGTTGACCATCAGCACTGACTACAGTCATTTTTAGGTTTGGAATGCGTACATCAAAGAATGACATAGCGGAAGCATTAATAAAACGAAGGCGAACTTTTTCACCAGCTTTGAAGTTACCGGTCCAGTTTTGCTGAGGTGTTTTGCCATTCATTAAAAATGTATAACCAGTCACATCGGACATATCTGTTTTCAGCATTCGCATCTGATTCCACATAGAGCGGTCTTGCCAAGTTGCCTTTAATCCATCACGTTTAACTTGTTTTAATACATCGAATACTGTTTCGCGACGGTTCTGATAGTAATCTGCTTCTTTTTTAAGATTTTTCATAATTTGATCACTTGTTGAATTATGAAAATCAGAAAGCAAAACAACGTAATCTTTATCGGTTTTTTCAGCAGCTGTTAGTGGAGTTTTATCTTTAGGATAAATAACAAAAGCACCATATAAACCGTCTTGTTCTTGTCCTTTACTATGTGAATGATACCAATAAGTACCATTTTGGCGGACTTTAAACTTATATTCATAAGTTGTATTAGGGGCAATGCCATTAAATTTGTTAAATCCAGGTACACCATCCATAATTCCAGGTAATAATAAGCCATGCCAATGGATTGAAGAGTCCTGATTTTTTAACTTATTGTGAACACGGATAACGGCCTCATCACCTTCTTCAAATTCAAGAAGTGGTGCAACGAATTTACCATTTACAGTAATTCTCTCAACTGGTTTTCCTGTGATATTTACAGTTTGTTCAGCGATTGTTAAATCATATTCTTTAACTGCCGCCATTACCCAAGTTGATGAAAATAAACCAACTCCAATTAAGAGTATATGACTTAACTTTTTTGACATTCTATCTCACCTTTAGAAAGGTCAAGATTGAAGTAATAAAGCAAATATTTAGTATAAACTTTAATACTTCTTTCTCGCTATTTATAAAATTATTTATTGCTACTAGGCATATTCATCTTTGAATGATCCATTTTAGAATGGTCTATATTCATCATAGCATGATCCATTTTTGACATGTCAGATGAGTTAGGAGACTGATGTTGGCTATGATCTTGCTGAGTCTTGTCATCTTTTTCCATTTTACAAGGTTTTGTACAAGGTTCCTGTGCTTTTACCGTTTTAGTGGCACTTGAGGTTGATACATCTTTTGCCCAAGATTGAGTACCAGCAATTAAAGTTCCAGCACACATTAAAATTGTTAGACTACGACGCACTACAGTTTTCATAAGTTTCTCTAAAAGTTAATTTCTTGCTACTACAATAAAGTGAAGCACTGAACATCTAAGTGACTTGAAAATGACATTTTTGTAATCTATCTCGATCAGATGTTTTATAACGTTATTATAGTTTTAATGAATAACTTAGGATTCTGAGATGAGAATACTATTAGTTGAAGATGAACAAAAAACTGGTGATTATCTCAAGCAAGGTTTATCCGAAGCTGGCTATATTACGGACTGGGTTACAGATGGGTTAACGGGTAAACATCAAGCTCTTTCTGAAGAGTATGACTTAATTATTTTAGACGTGATGTTACCTGGACTAAATGGTTGGAATATTATCAATGATATTCGTAGCAGCGGTAAAACAATGCCCATTCTTTTTCTTACCGCCCGAGATCAAATCGAAGATCGAGTAAAAGGATTAGAGCTAGGCGCTGATGATTATTTAGTTAAGCCTTTTGCTTTTGCAGAGCTTCTTGCTCGAATCAAAACTCTCCTTAGACGAGGGCAACAAAGAGAAGATAATAATATTATTAAGATTGCTGATTTAGAACTCGATTTGAGAAAACGTCGGGTAACACGAGCAGGTCAACGCATTGATCTGACGGCTAAAGAATTTGCGCTTATGGAGCTTTTTATGCGTAGAAGAGGTGAAATTCTACCAAGAGCACTTATTGCATCTCAAATTTGGGATATGAACTTTGATAGTGATACAAATGTAGTTGAAGTCGCTATTAAACGATTAAGAAATAAAGTAGATAGTAATTTTACCCCTAAGTTAATTCAGAATATTCGAGGAATGGGGTATGTATTAGAGGTAGAAGATGAATAATAAATTATTCAAATCTATCAGTTTTCGTATTGGTATTATTTTCTCATTATCGACTATATGCATTCTCATTATGATGGGGTTTTTCATCCATAAATTAGTGATGCATCATTTTGAAACGCAAGATCGTACCCAATTAGAAGGTAAAATCCAGCTTATTCAGAATCTTCTCCAACAGCATCCTAAAAATTCTCCAGAACTTGATCTTTATTTAAGAGATGCGTTAGTTGGACACCATGATCTTATGGTCCAAATAGAACGACCGACAGGTAAAGTTTTATTTAGTTCAGCATCCTCAATCATTAATACTCAAAATTTAATCAAGTCAGCAAATAATTCATGGATTAAATGGCAAGTTCAAAATAAGACCTATCGTGGCATGATCTACACTAC
This sequence comes from Acinetobacter sp. YH16032, assembly GCF_013417345.1. NCBI lineage: Bacteria > Pseudomonadati > Pseudomonadota > Gammaproteobacteria > Moraxellales > Moraxellaceae > Acinetobacter > Acinetobacter sp. YH16032. The sequence continues at coordinate 6,531 of NZ_VPEE01000043.1, read as the reverse complement.
AGGTATAAATAGAAATTCTGAAATACAATCTGTACGAATTATTGTGGGGATCGATACATCAGAACATCTACATTTTCTAAAAGATTTTAAGCGTCAACTTTTGTATATTGGTTTGGCTGGTACAATTTGTTTAATGTTTTTAGGTTGGTTTGCAACCTGGAGAGGTTTAAGACCAGTGCAAAAAATGGCTAAGGTCGCACAAGGAATTTCTGCTCAACATCTTTCAGAACGTTTAGAAGTTGAGCATACACCAACAGAACTAAAATCATTAGCAATTGCCTTCAATGCTATGCTGGACAGACTAGAGTCAGCTTTAGAAAAACTTTCCGATTTTTCATCTGATTTAGCGCATGAAATTAGAACACCGATTAATAATTTAATGACCCAAACTCAAGTATGTCTTGCCCGTAAACGAGATACCAGTACCTATCAAGAAGTACTATTTTCTAATTTAGAAGAATTTGAACGTTTGGCTCGAATGGTGTCCGATATGCTTTTCTTGGCAAAAGCAGAACATGACTTAAATTTACAGAACTTACAGAATATTGACCTCATTAAAGAAGTTACCGCTTTATTTGATTTCTATGACGCTCTAGCTGCCGAAAAAAATATGACACTTCAACAAACAGGATCTGGCAATGTAAAAGGTGATCCTGCTATGTTACGTCGCGCACTCAGCAACCTATTGTCTAATGCAGTTAAATATGGAAACAAGAATTCTACAATACAGATAAAACTTCAACAGAATTTAGATAACACAATATTTTCAATTGAAAATGAAGGCCCTGAACTCTCTCCTGAACAACTATCCAGGTTATTTGATCGTTTTTATCGAACAGATGCGTCTAGACAAAGAACAGAAGAAGGAACCGGCTTAGGGCTTGCCATAACAAAATCTATTCTTGATATGCTTGGGGCGACCATCCAGGCTGAATCCCTCAATGGTCGAATCATTTTTACCATTGTTTTTCAAAGTGAATCCATGCAAGGGGAATCATTTTAACTCATTTTTTGAACCTCTTCCATTTACCCGAGTTGACCTTACATAAAGCTCAAACTGAGAGCCAGAGCTACGCCAGCACCTATCATGGCAATTGTGTAGCCAAATATGATAGCTCGGCCAAACTGTGCCCCCCTGTCATCCATGCAATTGTCGCTTTGCTTAACATGTTGCTCAGTGTGGCCAGCCCTAGCGCGACAGCAGCCACATTTGTTGTTAAGCCTTCAGTACTATGCAGGCGGGCAAGTGAGACTAAAATAGCATCTACGTCTCCTAGCCCAGAAATAGTCGATAATACGAAGATGCCGCTGGTGCCCAACCATTGTTTTGCTGCCGGGACCAAGACTGCCATGACAGCCAGGAAAGCAGCGAAGCTGAATGCTGTCCCAAGATCAAAGGGAGCCATTGCTTCTATTGTTCGATCGTTGTTTTCAGCGCTGGTAATTTGGCGTTGTCTCCACAATGCCATACCCAGCAGAAGGATTCCCGCAATCATCATTGCACCACCAAAAGTGCTTAGCAATGCTGGCTCAATGACGCCTATCAGCACAACCATACGAAAAAACATGATGCCACAGGCAGCCAATGTTCCAGAAATAGCAGCACTGACCATGACGGGGTGCTGGCGTGTATAGCGTGCCAGTGCGACAGTTGCAGCTGTAGAAGATGCCAAACCACCCAATAGACCTGTCCAGAATATGCCTCTTTCTGAACCAGTAAGCCGCATGGCAAAATGACCTGCCAGAGAGAGTCCGGCAATCAGGATCACTGCCCACCATAACTGGTAAGGATTTAATGCAGCAAAAGGTCCCAGACCCGTATTGGGTAAGTAGGGTAATATAACGACAGAAAGTACCAGCAACTGCAGGGATGCGGTTAATTCACGATGCTCTATCAAGCGTAGCCAACCGTGTAAGGTTGGCTTGAGATCCAAAAATACAGCCACGATGACAGCCGCGGTTAATGCTAAAGTAACATTACCATGGGATGCATATGCACCTAAAACTAATGTCAACAGCATCGCGATCGTCGTGGTAGCGCTTAGATTACCGGAAAGTTTTGCGGTACGCGCGTAGGACACTGTTAATAATAAGGAAAGCCCTAATACGGCCGCGACCAGCGGCCAAGGCCCGAAGTTTGGTTGTAAATGACCGAGCACTCCTCCGAGCAATCCTGTCAATGTGAAGGTACGTAGGCCTGCTACTCGGCTGCCCTCGGGCAATTCACGATCGTGCCATCCTCGTTCTAAACCAATGAGCAGGCCGATGGCAAGTGCTGCAATAAGACCTGGTACATCTGGTGGAAGAAAAGAACTCTCTATCATAACTTTTTATTTCGCAGGCGAAGAGCATTCGTGATGACTGAAGCTGAACTCAAACTCATAGCCAAGGCGGCAATCATCGGTGACAACAACCAACCGGTAAATGGATATAGTACGCCAGCCGCGATAGGGATACCCAAAGCATTGTAAAGGAAAGCAAACATGAGGTTCTGTTTCATGTTGCCGACAGTAGCTTCCGAAAGTGAACGGGCAACAGCAATCCCTCGTAAATCTCCCTTGACCAGCGTAACTTGGGCACTATTCATTGCAACATCAGTCCCGGTTCCCATAGCGATACCGACATCAGCTTTAGCCAAGGCTGGTGCATCATTGATGCCATCACCAGCCATAGCCACGATGCGACCTTCCTTCTGCAATTTGCTGACCAGTTCTAGTTTATCTGCGGGTTTGACTTCGCCATGTACCTCATCAATGCCTAGACGTGCTGCGACTGAACGAGCAGTGGTGAGACCATCTCCTGTTGCCATCACGATACGTAGACCCGCTTCCTTTAGGGTGGCAAGTGCTTCTGGGGTATTTTTTTTGATGGGATCGGATACTGCAAGCAGACCGGCCAATTCACCATTGATGGCTAGATGCATCACACTTGCACCTTCCGAACGCAGCTCTTCGGCTTGCGGAATCAGAGATTGTACCGAGATACCCAATTGCTCCATCAGTGCTGTGTTGCCCAAAGCTAACTGACGATCGCCCACTTGACCTCGAACACCAATCCCTGAGCCCGATTCAAAATTATCTGGTGTTTCAAGAGACAGGCCACGTTCGTGTGCTGCGTTTACAATCGCTTCGGCTAGCGGGTGTTCACTGCCTTGATCAAGACTGGCGGCTAAACGTAATACTTCAGATTCGTCAAAATCTGATGCGGCAACTACACGATCGAATACAGGGCGTCCTTCAGTTAACGTACCTGTTTTATCGATGATTAGTGTGTCAATCTTGCGTAGATTCTCAATGGCTGCTGCATCACGGAACAGCACACCATGAGTAGCACCTTGACCCGTCGCAACCATGATAGACATTGGAGTTGCCAAGCCTAGTGCACAAGGACAGGCAATAATGAGTACTGCCACAGCATTGATTAATGCATAAACCCAGCTTGATTCTTCTGGGCCGAATAGTCCCCATCCAAAGAAGGTAAGCAAGGCAATGGTCACTACAGCCATGACGAACCAACCTGCTACCTGATCAGCCATACGTTGCATTGGTGCTCTCGATCGTTGAGCTTGCGCCACCATCTGTACGATCTGGGATAACATGGTACTTGAACCAATTTTCTCTGAACGCATGATCAATGAACCATTGGTATTCAGGGTAGCTCCAATGACTTTATCGCCGATACGTTTAGTGATAGGTAAAGGTTCACCTGTCAGCATCGATTCATCCACTGAACTACTTCCTTCAGTGATTACACCATCCACAGGCACTTTTTCACCTGGGCGAATTCTGAGTAAATCTCCTACATGGACATGCGTTAGAGGAACATCTTCTTCAGTTCCATCAGGCAGGATTCGACGAGCTGTTTTAGGAGCGAGCCCAAGGAGTAACTTAATTGCAGCAGAAGTTTGCGAACGTGCTTTTAACTCCAATATTTGTCCCAGTAGGGTCAATGAAATGATGACCGCTGAAGCTTCAAAGTAAACAGCGACACGACCCATGGAAATAAATGAGTCTGGGAAGATTTGCGGTGCAATGGTTGCGACCACACTATAAATAAATGCAGCTCCAGTGCCCAAACCAATCAGCGTCCACATGTTCGGGCTGCGATTCACAACCGATTGCCAACCCCGGGAAAAAAATGGCCAACCTGCCCAAAGTACAATTGGGAGTGACAACACCAGTTCAATCCAGCTCTGAACAGCCATATTGAACAGGTTCATTTGATGACCAAACATCGCCAAAAAAGTCACGATGATGGTCAATGGCAGTGTCCACCAGAAGCGTCGGCGGAAATCACGTAACTCCGGATTCTCATCTTCCTCTAATTCAGGAATGAGTGGCTCCAGTGTCATTCCGCATTTAGGACAGTTTCCAGGATGATCTTGCCTGATTTCTGGATGCATTGGGCATGTATAGATGGTCGTACCTGTTGTGCTTGCCGCATTAACGTGTTGAACAGTCTGATGATGCTGTGTATGTGCATCGGCAGTCGTCGTTGCGGGTTTAGCGATATATTGCACCGGGCTGCTATGAAACTTTGATTGACATTTATCACTGCAAAAAAAGTAAGTTTTCCCCTTAAATTCCTCATGGTATTTCGATTCTTCAGTGACGGTCATACCACAGACTGGGTCTTTCAGTACGTCTGTTGTAGCCTGTGCCATATGGTCCTGGTTATGATTTTTTTGATCTGACATAAATAATTCTCTTATGGAAAAGTGGTTTTATGGCCGAATTTTGGAATAAATCTCGGAGTCTGTTGAGCATAGCTGTCATAGACAGCGCCAAACTGTTTACTCATTTCAGCATCTTCCTTAATTGCCAAGCGGCTGTACATTAAGAGTAGGATTGGAAACATAATCAGTGTCAGTAAAGTTGGCCATTGCAATAAAAAACCCAGCAAGATCATCACAAAAGCCACGTATTGTGGGTGACGTATACGTGCATAAGGGCCTGTGATCGCTAAAGAATGCTGACGTTGCGCGTTGTACAGCACGTGCCATGACGTTGATAACAGGTAAAATCCATAGCCCAAGAAAACGTAACTGGCGATATGCAAAATGCCAAAATGTGGATCACCTTTTTCACCTAATAGCGTTGATCACAAGTGACCTGCATTATGAGAAAGTAAGTCAAGTTGAGGGAAGCGAGTTTGAAGCCAACCAGATAACAGGTAAATGGTTAAAGGAAAACCATACATTTCGACAAATAGAGCAATGATAAAAGCCGAAAAGGCCCCAAATGTACGCCAATCGCGCGCAGTGGAAGGTCTAAAAAAACTGAAAGCGAACATGATAAAAACTGCTGAGTTAATGATAACCAGCGTCCATAAACCATAAGCCGATTCCGCATGATTCATGATGGATCTCCTGATAAGAGCTATTTTTTGTTATCAGATATATCGGATTTTTTTTGCTGCGAGTGGTTATGCCCATGACCACCATGCATAAAAATATGCATCAGTGGACACGCTAAAAGGAATAAATAAGGCAAAGCACCGATAACGTGGGCTAAATGTTCCGTTAATAGAAAATAAGCTGCGATACCACCCAGCACGATTAGACCAATGGCATAACGTGTAGACCAGAAGTTAGGTACTGAATTATTTTCTTGGTGTTGGTGATTCATGGTGCTTTTCCCCTAATTCATGGGTAACTATTTAGTTGCTGACGGAGGCATACAGTCCATCATCATCTGCATCATGGATTGCATCATGTCCATACGTTTTTCCATCATCTGCTGACGGTCAGCCATATTTGCATTCATGCTTTGGCTGCCCATCTGTTTCATCATACTCATACCTCCTTGTATGAGTTTCATGTGCTCAGCCATAAGTTTCTGACGTTCTTGTGGGGTTTTTGCAGCCATCATCTTCTCATGCATGGCTTGCATCGCCTTCATGTGTTGATCCATTGCAGCCATTTTATCTGTAGCAGTGGTGCTGGTAACTGTTTGCTTAATTGTTACTGCAGATGGTGCTGTTTTTTCAGGGTGGTGATCTTTGTGTTCATCGGATTGCTGTGCAAATGTATTCAATGACGCGGCTGCGATACATAAGCCCAAAAAAATGTTTTTGAATTTCATCATAATTTTTTCCTTTAAATAATTTGGAAGTAAAAGCTATGTTTTAGTACTGAACAGAGTCTAGGAATTTGACTACTAAACTGATGAAATTTTTGGTTATTCTCTGTCTCTCTTAAAAATTTTATCACTATTAATTAATTATTTTTAAAAATGACAAAAATGTAATTTTGAGATCTTCTCGAAATATATAGTCTATGCTGAGATGACAAAAATTTTATTTAATATTAATCTTTTAAAACTATTAAAGTTGTTATGATTTTATGTGCTTAAAAAAATATAAATGAAATAGACCTCTTGCGAAAGTAAAAAACCACCTCAATTTAAATTTCATGAGATATCACAAATTAAATCGTTTTTCAGATTCTGAATTCCAGCGCTTGGTTGGTGTACCTCGACCAGTTTTTAGTGAAATGATCGAAGTTTTAAAAGAAGTAGAATCACTTAAAAA
>NZ_VPEE01000004.1:0-203883 GCF_013417345.1 Acinetobacter sp. YH16032 | reverse complement strand
ACGATTAATGAGAGCTCTGTTATATGCGGGCCAATTGGTTGTGCGGTAGATTTTGTGTGTAGGCTTCTTCATTTGAAAATTATATTGCTGAAGAAGCCGTCTATGCTAGGTTTGTGCAACAAAGTCATCTTAAATTGATAACTGTATTCAAGGATAAACTGATACTTTACTCAGGCAGGCTTGCGAAGTATCTTGCGACTTTTTTTAAGATATCTCGCTTCTCTTCAGTCTGTTTAAACTAACTTTTAAAGCGTAGGATTTCTTTTCTTGCTTCAAGCAGTTCATGTTCATCAAGGTTGTTGTGTAATGGGTGTACAGCTTTAAGCCATTTATAAATACTGTGTTGTGATACACCTAACTGTTCTGCCACATCACTGACAGAATATCCTGGTTCAGTAATCGATTTTACAGCTTCATCTTTAAACTCTTGGGTATAACGTTGCCCACTCCATTACTTAGCAGAGCCAATTCCTTCTTGAAGATTAACACAATCACGTAAAATTAAATACGCTAGGAAAGGGACATAAAATTCCGTGATGTTTTGATTTTAACAATCGTTAGACATAATTTTAATTGTGGTCATATTTGCAACTCTAGTGATCCAAATTGTCATTGCCTTTATTTAATTACTTTAATAATTTTGGAAAATATTTTTTAGTAGTGCGCATCTTGTTGAATTAATTCAAAATCGGCATTCCTATATGTTACATGTCCAAATCATTTTTTGCTTGTGTAACTAAACACAGGAGAATGAATGAATTAATCTAGCCAAACAAAACTTGGGAAAACAAAACCATGAGTAAAAATGAATTAAAACCTATTTTGAATCAGCTCACTATAAATGCTGAAGAATTATATCAACAATGGGGAGTGTCAACTCCTTGGCGTTCAACAGGTAGATTAGAACCTTTACAGATATTTACTGGTAAGTTTTTGTATCGCCAAACCTTATACAATGAAAGTAAGCTTTATGGATTTAAACTTCACTATCATCAAATTGATGGCTTCCAAATACATTGGTTAAGTAATAAAAAAAATAAGAAATCAAAGGGATCAATATTGTTAATTCATGGATTAAGTGCGGATAAATCACATTGGGTGCGATTCGCGCGTTATCTTGCTAAGGACTATCATGTCATCATTCCTGATTTACCTGCACATGGTCAGACTGGCTATTTATCAAATGCTGATTACAGTGTGGAGAGACAAGCTCGACGAATGATCGAGTTATTGGATCATTTAGGTATAAATCAAGTTCACGTACTTGGAAATTCAATGGGAGGCTTTATAAGCATTTTCATGGCTCACAATTGGTCTCATCGAATAGCTAGCTTAGGACTTTTAAATTCTGCGGGTTTAAAATCAAGAACTCATAGTGTATTAGAAGCGGCATTTCATGGAGCTAAAAATCCATTTATTGTAAATTCAGTTTCAGAATTTAATGGCTTATTATCATTAGCCGCGTCAAAGCAGCAATGGATGCCCTATTCTGTAAGATTAATGCTTGCTAAGCAGTTAGCTGATCGACGAGAACGCTTGTTTAAATTATCTCTACAAGTAATGCAGGAAATAAACGAGTTTAACTATATTGAAAAAAGTAAAGATGCATTTAAGATGTCAACAATTGTAATTTGGGGTGAAGAAGATAAATTACTTGATGTAGATATGTTAGAACATTTTGTTGAGCTTATTCCACATGCTCATTCAGTTAAATTACCTAATATTGGACATATGCCAATGCTTGAATGTCCTAAGATTGCAGCTCAACATTATAAAAGATTTATAGATGCTTTAGATGACGCATAAGTATAAATTTCTTTATGGAATCCATTATCATAATCTCAAATTATCGACCCTAACAAATATTTAACGCAGAATTAAGCCTCATAAAATGAACCAAAAGACAGCAATTAATAATTAGGGTCTGTTGACATTTCACAAAGGCAACCAAATGTATATACAAGCAAAAGCTACGGCATTTTTCAAAGTTACACTTTAGCTTGTCATATTGGACTCTGCAAACATTTATTTGGTGCTTTTGATGAAGTACAAGATTATGCAAAAAATCGCTGAAGCTTTACAATCATGAAAGACCACATCAAGCGAACAAAGGGTATTAACCTCTAATGGCTGCTTAACCTCTACTTTTAACTTCGGTTATTTATGGGAGGATTACCTATAAAGCTAATTAAAAGTGATTGTAATTTAACCAAAATAATAGAAAATAATAAATTATTTAGCAAATTCTAAAAGATTTTTTTAAATAAAATATAAGTTCCCTAATCTACCAATGATTCTTCCAACTGGAAATAGTTCATCAAGAAGACTTTCTTCCACGGAAATCAAGTATACTGACTCATGATAAGAGTCAAGCCATTATTAACTTAAAAGACTTAAAAATGGATAGATTGAAACAACCTGTCATAAGAAAGATTGTTTCAATTTATTTGTATTCATATATATTTAAAATCTTTTTCAATCATATCAACGACATTATTTACAACCGAAACCAGTTTATCTAGATCAATTTTAGTTGATAAATGATGTGATCGGCGACTTATACTTTTTAATGTAAAATATTCATTTGCCGATTGCCAATATTCACTGTGCACCATCTCTTCAGGCACTGTTTCAATAGCATAAGGTTGTAATACACCATCAATACTTAACTGATGAAAAAGTTCACAAAAAGCAGCTAATTTTTTATCTGTTGTTACAACCCAACAATCTTGCTTTTTTTCATCCAAATACTTTCCATCCATCGCATTTGCTACTTGTAGTAAATGTATATCACTAGCTGCATTAAAAGATATTTTATTGATTTCAATTGGTTGCTTTGCACGCTTGCCTTTAATTTGAACCGAGTTTTCTCTTATTTTTTGACAGAATTTTTTGGTCTTACCTTTTTGTAGATTAGTGGTATTAAAAAAGCAATATTTGGCTATCTCAATTTCTGTGGCACTCAATAAATCAATTTTCCCTTCCAAAAGGTCAATATAAGCTTTAAATTTTTCAATTGGTGAACCTTGATAACAATATTCAATATAGTTCAAATATAGAAAATTCAGATATGGGACTACAAAGGCTAATTTTGCCTCATGTGTTAAATCATTGAAGCCATAGTCATTGTTAATACCAGTATGAACTTTTCTTGTACTGTTCGGTGTATCAATAAAGTTTGGTAGATGTACGGAACAAAAATCTTCGTATAATTCCATAGCGATCTTAGCATTCTGCGGTGGCATTTCTTTTAATGCAAAACCAGGAGATAAGCAAACACTATATGGTCTACACTTTTGGAGTAATCCAACTAAGTTATCTAATCCTTTTTCTCTCACAGATCGCCACTTGTTGCCCGACTTAACCACCCTCTCCATCCTAATTAAAATATTACTATCCAAAACTAATGTTGTCTCTTTTCCTTCAGACTGATTCCTATTAACCAAAACAGGATCTAATTTTGGTCTATCGATACCAGAATGATTTGGTTTTATGTATATTGCTCTATCTTCATTCATTTTGTATTTTCACTCAGTTAAGTTAAAAATCTAAGATAAAAGAAATTTCGAAAAAAAGAGCATTGATAAATCATATTGCGACAAACCACGTCGCATCATTTTAAAGTAAGATCGCTGTCATTATCCAAGTAAAGATTCTAAATAATCCGCCCACTCCTGCATCATCTCTCGACGATTGTTTAGAAACTTGGTTCGGTTATAAGCTGTACCATTATTATCTTTGACCTTATGCGCCAACTGATGCTCAATAAAGTCCATACGCTGCTCCAGAATCTCATCCAGCATGGTACGAGCAGTTGCCCTAAAGCCATGTGCCGTCTGTTCACCACCATAACCCAAGCGTTTTAAAGCGGAGTTAATGGTATTGTCAGAAATAATAGTTTTACCATCACGCCCCACAAAGATGTATTCGCTGTATGGATGCAGATCAATGATTGACACAATCAAGTCAAAGGCCTGATCTGACAATGGCACAATATGAAGTTGTTTGGTTTTACTGGCAGTAAATTTAAAGCAACGCTCTTCACGATAGAAATAGTCTTTCTTCAGCTTGCGTATCTCTCCTGGGCGTTGAAAAGTCAGTACAGAGATTTTCAGTGCTACCTGCGTGGTCAATAAACAACGTGTATAAAGCGTAGAATAGTTCCAAATTTTATTCAGCATTGGAGCTAGGTCTTGCTCTTCTGTCACGGCTGCAAAGTTTCCACCCTGTGGTTTTGGTAATTCAATATCTTCAATCGGATTATATTGAATCAGCTTTTTCTTACGCGCTGATTTAAAGATTTGGTTGAGGTCCGACTTAAGGCGTTTGGCAACAGACAATGCACCACGCTCGATAATGCGCTTAAATACCTTAATCTCAAGAATTTCTAAGGTAAGCTGTGGAAAGGTTAAATCACCAATATAAGGATAAGCATCATGCTTTAAGCGACGAACAGTTTCTTCATCCTGCTTTTGTTCCAACTCCCGTTTGTATAACCATGCTTCAGCGACGATACGAAAGGTATTTTCTGCTTCTTTCTGTTTCTGAGACTTGGTTTCAATCCGCTCCATTGCTGGATCAATACCCTGCTTGATGAGTTTCTTATATTCATCACGAATAGTACGAGCATCATCTAACGAAACTTCAGGGTAAGTACTTAAAGATAAATCGTTACGCTTACCTAAGAATGGACGTGTGTAATTGAAGATCCAGTACTTGCTACCACCCTGATCAATGCGCAGATAAAGATTTCCACCATCTGACAGTTTATAAATCTTGTCAGGATCAGGTTTAGCTTTTTTAACTTGTAAAGCACTAAGCTTGTTGATTCCACGAGTAGCCATAGTTCAGACATAAAAAAATGCAGTAAGAAATAATCTTACTGCATTTTTTACTACTTTATAACACCCGATTGGCGTAGTGCGTCACGGCTTGTTATATTTAAAACTTCCAACTTTAACTTTATAAATCAAAATCTTATATAGTGTTAAACAGTGTCAGAAACTTGAATTTGGCGGAAGCGGTGAGATTCGAACTCACGGAGGACTCACACCCTCGTCGGTTTTCAAGACCGGTGCATTAAACCGCTCTGCCACGCTTCCAATGGCGGCTATCATATAAATATTTTTTAAAATTGGCAAACACTTTTCTAAGAAATTTTGCTCGCCTGCCTATTTTTAAATCAGAAATTACTATTTTGATGAATTTTCGAGCTTTTCATAGCGAATTGAATTAATAAACCATGTTTTTTTTCCCAAGGGTGTATGTACCTCAAATTCATCATCTACTTGCTTACCTAACATTGCACGTGCCATAGGTGAATCTATTGAAATATGTTGAGGATGATGATCATAAATTTCATCTACACCGACAATCCGAATCGTCTTTAATTGTCCTTCCTCGTTCTCGATGTCTACCCAAGCTCCAAAATATACTTTGCCCTCTTGTTCAGGAGAAAAATCGATAATTCGCAACTCTTCAAGTCGTTTACCGAGGTAACGAACACGACGGTCTATTTTTCGTAAAATTTGTTTATTGTATTGATAATCTGCGTTTTCAGAACGATCACCTAAACTGGCAGCCCAATTCACTTTTTTGGTGATTTCAGGTCGTTCCTCATGCCATAAGTATTGTAGTTCTGCGACCAATTTGTCATGCCCACTTCGGGTAATTAAATTCGATTTCATAGGCGATAAAATGAGTATTTTGCTTATGTTATAGCGACACATTGCAACATTTTATACCGCATTTCTACATGGAAAAATTTTATAAAGTTTTTTCTTTTTATTTATCAATATCTTAAAACCATGTTTTTTATTTTTTTTTGTACAAAATTTGACATGAGTAAAATTGACCATTAATATGCGCCCATGTTTTATCTTGATTACTTTTTGTACGAAGATCTTTTCTTCAATATTTTATCCACCCACACATGTCATTTTGAATGACGTTCATGACGCCCACCCTAATTGAATTTATCAACTTTAAATAAAAGTTTAAGGCGGTACTGCTTTTGCTTTTTTTGGGCATAAATTACTTGTAGCGGAGACAACATGCGCAGTAGTTCAAACACTGGATCGAGGCTTTGCCTTAATTCACTAACTTCTTCTCTCTCGTTTAAAGCGATGGTCCTCGCTACAGCATTTATCCCATTTCATGCATTAAATGCAACAAAGACCGACAACCAATACAACTCCATTGTAAATTCGAACAAGCTTACAGTGGTGGCCGTGTCAAATCCCACCGTGGTTTTTAAAGACGGTAACTTCAAACATGGCTTTGGCTATGACTTGGTAAGCAGTTACGCTCAAAACTTAAATGTAAAACTCGATTTTAAAACGGTTCAAAGTAATGAAGCCGCTTTGAAAATGGTGCAGCAAGGTAAAGCTCATTTCGCGGTGACCACAGCATCGATCATGACCATTGAGCAAAAGAATCTTTCAGGTTTTTCCGCATCATGTGGTGACCTTGAAAGCTTACGCAAAAATGGGCTTAATCCAGAAATCAATTGGGTTTTTAAAAATGCTGCTGATCCTTTAACAGATACTGCCAGCGGTTTTGTTTGTCAAAGCAAGCAAAATGGTGCTATCCGTCAAATGGCATCTTTCTACAACCGCAACGTGGTTAAACAAGATGATTGGGATACTATTCAGCGCAATCTGAAAACACGTATGCCAATTTATAAAGCTAGCTTTAAAAAGTCAGCCCAAACATACGACTTAGATTGGCACTTCCTCGCTGCGATAGGCTATCAAGAGTCTTTCTTGAAACCGAATTCTGTGTCTCCTACAGGTGTGCGTGGCATCATGATGCTCACCAACAACACAGCAAAAGCAATGGGTGTGTCGAATCGTGTTGATCCTGCTCAAAGTATTGCAGGTGGTGCGAAGTATTTTGATCTGATGATGTCGAAATATGATTACATTCCTAAACATGATCGTTATTGGTATGCCCTCGTGGCTTACAATATGGGGCCAGGCGCCACAGATGCGATTATGAAGCGCCTAAAAGCCCAAGGAAAAAATCCGAATGATTGGATACAGGTATATGATTTTCTATACCGTAATCAATCGCACAATACGCGTTATAAGCAAGCGATCCAATACGTCACCCGTATTCGTGCTTATTTAGAACATATTAAAATGACACCAAGTTTGGTGAGTATTTAATAAAAAAAAGCTTACCTAAAGGTAAGCTTTTTTTGTTTAAAAAGTCTTAAGTCGTTTGCTCTAAAACTTTTTTGAACAAATCTTTTTGTTCTTGGCTTGGCTTCGCTGTTTGTAAAGCCATCAATTGAGACATATCGCCTTGAACTTTGATTTTACCAGTCATAAATGCTTGCATAGCAGCAGCCATGTCAAACTCTAAGAATACTTTGCGTAAAGTATCTGCATCTAAGTTTAAAGTTGTTTTAGCATTCGCAGAAGCGCCTTTTTGGATCTTACCGCTATCAAGCGCTAATTCAGTCGTTCCTTCGCTACCTGTTACTACAAGATTCAATGCTAGATTTGCTAATGATGGTGGTAAGTTCAAATCACCAGCTTCAGCTGTAAGTTTCTCAACGTTTGCAAACCAATCATCAGTTAAAAATGCAGGCATGTTCTTTCCTCGATGTATTTATTCAATTTATTGCGTTACCTATCCAAGATAACAACATGTAGAAGCTTTACGCTTGAGAGAGTTATAGCATGATATTTTCCAAATGCGATACGTTTTTTTGTACTCTGCGTTCGATTTTTTTTGTAAATAAAACTAATCGCCTAAATATCATCAAATCTTTATTTTTTCACAAGTTTGTCAATGATTTTTTGTATCGGTACTACGACCTAAAGTGACAAAAAACATCATTTTGTAAATCGACTCAACACCTTCATTAAAATGTAAAAATCTAAGAAATAAAAAAAAGCACTTCGAAAAGTGCTTTTTTTTATTAAGACGAATTACTCAGCAGCAAAACCGAGATTGACCATGCTAATACGCTTATTTGGTGTGTCCCCTTCGGCTGTTGAACAAGTTACATCAAAATCAACTTCACGTTGTCCATCTAAGGCTTCAAAATCGAAAAGATCTCGGTCGGCCAATTGCGATGGCGAGACATTCTGTAACGCGCCAAAAATGCTGTGTAAACGTTTTGGATGAGCTTTATCCCATTCACGCAACATATCATTGATGATTGCGCGCTGTAAGTTTTCCTGCGAACCACACAAGTTACATGGAATAATTGGGAATTTGCGCATTTCAGCATATTTGATGATGTCTTTCTCTTCAACATACGCCAAAGGACGAATCAAAATATTCTTTTTATCCGATGAAAGTAGTTTTGGTGGCATCGCCTTTAAACTACCGCCATGGAATAGGTTCAAGAAGAACGTTGCCATAATATCATCACGATGATGACCTAAAGCAACTTTGGTCGCGCCAATTTCTTGAGCAAAACCATATAAAGAACCACGGCGCAAACGTGAGCACACTGCACAATAGGTTTTACCTTCAGGTGTAAGCTTTTTGGTAATGCTATATGTATCTTTTTCTAAGATGTAGTACGGAATGTTATTTTCTTCTAAATAACGGGGTAATACATCCTCAGGGAACCCTGGTTGTTTCTGATCAAGATTCACAGCCACAACATCAAAATTGATTGGTGCTATGCGTTTAAACTGCAGGAGAATGTCCAGCATGGTATAGCTATCTTTACCACCTGAAATACATACCATGACCTTATCGCCATCCTCAATCATTTTGTAGTCACGGATTGCATGACCTACTTGACGACGAAGTTTTTTCAATAAACGATAATATGCAGAACTCGTAGGTGGCTCTGGCTTAAAATTAAATCCTTGGTTGGATTCAACTGGCGAGTACATAGACGACATTAACCATAAAAAAAATACTGCGCAATTTTAGCCGATTCAGTGCTTAATCGCATCTAAAGAATCTGTTTTTTACATCTAATTTTTATTTTTTCATAACACTGTCTTATTCACACATCTAAAATGGACGCTTGGGTTCATTTTTTAGTCGAATTGCTTATCTTTTGGACTTTTCCACAGTTTTCCACAAAACCTGTGGATAAAATTGTGGACTTTTTAGGGGTTGACAAAGTTTTGGCAAGATAAGATGGTGCTTTCCCTTAGATTGATCATTTTTTAACCACTATTCTATATCCTTAAAATTCAATAGTTTATATGTGTCAAGCAGTTGTTTATAAATAAAAATAAATAATTTTTTTGGATATTAAGCCAACAATTAAGACTTGATTTTTTCACAACGAATTGTTAAAAAACATTACATAGTTGAAAGACATCTCCATTGCAAAAAATCACCCACATATCATTTAGGGACAAAAATAGTGTTCGAATGATGAAAACTACAAATAAAATAAAAGTCATAGCGTTATTTGGGTGTGTGAATTTTCTAATATTCTCGCCGCAGGCTTCTGCAGGTCAAACAATCTATCAGCTGAAAGATTCAAACGGCACTACCGTACTGACCAACCGCAAAAACAAATACAACCATCTTAAAGTTGAAAAGAAAACCTACTATCCAGATAGCAATATTCATAGTTACAGCAATTGGGGAAGCAACGAAGCATCTGTTCTCCCAAGCCATAGTAAAAATCGAAATGCCTTTGATGGCTATATTCGCCAAGCAGCTCAACGACACGGCATTTCTGAAGGACTCATTAAAGCGGTGATGCACACAGAGTCTGGTTTTAATATACATGCACGCTCCCCTGTTGGTGCTCAGGGTCTTATGCAATTGATGCCTGCGACTGCACAACGATTTAATGTCAATAATGCATATGATCCTGAACAAAATATTTTCGCTGGTGCAAAATATTTGGCTTGGCTATTGAAACGCTTTAATGGCAATACGCAATTGGCATTAGCGGGTTATAATGCTGGCGAAGGAAATGTTGCTAAATATGGTGGAATTCCACCCTTTCGTGAAACTCAAGATTATGTCAGACGTGTACTCAGTCGTTACAATAATTTATACGCCAATGGTGTAGGCTCAAATCCGACCAATAGTTATTCAGCTTCAGCATCCTCTAAGTCAAGTACACCGAGCTATAACAATCAGAATTTATCAGCTCAAGTGACTGCACCAACTAAACCAAAGTCACCTCCTCGCCAAATTATTGTGGCCGCTGATGGCAGTTTTACTGACGCGCCAGCTGGTTCATATTCTACAAATAATGCCACAGCATCAGCGAAGATCTATATTTCGAATTAATCTCAATTTTTTTCGTTATATTTTTTATTTTTTTCTTGAAATTTTCCCTATTCGAAAGCATATTTGACGTAGGTTTTTTAATTCAAAAAGCTTATTAAATTTTATTTATAAGAGGATTTTCTCGATGATGCGGATTGGTTTGTTTTTGCTGACCAACCTCGCGGTACTGGTGGTAGCTGGCATAATCTTGTCACTCTTCGGTGTCGGTAGTTACCATGGCTCGGGTGGCTTGAATCTTGGCAATTTACTTGTGATCTGTTTTGTCTTTGGTATGGTGGGTTCTTTAATCTCCCTATTCATGTCAAAGTGGATTGCAAAGAAAACCACAGGTACAGAGTTAATTGATCCCAATGCTCCACGCAACCAAGCGGAAGCATGGTTACTCAATGAAGTGGCACAACTTTCTCAACGTGCTGGTATTAAAATGCCAGAAGTTGGTATTTTCCCATCTTATCAATCAAATGCTTTCGCAACTGGTTGGAACAAAAACGATGCTTTAGTCGCTGTTTCAACAGGCTTATTGGAACGCATGAATAAAGATGAATTACGTGCAGTGTTGGCGCATGAAATTGGTCACGTTGCAAATGGTGACATGGTCACCCTTGCTTTAGTGCAAGGTGTAGTCAACGCGTTTGTGATGTTCTTCGCGCGTATCGTCGGCGACTTTGTAGATCGCAACGTATTTGGTCGTGAAGAAGGTGAAGCACCGGGCTGGAGCTATTTCCTCATTACAATCGTGTTAGATATCGTATTCGGTATTCTTGCTTCGGCAATTGTGATGTGGTTCTCTCGCTATCGTGAATATCGTGCTGATGAGGCTGGCGCGCGTTTAGCAGGTAAACAAGCCATGATCAGTGCATTACTTCGCTTGCAAGCAGAAACTGAAATGCCAGATCAAATGCCTAAAGAAATGAAAGCTTTCTCAATTTCATCAGGTCGTGAAGAAGGATTCAGCCTTGCTGCACTCTTCCAAACACACCCAACAATTGAGCAACGTGTAGCGGCATTACAACAACTTGATTGTCCTTAATCTGCATCTAAAAAAAGCCTCCATAGGGAGGCTTTTTTATTGTACTAAATCTATAACACTTTAAATAGATTGAAACCATTGCCATAAGAACGTGACACCAAACCATAAGGCAACAGCAAAAATACTTAAAAACAGAAGACCCAGTAAATCAGGAATATGAATCCAAATCCATGCCACGACAGGATTTCGCCAGAAGGCAGAGTCCTGCTGTTTACGCTCTAAGTTTTCATGTAAAAATGGGTGTACCACATGATGGTCAGAATGAATCTGATATTCTTCACGGATATGATCATGAACCACATCTAAAGCCTTGCGACTCGGTCGAATAAACACATCAAAGAGTGTACCTGCAACAGGGATTAAACCTACTACACCATCCATCACAGCAAGTTTAAGCACGCCATTCAATTTAGATTGGGGCACACCGATTTTTCGAGCTTGTAATACTGCATAACACGTAAGTACAAATCCAGCTACGTCACCCGCCACAGGAATCGTACTCAATGCTGCATCAGCCCCTACCCCTTGTTTAGTGAATGGAATTCTTACGACGGAATCCATCATGTTTGCGAACTTGGCAAGATCGCGTTCCATTTTGATGACTTCAGCTTGGGTTAATTTATTTTTATTTGTCATTTAAGCAACATCCTGCAAAGATACTCCATCAGTCATAGCCTTAGAATAAGAGTTGTGAAGCAATAAATAAATAGACCAATACACCAGTTGCATCACATATTGAAGTGACCAAGGGTGCAGATGCGCTTGCGGGATCGAGTCCTAGTTTATTGAGTACAAATGGTAAACTCATCCCGATCAGACAGCCCATCATGACAATACCCATCATACTGATCGCAAGCACTAAAGCGACCATCATATCTCCACGGATATAGCCAAGAATTGAAACAGCTGCAGCCATCGTTGTACCCAAACATAGAGCAACCATCGCTTCACGGCCAAGCAACACAAACCAATCCTTAGCTTTCACATCTCCAGTTGCGATTGCTCGAACCATTAAAGTTGCAGATTGGGAGCCTGCGTTACCTCCACTCCCAACCAATAAAGGTAAAAAGAAAACCAAAACAATATGAGCAGCAATGATGTCTTCATAATGGGCGATCCCAACACTCGAAAGTAGGCTGCCAAAGACCAGAAACACTAGCCAAAAAACACGTTGTCTAAATAACAATAATATTGGTGCTGAACGAATACTGATATTTTCTTTAAGCTCTACCGCCCCACTTTTCAAAAAGTCTTCGGTAAATTCTTCTTGGAATACATCCATAGCGTCATCATAAGTGACGATACCGAGTAGATGATCATCATGATCTAAAATGGGTAAGGCGATAAAATCATAGTGGCTTAATTTTTTTGCCACTGATTCCTGATCTTCATCCACCCGTCCGTAAATGACCTCAGTGGTCATGACTTCTTGTACCGTTTTATCCAAAGGAGCTTGCACAATTTCTCGAAGAGAAATTACACCCTCAAGTCTCTGAAACTGATTGGTAATATAGATCAGATATAAGGTTTCAGTATCTTTGGCGGAGTGGCGCAAAATATCTAAAGCTTGTTGCATTGAGATGTCTGATGGCAAAGTGACATAATCAGATGTCATGATCGCACCAGCTGTTTCCTCAGCATACAGTGCCAAAGCTTGAACTTGCTGTTTTGTTTCTCGATCTAAATTCGCAAAAATAAATGTTTTTATTTGATCCGGTAAAGCTTTGTACAAATCAGTTCGAGCGTCTGAATGCATTGAACCAATTAACTGGACTGTACTTTTGCCGTCCATTTTTTTAACCAACTGTACTTGATGATTGAGTGGCAAAAACTCAAATACATATGCTGCATTTTCTAAATGGTGGATAAGTTGTATTTGTTGATCAATTTCTAATTGCTGTAAAAACAAAGCCAAATCTGCAGGATTAATCGTATCCGCAATATGATCAATCTGAGCGACATCAGAATTGATCAATGCTTGTTGTAATGCTTCAATTTTATGATCTTGTTTAATTTGATCCATAATCGCTTCATTTATTATCGTTTAGAATTACGCAAGGCATGCTAACACTAATTGAAAATGTTAGTGCGTATTGATCTTGTCAAAAACTGATATTTAAAAATGGATTAAATCAACCGCAGTACCATACTCTTTATACTGCGGATACCACATTAAGTTTCAGATGCTGATTTTGATTTATATTTGAAAATATTCCGAACGATAACAAACATAAAGGGAATAAAGGCTAGAACTAAAATTGTGCCGAAAATTACCCCACCAAGGACACTGACACCAATTTCTTGACGACTGGCAGCACCCGCACCTGAAGCAAATACCAAAGGTATAACCCCTGCACCAAAAGCAAGCGAGGTCATTAAAATTGGACGTAAGCGCAAACTTGCACCTTGTAAAGCAGCAGCAATCGCGTTAGCTCCACGCTCCTGAGCCATTGCCGCAAATTCAACAATTAAGATGGCATTTTTACATGACAACCCAATCGTCGTAAGTAACGCAATTTGGAAGTAAATATCGTTTGGAAATCCGACCAACCAACTAAAAATAATATTACCGCCAATACCCAATGGAATAGCAGCAATCACAACAGAAGGTATCGACCAACTTTCATATAAGGCAGCTAAACATAGAAAGATAAAGCCAACAGAGATGAGATAAAGCCAAATGGCTTGTGTACTCGATTGTTGCTCTTGAAACGATAATCCACTCCACGCTAGCCCAACCCCGTCCAATTGATCAACCATAGACTTGATATCACGCATTGCAGCACCACTGCTCACATTTTTTGCAGTGTCTGCTTCCATTTGTAGCGCGGAATAACCTTGGAAACGAGTCACCACATCAGGGCCTCCATCCCAATCCACAGTGGCAAAATTACCAAATGAAATCATTTGATTTTGATTATTTCGTACAGACCATAAATTGAGATCTTCAGGCTTTGAACGATACTCGGCATCCCCCTGCATCATGACGCGTTTAATACGTCCGCGATCAATAAAGTCGTTCACATAAGAACCACCCCAAGCTGCAGCCAAAGTGCTATTAATCGCAGATTGTGAAAGACCATTCGCCATCACTAATTTTTGATTGATATTCACTTTCAATTTGGCTTTATCTGGATTAGAGCGTTTGCCCAAATTTTCAAAAGTCGTGAAGTTGATTGCCTGTCGTTCTAGCGCTTGAAATTGATCTTCTAAATACTGTCGTCCTTGTCCATTTAAATCTTGCAGCCAAAACTCGATGCCGTTTGTATCGCCAAGACCACTTACAGAACCTGGCAAACTCACCATAATCCGAGCGCGACTGTCTTTTCTAAAGAACTCCATCGCTCGTTCACGAATGGATTGTGCAGAGTTTGCCTCACCTGGACGATCATCCCAATGATGTAATGCTACAAATCCTGTCCCTAAATTTTGACCCGTTCCTGAAAAATTTCGTCCATAACGAATTTGAACCAACCTAACATTCTGTTTTTCTTGTTCAAGAAAATACTCTCGAATACTTTCACCAACAAGCTGACTTTCTGTCATAGGTGCGCCTTCAGGTAAACTGAATTGGACACTGATAAAACCTTGATCTTCACTTGGAATAAAGCTGGTTGGAAGCGACTTATAAAACAAAGCAAAAATCACAATTAACCCAGCAAAACTGGTTAAAACGATCCATTTTAGTGACAGGCTTTTTTCAACCCACTTTAGATAATGCAATCGTAATGATTCCATTTTTGTATTAAACCATGTCGCCCATTTTGCTTCTTGTTGTTTAGGTTTAAGAATAATCGCACACAATGCTGGTGTGAGAATTAACGCGACCAACAATGACAGTGACATGGCTGCAATCAAGGTAATTGAAAACTGACGGTATATAACTCCTGTCGATCCTGTAAAAAAAGCCATCGGAATAAATACTGCAGTTAGCACCACTGTAATTCCAATTAAAGCCCCCGTCATCTCTTGCATAGATAAGATAGACGCTTGCTTTGCAGATAGCCCCTTTTCATGCATCAAACGTTCGACATTTTCGACCACCACAATTGCATCATCTACAAGTAATCCAATCGCAAGAACTAATGCAAAAAGTGTCAATGTATTGATGGTCATTCCGAGCGCAAATAAGACGGCGAAAGTGCCCAAAATAACAATTGGAACCGTGACCGTTGGAATAAGTGTTGCGCGCCAGCTTTGTAAAAAGATAAACATGACCAACACGACCAAGATAATGGCTTCAACTAAGGTCTTTACAACTTCTTTAATGGACTCTTGAACAAACGGCGTGTTATCTCGTGGGTAGACAATTTGATAGCCTTCAGGAAGTTTTTTCTTAATGTCCTCAAGTACTTCTTTAATTTTAGCTGAGGTTGCAAGAGCATTTGCACCAGATGACATTGAAACAGCCAAGCCTGCTGAAGGTGATCCATTAATGGTATTAAAAGCTTGATAATTTTCAGCACCTAACTCAATGCGTGCTACATCTTTTAAATAAATAAAACTTCCATCAGGGGTCGCTTTGACAATGATATTTTTAAATTCATCGACTGTTCTTAGTCGTGATCCAGCGGTAACTTTTGCATTAAGATACTGGTCTGCTACTGTCGGTAAATCTCCGATTCCACCTGCAGCAACTTGTGTATTTTGTGCTTCAATTGCGGCACGAATATCACTAGGCATCAACTGATATTGTTTCAATAAGTTCGGATCTAGCCAAATACGCATGGCATATTGAGAACCAAAGACATCAACCTCACCAACACCTTCTACACGCGCAATTTCTGGTTCAATGTGATCAGCCAAATAATCTGACAACGCAATATTATTACTTTGGTTCGTAGTGTCATATAACCCCACCACCATAAAGGTGTCACCTAAGGATTTATAGACATTGACCCCTTGACGCTTCACGTCTTCAGGCAAACGATTGATCACCCCATTAATGCTATTTTGAACTTGGACTTGTGCTGTGTCTGGATCAGTTCCGTTTTCAAAACTTAAACTAATTCGACTATTCCCAGATGCATTACTGGTAGAGCTAAAATAAAGTAAGTTATCAATTCCTTTAATTTGTTGTTCTATGACCTGTGTGACACTTTCCTCAACTGTTTCGGCATCAGCTCCTGTGTAAGTTGCTGATACAGTAATTCTTGGCGGAGCAATATCAGGATAGCGTTCTACCGGTAAGCTCATCACCGCAAATATACCAATTGCCATGACAATAATCGCAAGTACGCCAGCAAAAATAGGTCGTTCAATAAAGAACTTAGATAACATAGTCGTTAAGCCGTCAAAAGAATTCTAGAAAGTGTTTTCATTAAAATATATAAAAATTTAATTGATATTCAGTGACTATGAATAAAAAAACAAGAACTAATAACAGAAACGATCAACATTGATTGAATTAAGAAGAAAATATAAAGATCAATTCTCTGGAAATATCTGCAATAAATTACTTTAAATAGCTGATCCTAGCCAAAATAATGGACAGCACTTCCCTCTAAAGATAACGTAACGTTAACTTTGGAGATACAAGAATAGACGATATTTGTCTAGGAGAGTGGTGGCAGTTCAATATCTAACTAAAAGATGTCTACAAAAATGGTGACTCTTCACCTCATGTTTGAATTCGCCGACTAGCCGACTAAATATAAGTTAATTATATAACTTTTAAAGTATTTTTATATCCCCATTTGAGGATAGTCACTAGTCCGCAGGGGGGTCTATAATGCTTCTACATTTATGTTTTATTTTTTAGGGAAGAAATATATGAAAAAAGCATTATTAAGCCTTATGTTGAGTACACTGTTAGTAGCCTGTGGAGGCAGTTCTAATGACAATGGATCATCAACCGATACAACTTCTAAAATCGGAGTACTCACAGATGGTCCAGTTGCTGGAGCAAGCTATATCATTAATGGTGTAACCAAAAAAACCAATGCTGCAGGTGAGTTTGAATACCAAGAAGGCGATCAAGTCGAATTTTTGATTGGTAATATCAGTTTAGGTACAGTTCTTGCTGGAGAACGAGTTACTCCTGTTGAGCTTTCTAAGGATAAAGACGAGAGCTATTTAGTTAATCTTCTTGTTTTTTTACAATCATTGGATAACAATGAAAACCATGAAGATGGTATCCAAATTCCTGACAATATTAGTTTTATAGGCTCAAACAATAACATTAATTTTAATCAATCAACTGAGCAATTCGTTACTAGCTTTCAGCCTATTCTGAACAGTTTGCCTGATTTCGAAAATAAAGAAGTCGTCAGTCCAGACCTCGCAAAAGAAAACTTTAGCAAAGCTTTACTGAAAGATATTGTGGGCATTTGGTTTGCAAAAAATGATGAGTCCGAAGTTGTCTTACAAATTAATTCAGATGGTAGCTATATGATTGGTGAGCCTATTCTAATTGAACCAACTAGTAGTTCAAATGGAATGGAATATGGTTTTCTTGAAATTGATGCAACTACAGGAACATTCAATGCCTATACAGAAATCGATACCAATGAAGATTGGGGCTTGAATGATAATGGTGAAACCCGTGATATGACAATTTCATTCGATGGAACAACGCTAAAAATCGCTGAAAAAGACAACCCAAATGAAAGTGCGACATTCACTAAAATAGTGCGTAACAATAGTGATATTGTTGGTGCTTGGAGACTAAGTAGAGGCTTGCAACTCTTTGTATTCAACAGTAATGGGACTTATATTATGGTAGACCCGATTGGTGATGATCAAGTTGAGGAAGGCGATGAACCTTGTGGCGGTCCAGGAATTGAATATGGTAAATATAGAGTTTCCAATAACAAACTTTTTATTGATGAAACATCTATCGATACTAACGGTTGTGCTGGTTTAAATGACTCAGACTCTAGTGGAATAGACATCAACATAACTCCAACTACACTTACACTAACCATTGTAGATGAAGGCTCATATGCCTTTACACGCTTAAATTAATATACAACTGTTGACTCAATCTTACTGTAAGATTGAGTCAACTAATTTATATGTTCGAAATTAACCGCATACTTCATTAAGTTTCTATACAGTTCAACTTGACTCTTACACTCCAATTTTGAATAAATTGTTTTCATATAAGTTCTTAAGGAACTGACCGTAATATTACACACCTCAGCAATAGCATTAAAATTCATTCCATTCGAAAAGTGTTCACATATTTCTATTTCTCTAGGCGAAAGTTTAAACTCTTTTCTTAGTGCATGTTTAGATAAATTGATTGTGCAGTTATTTTGAGTGATAAAAACAGCAACACTTGCTCCAATATTTCTAAAACTAGTCTCTTTAAGTAAATCTAAAGGTGTGACCGTTATCTTGATTTGGTTATTTCCCTCACCCATACACATTACACCGCCTATATCTGTATATTGGGAATTAAAATGATCCAAAAAATTTGGTTTAAGCACGCTATTTATAATACTTCGAAATTCATTTTGATAGTCTTTGCTCAAAATTAAATGTTGGTTATGATCAATAGTAATCAATTTATTGTTTTCGAGAATAATTTTTTGTGCTTTTTGATTTGAAAATTTCAGTTTTGATTCTTTATCTAAAATAATAACACCAACTGCTAATTTCTCGATCACATGCATAACTGAATTATATTCACTTTTTAAATCAAAAAATTGGCGATATATTTGCAATGACCGTCTTAAATGTTTGCCTAACCGCTCTAAAATCATCGTATCTTCATGATTATATTCCGCCATTCCATCTGAACGATGCATTGCAAGAACTGCCCATTTATATGTTCCGTATTCCAAAAGCACGGCGTTGATGTATCTAATTTTGTGAGGTTTTAAGCAAAGTTTATAAAACTTTTCTTCATCTGGATGATTTGTTACTGCATAAGATTGGCTATCGAATTTATAACCACAACCAACTCCAGCCAAAATCATCTTTGCACCATGTAACTTCATATCAATGACATCTAAATTTTCTCGTTGATAATTCTCTAAACTTTCAGTTGGAATTTGATGTGAAACCACAAAATTATGTGTCGGGTTGAGTTGATCTAAATGAGTATAAATTGCCGTTGTACTATTAGTAAATTGAGCTACCTTCTGAAGGACTTGATTCCATAATTTTGGTTGTAAAGCTGCTTCGTATATTAATTCAATAATGCTATTTTCTTGTTCAGTTAACATCTGCCCCCCAAAAAAATGATGATGTTAATTTCTAGATAGCTTATCTTCAAAACTTTAAACAATCCATATTCATGTTAATTTTTAAGCAGTTATCCGATGAATAAAAAAATCCCCGCTTAATGCGGGGATTTTTTAGGCTGTGGGATGAATTACATCATACCGCCCATACCACCCATACCGCCCATGTCAGGCATAGCTGGTTTATCTTCTGGGATCTCTGTAATCATGCACTCAGTTGTTAACATTAAGCCCGCAACAGACGCAGCATGCTCAAGTGCAGAACGAGTAACTTTCGCTGGATCAAGGATACCCATCTCTAGCATATCGCCGTATTCACCAGTCGCAGCGTTATAACCGAAGTTGCCTTCGCCATTTTTAACTGCATTAATCACTACAGATGGTTCGTCACCTGCGTTAGATACGATTTGACGAAGTGGCGCTTCAATCGCACGACGAAGGATGTTGATACCTACGTTTTGATCATCGTTAATACCCGTTACACCGTCAAGTGCTTTAGCTGCACGTACTAATGCAACACCACCACCCGCAACAACACCTTCTTCAACAGCAGCACGAGTTGCATGAAGAGCATCGTCTACACGATCTTTCTTCTCTTTCATTTCAACTTCAGTTGCAGCACCGATTTTAATCACTGCTACACCGCCTGCTAATTTAGCAACACGCTCTTGAAGTTTTTCTTTGTCGTATTCTGAAGTTGATTCTTCGATTTGCGCACGAATTTGTTGAACACGCTCAGCAATTTGATTCGCATCGCCTGCACCATCAACAATCACTGTGTTTTCTTTAGATACAGTTACTTTGTGTGCAGTACCTAAATGTTCAAGTGTTGTTTGATCTAACTGCATACCGATTTCTTCAGAAATCACAGTACCACCAGTTAAGATCGCGATATCTTGAAGCATTGCTTTACGACGATCACCGAAGCCTGGTGCTTTAACAGCACATACTTTGATGATGCCACGCATGTTGTTTACAACAAGCGTTGCAAGTGCTTCACCTTCAACATCTTCAGCGATGATAAGAAGTGGTTTACCTGTTTTCGCAACTGCCTCAAGAACAGTAATCAACTCACGGATATTGCTTACTTTCTTATCAACAAGAAGGATAAATGGGTTTTCCAATTCAGCAGTTAATGTATCTTGTTTGTTTGCGAAGTATGGAGAAATATAACCACGGTCAAACTGCATACCCTCTACAACATCTAGAGAATCTTCAAAGCCTGAACCTTCTTCAACAGTGATTACACCTTCTTTACCCACTTTTTCCATCGCTTGAGCGATCAGTGAACCAACAGTCGTATCAGAGTTCGCAGAAATCGAACCAACTTGTTCAATCGCTTTAGAATCAGATGCTGGTTTAGCTGTTGCTTTAATATCTGCAACAACAGCTTTAACTGCAATATCAATACCGCGTTTCAAGTCCATTGGGTTCATACCCGCAGTTACTGACTTGATCCCTTCGTTCAAAATTGCTTGAGCTAAAACGGTTGCCGTTGTAGTACCGTCACCTGCGATGTCATTTGTTTTAGAAGAAACTTCACGAACAAGTTGAGCACCCATGTTTTCAAACTTGTCTTTTAATGTGATTTCTTTCGCTACAGAAACACCATCTTTAGTGATGTGTGGCGCACCGAATGAACGATCGATAACTACGTTACGGCCTTTAGGACCAAGTGTAACTTTAACTGCATCTGCAAGGATATTCACACCTGCGATCATTTTTGTGCGAGCTGAATCACCAAACTTAACGTCTTTAGCTGACATATTTGACTCCGAATATTATTAAAATTACTAAATCTGATTGATTAAATGAGTAGTATTAAAAAGAATCAATTAGCCTTCTAAAACAGCTAAAATATCTGACTCTTTCATGATTAATAGTTCTTCGCCATCTACTTTCACAGTTGTTCCTGCATAAGTACCAAACAATACCTTGTCACCTACTTTTACATCTAAAGCGCGAACGCCATTGTCAGTGATCTGACCATTACCAACTGCAATAATTTCACCTTGAGCAGGCTTTTCTGCAGCAGAACCTGGCAATAAAATGCCGCCAGCTGTTTTTGTTTCTTCTTCAACACGACGAATTACTACACGGTCATGTAATGGACGAATGTTGCTCATAAAAATACTCCATCAGACTAAGTCTTTTGATTAATAGTCGTGATCTTAATTTCCTTAGATCACCACCAAAATTATTTGATGTCACTTTTGTGGGGATGGAAAAAATTGCTTCAAGGGGAAAATGAAAAAAAATTTAATTTTTTGTATTTTTTTTAGGCATTTCGATAATTTAGCCTTCATTCCGATTTGCAACTAAATAAAATTTCTTGAATCTCGAATCAAAGCGATATTCACGCACCTTCAGTTTTTCATCAATTAGATTAAAACTATTAGAAAAGTCATGATGTAAACGATGTGACGTAGCGGTACCTGCATGAATATCCAATATTGGATGCTGAGCATTAAGTTGGAAAATCTTATTCAGATCATAAACAGCAGATACATGTAAATGACCATGTAGAATTGCATTCAACCCTGAGCTTGCCCATGTCTTTAGGGCTTTTTCAGTATTTTTAGGACGATCTTTAGACATATTTATACCGTGATCACCACTATAGAAAGGTTGATGCGTAAGCAGAATTTTTAATTTATCTTGAGGAGCCAATTTCATTTTTTGATCAATTTCCTGAATTTGAAACTCAGTAATACGACCTTTCGTATGGTACTTAGGATGAATTGTATTGATTCCTATAATATAAAAATGCTCAGTTTCTAAGGTCTGTTCCATTTCACCAAAAAACAACTTATACCGATGAAACGGACTTAAAAATCTGCGCCATAAATGAAACAAAGGAATATCGTGATTACCCGGAATCACAATATAAGGAACATTAAGTTCTTCTAGAAATTTTTTGCAGTGATAAAACTGTGAAAATCTTGCCCTTTGAGTGAGATCACCACTGACCACAACAGCTTCGATCAAATGTTCTGCAACAAAGTGAGCAATTGCATCTAAACAGTCTTGTTGCTCAGTTCCAAAATGCAAATCAGACAAATGTAAAATCATTGTGGCACCATTAAGGTCAGTGCATTTCTTTCAACATGAATATCTAATGGTGAATCCAGTTGAATAATTTCTCCATCGATTGCTACTGTCATTTTTTTTTGATGAGAACGTATTCGCACATGATCCGCACTAAAACTATATACGTCTGCTGCCTGATCTAATTTTCCACGAATGAGTTGGATGAGTGTTTTAAAAATACTCAGCTTATCCGTGCGAGCAAGTACAACTCCCGCAACCCGACCCTCTTCTGCCGTTTTAGCGATATTGAGGTTCATTTCTTTTAATTGAAGTTGGTTATTGCCTAAAAATAATAAAGGAGTTTTAACTGCATAATTCACACCATCCACCTCAATTTCTAACTTTAATTCTTTACGATCACGAATCAACACATCTAAGCCAGAAGTATAGGCATGTAATGGTAGACGCCCTAGTTTTTGGTTATATAACTCTCTTTTTTTAATAAACAATGGATAAAGACCCAAACTCGCATTATTTAGATAAATGGCATCATTAATTTTTGCCACATGTACCGCTTTAGGCTTACCTTCAACCACCAGTTTTGCAGCTTCGAGAATATCTAAAGGAATATTCAAAACCCGTGCAACATAATTGAATGTCCCTAAAGGTAAAATTACCAAAGGGATGGTTTGATGTAATAAATAATTAGCCACAGAATTTAACGTTCCATCCCCGCCAGCAACCACAATCACCCCCTGATTATCATGATTTAAATGTCGAAGATGAACTTTTTCGATGAGTGCTTGAACACTCATTTCTGAAGCAATATCAAAAACTTGTATTTCAAAACCTAGATCTGTCCAGTAATGCATAAGTTGTTCATAAATTTGATCATTATTGGTGGCATGAAATCCAGATTTTTCATTAAAAATCATAGACAAAGGCTTTAGCATTGAATTCATTTTATGAGTTTAAAAATTGAATTACTTTAAAATTTCGTCTATTTACTACTCAATTAAAAGCCAATTTATGTAATTTTTAAATGATGTTCATTTGATTTTTCGATGATGAGAATTGATCTCATATTTTAATTAAGTTTTTATTTTAAATGAATATTTAAACTATAAATACCAAACATAAAAATTAAAAATAAAAAATAAATCACTCATTTTTTAAAAAAATATCAAATAATTACATAAACTTAACACCAATCAAGTCTTAAGCACTATTTAAGCCTTTGGTCTTATTTTTTTTAAGAAAATATGCTTTAATACAGCCACTTTTTTTTCATACTGAATCTAGAGTCTGCAAACCAGCATCTAGATATTATTTGTACACCACATTGTACACTTTTGATATAGGCCTCACCATGACCCAAGTGAACGCACCAGAATTCGTTCGTCACCCTAAGCTTATTGCTTGGGTGGAAGAGATTGCTAAACTAACAAAACCAGCAAAAATTGAATGGTGTGACGGTAGCGCAGAAGAATATCAACGTTATATCGACTTGATGATCGCTAACGGCACAATGCAAGCGCTTAACCAAGAAAAGCACCCTGGTTCATATCTTGCAAACTCTGATCCTTCTGACGTTGCTCGTGTTGAAGACCGTACTTTTATCTGCTCTGAAAACAAAGAAGATGCTGGCGCAACTAACAACTGGGAAGCTCCAGCGGTTATGCGTGAAAAATTAAACGGTTTATTTGACGGTTCTATGAAAGGTCGTACTTTGTACGTTGTACCTTTCTCTATGGGACCTTTAGGTTCTCATATTGCTCACATTGGTATCGAACTTACTGACTCTCCTTATGTTGCAGTCAGCATGTCTAAAATGGCTCGCATGGGTAAAGCTGTTTATGACGTTCTAGGCACTGATGGCGAATTTGTTCCATGTGTACACACTGTAGGTGCACCATTGGAAGAAGGTCAAAAAGACGTTGCTTGGCCTTGCAACAAAGAAAAATATATCGTTCATTATCCAGAAACTCGTGAAATTTGGTCATTTGGTTCTGGTTATGGTGGTAACGCATTGCTTGGTAAAAAATGCTTAGCATTACGTATCGCATCATTCATGGGTCGTCAGCAAGGCTGGTTAGCTGAACACATGCTCATCCTTGGTGTGACAAATCCACAAGGTGAAAAACACTACATCGCAGCTGCATTCCCATCTGCTTGTGGTAAAACAAACTTTGCAATGTTAATTCCACCAGCAGGTTATGAAGGCTGGAAGATTGAAACTGTAGGTGACGATATTGCTTGGATCAAACCAGGTGAAGATGGTCGCTTATATGCAATCAATCCTGAAGCAGGTTTCTTCGGTGTAGCTCCTGGCACAAATACAAAGACGAACCCGAACTGTATGGCTACGCTTCATAAAGACGTGATCTATACAAACGTTGCCGTGACTGACAACGGTGAAGTATGGTGGGAAGGTCTTTCTAAAGAAGCACCTGCCAACCTAACTAACTGGAAAGGTCAACCACATACTGGTGAAGAAAAAGCAGCTCATCCAAATGCGCGTTTCACAGTTTCAGCTGGTCAATGCCCTTCTATTGATGCTGACTGGGAAAATCCAGCAGGTGTTCCAATCTCTGCGTTCATCTTTGGTGGTCGCCGTGCGGACACAGTGCCTCTAATTTCAGAAGCATTTGACTGGGTTGACGGTGTTTATAAAGCTGCAACGATGGGTTCTGAAACAACTGCTGCTGCTGTTGGTCAACAAGGTATTGTTCGTCGCGATCCATTTGCGATGCTTCCATTTGCTGGCTACAACATGGCTGACTACTTCACACATTGGTTAGAAATGGGTGAGAAAGTTGGTGAGAAAGCTGCAGCTGCTGGTAACAAGCTTCCTGGTATTTACAACGTGAACTGGTTCCGTCGTGATGCTGAAGGCAACTTTGTATGGCCTGGTTTCGGTCAAAACATGCGTGTTCTTGAGTGGATTATCGATCGCTGTGAAGGTCGTGCTGACGCTGTTGAAACTCCAATTGGTCGTGTTCCAACTTACGAAAAGTTGAACTGGACTGGTTCAGACTTTACGAAAGAGCAATTTGACCTTGTGACTTCTCAAGACAAAGAGCAATGGATCAAAGAACTTGAAAGCCATACTGAATTATTTAACAAACTTGGTGATCGTTTACCAGAAGCGTTGAAAAAACGTCAAGCTGAGCTTTTAGAAGCGGTTAAATCTGCTTAAGCATAATGAGAAAAAAGGTCACTTCGGTGACCTTTTTTTTACTTCAAACAAACTGAATAAAGTGTATTTAGTAACGTTTATTAGTACCAATAAGTTGTCACACTTATGGCATACTGATTTAAACAGCTTATTAGGATCAAATAATGAAAAAAATAGAAATGATTGGCTCTTGTTTAATCGCCCTTATGCTTACAGCCTGTCAATCTGTTCCGCGACAGCACAATGGAGCTACAGGATATCAAATTGAAAATAAATCAGAGAATTCTGCCAATATTTCGTATACCCTCTCTGCACGCGCCAACCAAAATATTGATGAACACAAATTACAACGTACTTGCCAACAAGTTCTAGGGCACACTCAACGATATAAAACCACCATTTTGAGTGTAAATGAAATTGCTAATCCCAATTATAAAACTCAAGAAACTCAACAAGTGCAAATTGGTCAATCACGAACATCATTCGGACTCTCAAACACTCAAAGCCTATACAGCAATGAAGACTACAATACACGTCTTTCTTTAGAAACTAAGCCTAGCCTCTTACAAGTCGTTCGCTTTAACTGCACACTCTAAACTTAGGACACTCAATGTACTTCATTGAGTGTCTTATAAAAACTGACATTTCTAAATTCAGGTGATTCATCCAAG
The DNA here is from genome assembly GCF_013417345.1 of Acinetobacter sp. YH16032. Lineage (NCBI taxonomy): Bacteria > Pseudomonadati > Pseudomonadota > Gammaproteobacteria > Moraxellales > Moraxellaceae > Acinetobacter > Acinetobacter sp. YH16032. Next base: position 177,546 of record NZ_VPEE01000004.1, on the reverse strand, counting down.
TCTGGCCATGTCGTTGCACTGCGTTCATCAAGCTTTTCATACTTCGGATGACTAAAGTTTTTTACACGACTATCCGCCACCCACACCTCAGGTGCAAATTTTAAAAACTCATCTAAGAAGAAACGATTGCACTGGTCATACAACACATCAGCCGCCAACAAGATATCAACCTGCTCAGCTTTATATAAGTCATCCAAATATTCAAGCTCAACATCATTCAATTCAGCATTGGCACGACACGCATCCAAACCAACTTGGTCGATATCACAGCAAATGACACGCTTTGCCCCTGCCATTTTCGCTGCAATCGCGACTACGCCTGAACCTGCGCCAAAGTCTAAAACCACTTTGTCTTTCACATGATGCGGTTCAGCCAATAACCATTGTGCCATTGCTAAACCTGATGCCCAACAGAAAATCCAATATGGCGTATCATTCCAAATACGACGAATAACTTCATCATCTAGCTTATCGGTTGGAAAAACGGGTGGAATGAGCCAAAGTGAAATTGGTGTATCAGGCAGTTGCTGTGCATGAAGTTCACAATGTGGAATCACATCATGTAAGGCTTTTAGTAAATGTTCAGGCGCTTTAGGAAATTGGAAAGTACAGCTCATTGGATTTTATTTTTAAATATGCAAAATTTGAGTTTCAAATACGAAACCTAAATTAATAAAGAGAGTTCCCTCTCCTTTTTTAAAGGAGAGGGTTAGGGAGAGGATTTATCTAACTCAATACCCTCACCCCGACCCTTTCCCTGAGCCGTATACGGCGCAAGAGAGGGAGATAATATTAACCTAAAGCTTTTTCAGCTGCTTCAACTGTTTGACGAATCAACGTTGTGATTGTCATTGGTCCTACACCACCCGGTACTGGTGTGTAAGCTGAAGCAATATCTTCAATACCAACAAGTTGAATATCGCCCACACCACCGCCATCACGTGGATGGAAACCAGCATCAACAACTACTGCACCAGGTTTAATCCAATCTTTTTGAATCAATTCAGCTTTACCCACTGCACCCACAATGATATCCGCTTGCTTCACAAAGCTAGCAAGGTCTTGTGTACGAGAGTGACAAATCGTTACAGTAGCATTCGCCTCGAGAAGCATAGCTGCCATTGGTTTACCCAAAATTGCAGAACGACCTACAACAACCGCATGCTTACCTGCGATTTCAATGTTGTTTTCTTTCAGAATCGTCATAATACCAGCAGGTGTCGCAGAACCGTAAGCCGCTTCACCCATTGCCATACGACCATAACCAAGGCAAGTAACACCATCCACATCTTTTTCAAGTGAGATCGCATCAAAACACGCTCGCTCATCAATTTGCGCAGGTACTGGATGTTGTAAAAGAATACCGTGAACATCAGGATTTGCATTGAGTTTTTCAATTTCAGCAAGCAATTGTTCTGTCGTCGTTTCTTTTGGTAGTTCAACTTTAAGTGAATCCATACCAACACGGCGGCATGCATTACCCTTCATACGCACATAAGTTGCAGATGCACCATCGTCACCTACTAAAATCGTCGCAAGAATTGGAGTACGTCCTGATTTTGCTTTTAACGCTTCTACGCGAGTTAACAAATCAGCCTCAATTTGTTTTGCCAATGCACGACCATCTAAAACTAATGCCACGGCACATCTCCCAAGTGTTGATATGAATCAATTTCGCACATTCTACATGAATATTTTAAATAATTTCCGTTATATGCTGTTTTTCTGCACATACGAATAAAAGCACTATTGTTTTTTTTTCAGAGCTTGTTAATATACGCATCAACAAGACATGGCGGGGTGGCAGAGTGGTCATGCAGCGGACTGCAACTCCGTGTACGCCGGTTCGATTCCGACCTCCGCCTCCATCTTGTTAAGCCCGAGTGGTGAAATCGGTAGACACAGGGGATTTAAAATCCCCCGCCCACAAAGCGTGCCAGTTCGAGTCTGGCCTCGGGCACCATTCTTCTAATAGAGAATAATGGTGTAAATAAAGAACCCAGCGTAAGCTGGTTTTTTTATGTCTGCATTTTCTTTAAACTCATCTGCTATAATCACTCATCTTCAGAATTTCATATTCAAATGAATCAAAATCAGCAAGTTGCTCAATATCTTCAAGAACTAAAACAACAATATCCTCAAGCGTTTAAAAAAAACTTCTTGCTCTATAGTCAGTTAAAGACCAAAGGGATTCTAGATGAGCGTAAAGAACTGATCCCGCTTGCACTTGCATTAATGATTTTCCTCCCTTGCTCATATTTGTTAACCCTTTTGCTTAAACAACACATTGTTTTTTTAGAAGGCTTTCAATCTGGCGGGAGTGCTGTGTTGTGTATCATGTTATTTTTTATGCTGATTACGCCAATCATCCTCAAACAGATCAAGCATAGTAGCATCTCAACTTACCAGCAACTTAAAAATACCCCATTCAAACTGACCATCCTCATTCTTTTACAAAGTTTAAATATCGCTTTTATGGAAAGTTGGTTCTTACAGGGAATTTTGTTTTATTTCGCTATGAATTTTGGTTTCGTTAAATTTTATAAAGAGAATTTATTCCGAGAAAATACTTCTAAAGAAAACTATTACTACATTCAAGAAATTCGTAGAGTGGCTTTCTGGAGTTATAAACAAAATTTTAAGCTTTACTTAAAACTAATCTTTTCATCCAAAAACTCAAAGCAGCATCAATTATTGATTGAACAAAAACAAAAAAATGCGCAACTTTATGTTCATTTGATGAACTATGAAAACAAATTGTGTATGCGCTACAAGCATACCGATATAGAAAAATATATCGATAGCATCATGTAGCGCTACGATCAACTTGCTTGCTGCATTACTTTAATTATATTCAAATTGGTATCATACGTTGTTGAGTGCAATCTGAGTTGATCAACTTGATACTTCTGTGAATGAATATCTGTTAAAAACAACCAATCTGCACTCAATTGCGTAGAATCAAAGCTCAATTTTAAATAGCCTCGTTGATTCAAATTACAAAATCTTAATTCATCAATCAATTGGATAAACACTTGTTCAAATTGTTGCATTAAGTTCTCAGGTAAATTGAGATATTTCTCCATACCTGGTGAAGAAACTGAACTTGTTGCTAATTCAATCCCCACCTTCTCACCATTTTGTTGATGTAATGCAGACTCCCACGCATTATGGGTATCTCCAGCCAACACAACAACTTTCTTCTGATACTGCTCATACAAAGCATAAACACGCTCACGCTCAGCATAATAACCATCCCAAGCGTCTAAATTATAAGGAATCACGGTTAGGATTCTTGATAATTCAGCGTCAGTTAAGCTCGGGTCACTATTTTTATAACGCAATTTAATCGCGACCAACTCCATCAGACGTTTTTGAGCTTCTATTAAAAAGTTGTCATCTACCATTCCACTTTTGGCAACATTTAATATTTGCAATACTTCAGCAGGTACCAACATTTTCGCCATCAATACTTGCTGACCCAATACATTCCATATTGCACGAGAACTCTGAAGACTATTCGCCAACCAATTTAACTGATCTATCCCTATTAGCTGTCGCTGCTCATTCATTAATGCCGCTCTAAATTGCTCAACATTTAGATTTTCACCATCCATAAATGAAGCAAAAGCCAGTTGCTCATCTCGTGCCAACATACGTGTATCTAGCATATTAAGTTGAACTAAATCACCAAAATTAAACTGACGATAAATATGAAGAATATCGTTATTGCTTTTTTCGCGGATTGGCATCCACTCAAAATAAGCGGTTAGGGCTGCTGTTCTTCGTGCTACGAAATCTCCCTCTAAATCAGGTTGATGATTCTGCGCACCAGCTCTCCATGCATCATTTGTCAGCTCATGATCATCCCAAATCAGAATAAATGGATGACGTTGATGAACCGCTTGTAAATCAGGATCTGTTCGATATTTTGCATAACGTTTTCGATAATCTTCTAGACGGTAAATCTCGTTTTGATTATCCACATCGAGTGTTCTACCAAGCTTTTCGGCTTGTTCAGCTGCATACCCATCTTTGCCATATTCGTAAATATAGTCACCCAGATGCAGCACAGCATCCACGTCCTGCTTCGCAATTTCACGGTACACATAAAAATAACCAGCAGGATAATTTGAGCATGAGCATACCGCAAAGTTAACCGCATTGGACTTGGTTGCTAAGGTCTTCGTACGACCAATTGGAGAATGTATCTGCCCATATTTAAATCGGTAATAATAACGAGTATCAGCACTCAAATTAAGTACATCGACTTTCAAGCAAAAGTCTTTAGCAGCAGAAGTCTTGATTTTTCCCATCTGAACAATATTTGAAAAATTCTCATCAAGTGCAATTTCCCAATCTAATTCATATATTGCCGCCACATCTGTAGGTGTTATTCGCGACCAAAGAATTATTCGATCCTGTAATGGATCTCCACTCGCCACTCCATGCAAAAATTCAACTTTATGCTCATTGCTGGTTTGACCATCGCCATTACATGCTGTAATCAGAACAGGCAGTGAAATCGCACCTAATCCAGCCAATGAATTTTTAATTAATGCGCGTCTTGAGATTTTATTTTTCATTTTATTTACGAATTGGCGAGTTATTTTAACTTCGAACTTAAACCGTATTTATGAAGCTAAAATTGCAATCAGATGACAATTTAATGTCCAAATATCATAAACCATCGCCCCAAAATTTATATTTTTTAATCTAATAAATGCAAGTTGATTGAAAAGAAAGCAAATAATACGATTTTCTCTTGCCAAGCTTAAAAGTGTCCTCTATTATTGCGCACATGCCCGAGTGGTGAAATCGGTAGACACAGGGGATTTAAAATCCCCCGCCCTCAAAGCGTGCCAGTTCGAGTCTGGCCTCGGGCACCATTCTTCTGATAGAGAATAATGGTGTAAATAAAGAACCCAGCGTAAGCTGGTTTTTTTATGCCTAGCGTTTAGCCACAACAATAACAACACAAAAAAATAGAGAGCGATTTACCACTCTCTATTTGAAACAAGTTCTTCCATTTCGATATCTAAGAATCCCTCTTCCTGAACGACCATCATCATTGCCTCAGCAATATAGTCTGCTGCTGCATCATCAAGAGAAGAATCAAGATCTTCGAACTGAGGTTTCATCTCATTAATTTCCGCCACAATATCATTGGCGATTTGATAAATCTCAGCATCGGAATTCACCTTAGATACCTTCTTTGAGAATTTTTCAATGAGTTGCTGAATTTCAGCCACGAGAATATCAGGATAATATTCATCGTCGAACATCGGGAGAAGTACATCATTCAACATATTAAAGCTCAAGTAATAGCATTAACAAAAACCGAGCTTATATAACACAAGCTAGACATTAAACCAACAATAAAAACGAGGAGTAAATCTCACTTTTAATCAAAGTATAACTAAGCTAATATTTTCATTGATGATTTTAACCGTCTTAAATCTGCCTTTAATTTAACTAACACTATTCATTGCTGCCCAAATTTGAATAGCTTGCACCATTTCTTTTACATCATGTGCTCTGACCATACATGCTCCTTGCTGTACGCTTAACAGATGCCCCGTCACCGAACCCACTGCACGTTCATGGGCAGGTACACCACCTAAAGCTTCACCAATAAATCGCTTACGAGATAATGCAGAAAGCATTGGATAGCCCAACTCATTTAATTTATACAACTCTTTTAATAATTTCAGGTTTTGATGTGCATTTTTTGCAAATCCGAAACCCGGATCAATCATGATATTTTCAGGTTTAATTCCTGCATTTAATGCTGCATCTAATCGAGTTTGCAATTCTGAAATCACATCTAAAGTAATATCATCATATTGATCCAACTGGTTCATTGTGGTTGGCTCACCACGCATATGCATGATAATGACTGGAATATCTAATTCCGCAGCTGTTTCTAAAGCATGTGGCTTTGTTAATGCTCTGACATCATTCCAAATATGCGCTCCAGCTTTAACCGCCTTTTTAATCACTTCTGGTTGAGAAGTGTCGATTGAGATCACTACATTCAATTTTGACAACGCTTCAACGACCGGAACTACACGATCTACTTCATCTTGAACATCAACAGCAGATGCGCCAGGGCGAGTTGACTCACCACCTACATCAATAACACTCGCCCCTTCAGCAATCATTTGCTTTGCTCTCTCTAGTGCCGCCTCTACACTATTGTGTTTACCACCATCACTAAACGAATCTGGCGTTACATTTAACACACCCATTACATGAGGCTTTGACAAATCAAGTTCCAATGCACCACATTTAAGAATCTGATTAGGTAAAGAGATAAGTTGCATATTGATGTTCCTAGAAAATCTATTCACATGATATCAAGTAAAATTTAAACATGAGGGATAATTTCAACACAAAAAAAAGAGCCTCATAAGAGGCTCCTTCATTTTAGCTTGCTGGTAAAGGTGGAGGCGTTGAAGGACCATCTGTAGGGGTTACATCTACAATTGGATTCTCAGCCACATATACCTTAGGTGGTTGAGGTTCACGACCTTCCATAATGTCACGGATTTGATCACGATCAATCGTTTCCCACTCAAGCAAAGCTTTTACCATCGCATGGGCAATATCTTTATTATTTTCTAAGATATCACGTGCAACTTTGTACTGCTCATCTAGGATACGGCGAATTTCACGATCAACTTCAAGTTGAGTCGTTTCAGAAATAGTACGACCACCTAGACTACCCATAAATGACTGTTGAGCATCTTCTTCATAAACCATGACACCCATCTTGTCAGACATACCGTACTTAGTCACCATTGCACGCGCCATTTTTGTTGCACGTTCAAAGTCGTTAGAAGCCCCAGTTGACATCTGATTAATGAAAATTTCTTCTGCAATACGACCACCAAACAGAATAGAAAGCTCATTCAACATTTTGTCTTTGTAATGACTGGTTTGATCAAACTCTGGAAGCTGCCAAGTTACACCTAATGCCCAACCACGTGGCATGATCGTGACTTTATGTACTGGGTCTGTGCCTGGAAGCATTTCAGCTACAATCGCATGACCTGCTTCATGATAAGCCGTTGCGCGACGCTCTTCTTCACGAAGAACCATTGATTTACGCTCTGGCCCCATATAAAGCTTATCTTTTGCATCTTCAAAGTCATGCATATCGACCGTATTTTTATTACGACGTGCAGCAAATAACGCAGCTTCATTGACTAAGTTTGCCAATTGCGCACCAGAGAACCCTGGAGTACCACGTGCCAATACTTTGACATCCACACCAGTCACTGAAGGTAATTTTTTCAAATGCACATTCAGGATTTGCTCACGACCTTTAATATCTGGAAGTCCAACCATCACTTGACGGTCGAAACGTCCCGGACGAAGTAAAGCTTTATCTAGAACGTCAGCACGGTTAGTCGCAGCAATAACGATGATACCTTCATTACCTTCGAAACCATCCATTTCCACCAACATCTGGTTCAAGGTTTGTTCGCGCTCATCGTGACCACCACCAGTACCTGAACCACGATGACGACCCACCGCATCAATCTCATCAATGAAAATGATACACGGCGCATGACGTTTCGCTTGCTCAAACATATCACGTACACGTGATGCACCAACACCAACGAACATTTCAACAAAGTCCGAACCTGAGATACTAAAGAATGGAACCTTAGCCTCTCCAGCAATCGCTTTCGCAAGTAAAGTTTTACCTGTGCCCGGTGGACCTACCATCAGGACACCACGAGGAATGCTCGCACCAAGACGCTTAAACTTTGTTGGATCTTTCAAGAAATCCACAATTTCAACGACTTCTTGTTTCGCTTCGTCACAACCCGCAACATCTGTGAAAGTGACTTTGATTTGGTCTTCTGAAAGCATTTTTGCTTTTGACTTACCAAAACTCATCGGGCCGTTTTTACCACCAGCACCGCCACCCATGTTGCGCATAAAGAACATGAATAACAAAATGATTAAAAGTACTGGAAAGCTTGCGATCAAAAGCTGCATCAATAAACCTTGACGTTGCGGAGCAGTGCCCTCAACAACGACATTATTTTTGATGAGATTCGGCATTAACTCAGGATCTTGAACCGCAGGACGAATACTCTCAAATGGAGAACCATTTACTTTTTCGCCACTAATTCGTTCACCGTCAATGGTAACTTGTTTAATTTGACCAGCATTAACCGCTGCAACAAATTCTGAATAGTTCAATGCAGCAGGCTTATCACGGTCACTAATGTTGCTGAAAATTAATATCAGCACACCAAGTATAACAAGCCATAAAACGGCATTCTTAAAGAGATCGCTCAAAGCTTTATTCCCATATCAATCTAATTTGATCATGCCCAAAATTGGGTGACCTTTAACAAAAAGCGAGTAAATCAATTTCGCAATAAAATATTCAAAAGGTACAAAATGCACATTTTTTAGCGACTTGGCAAGTCACTTTATTGCGAATTCTTTTTACGGCCCTGTCCAATTAAAAAAACTTCCTTCGAACGAGCACGCGAGGCAGCAGGCTTTGCAGTTTTTAATACTTCAAAACTGTCTACAACTTCCTTACGGAATTCGTCAAAACCAGTTCCTTGGAAAACTTTGACAACAAACTGTCCTTTCGGACCTAAAACTTTATTGGCAAAGTCTAATGCAAGTTCACACAAATAAATTTGTCGAGGTTGATCAACGGCCTTATTACCTGATGTATTGGGGGCCATATCTGAAATTACAACGTCTACAGTTCGTCCATTTAAAATATTTAACAATTTTTCGAAAACTTCCTCTTCTCGAAAGTCTCCTTGCAGGAACGTCACATCTGGAAGTGCATCCATTTCCAAAATATCTGATGCAATCACTAAACCTTTATCACCCACTAATTTTCCAGCGATTTGGGACCAACTACCAGGTGCAGCACCAAGGTCTACAACAGTCATACCAGGTTTAATGATTTTGTATTTCTCTTGGATTTCAAGCAATTTATATGCAGCACGCGCACGATAACCTTCCTTTTGTGCTTTTTTCACAAACGGGTCATCTAAATGCTCTCTCATCCACGCACGACTACTTTTGGATAACTTCTGATTGGTAATGCGTGTTGCCATAACTCTTTAAATACACGTAATCTTCTAACTTTTTATTGTACGTGAATTTTATCCCCCTTGCAGTATTCATCTGTATCTAATTCAAGATTATCGTTTATGTTTTTTGATTTAAGTTGATCGATTATTTCTGAGAAACATAAGCGTTTGATCTCTTGATTTGCTATACTAAGTCGTTTTTAAAATTAGGTTATCTTTATGGCGGCTTTATCAATTCAGGAACGCAAACGTTTGCGTCAAATCGGACATGCACTTAACCCAGTGGTAATGTTAGGTGGTCAAGGTTTAACTGAAAATGTCATTGAAGAAACTCAACGTGCTTTAAATGATCATGAGTTAATTAAAGTAAAAATTGGCGGTGAAGATCGTGATGCTCGTGCAGCAGTCATTACTGAAATCGCCGAAGTTACTGGTGCAGAGGTTGTTCAAACCATTGGAAAGATTGCACTTTTATATAAGAAAGCGGCAAAACAAAATCCTAAACTTTCGAATCTTGTTCGCCACGCACATCTTTCTAATTAATTTGAGTTGCATTGAATGGCAAGTTACGAACTAAATTCTTTTGACCGTTACTTTGATATCTCCTTGGTTGGTGCAATTGAACAAGCGAGTCCATACACACTAAATGTGGGCTATTGGTTACGTGACCCAAATCAATACTTAGTTTATCCGGAAATTGTAGCTGGTCATCCACGACGAGATTTTCTTTGGGAAGAAACCTGCTTTGAAATTTTCATTGGGGTGAAAGATCAGGACTTTTATCGTGAAGTCAATCTCTCCCCTTCTCAAGCTTGGCAAGCGTATCAATTTGAAGAGTATCGTTACCCTGAAGATATGCCACCTCAAGCAGCTTATGACATAGAACTGAATTCACTCAAAAAGACGCACTATGGTTTAAATGTGAGCCTTGATCTAACGGAGTTTATGTTAAAACATAAATTGAAATGGCAGGATATTTTTATTGGCTTATCCGCTGTATTAAACACATCGCAAGCTAAACATTATTATGCGATGCAGCATAGTAGTCCTGAGGCTGACTTCCATAACAAGCGCGATTGGTTGCATCAGTTTTAAAAAAAATAGTGAGATTTAATCTCACTATTTTTTTACCCCAATATTTCAGTTCTATAGTTGTAGACTCTTCCCACCTCTTTTAGAGTTAAGTTTTATACAGCTGATCTCAACGTGTTATATCTAGTTATATTTGTAATTCCTGTTATTCATTTCTAATTTCAAAATTGTCCTTAATCACTTGAACAGCCAAATTTGCTCTTAAATATTTCTTCACAAACACCGAAGTAGCGTCAAATCTCTTTAAATTCGATCTCGGTTTAATTTTTAAAACCCAGCATGCTAACTACCAATTTCATCTTTAAATAATTGAACCTACGCTTTTAACAAGCAATTCAATATTTACCTCTATTTTCCATATTTAATCAGTCCTTTCTAAAATACTTGTAAATTGACCTAATTAGTACTTTTTTCGAACTTTTAGGAAGCATTTGGAGCAACTTCAACATTTGTTCTATTTAACAAATCAGCTTTTCAGAAGCTTTGTTATTCTGTTTCAGAAACTTAGCTTATTAATTGTAAGTCTACATAAATTTTGATAAATCGTGATAAAACTTAACTTTTGAATTATTAAACAATTCTTACATTCTTAGACTTTTGTCCAAAGTTTAAAAAGCAGACTTTTAAACAAATTACAAGGTATATATCTGACGAATTCAGGTTTATTTACGTGGACTTTATCAAGGTGTTTGCGTATAATGCCGTGTTAAGTTCAAGCGAGCAGATGTAAGGAGGGTGGGTTTTAAAGTAGCCTTCCTTTTTTTTCGTCTACTCGCTTTTTTACAGCCTAAATTTCAGGAGCTTTGGTTTGAGCACCCCAGCAATTTTAGCCCTTGCCGATGGTACGATCTTTAAAGGAACGTCAATCGGTGCATCGGGTAGTACGACTGGTGAAGTCGTTTTCAACACTGCCATGACTGGCTATCAAGAAATTTTGACTGACCCAAGTTATGCACAACAGCTTGTTACGCTTACCTATCCACACATTGGTAACACAGGTTGTAATGATGAAGACGCTGAGTCAGGTCGAATTCATAAAGTATGGGCAAACGGATTGATCATTCGTGACCTACCTTTATTGCACAGCAACTTCCGATCTACGCAATCTTTAGGCGAATACTTAAAATCTCACAATGTTGTCGCTATCGCTGACATTGATACACGTAAACTGACACGTATTTTACGTGCTAAAGGTGCACAAAACGGTTGTATCTTAGCTGGTGAAAATATTACAGAAGAAGAAGCTTTAGAAAAAGCTCGTGCATTCGGCGGTCTGAATGGTTTAGACCTTGCTAAAGAATGCTGTGATCCAAACGGTTTCGAATGGACTGAAGGTTCTTGGAAATTAGGTCAAGGTTTCTCCCAACCAGAAGCAAAATTTCATGTTGTCGCATATGATTACGGTGTCAAAACCAACATCTTACGTATGCTCGCAGACCGCGGTTGTAAATTAACTGTTGTGCCTGCACAAACTCCTGCTGAAAAAGTTCTTGCTCTAAATCCAGATGGCGTATTCTTATCGAATGGTCCTGGCGATCCTGCAGCATGTGACTATGCAATTGAAGCTGTAAAAACAATTGTTGAAGATGCTCGTAACGTACCTGTATTTGGTATTTGTTTGGGTCACCAAATTCTTGCTCTCGCTTCTGGCGCTAAAACGGTGAAAATGCCTCATGGTCACCATGGTGCTAACCATCCTGTACAAAACATCGAAGATGGTACAGTGATGATTACTTCTCAAAACCATGGCTTCGCAGTGGATGCAGAAACATTACCTGCAAACCTTAAAGCGACGCACAAATCATTGTTCGATCAAACTCTTCAAGGGATTCATCGTACAGATAAGCCTGCGTTTAGTTTCCAAGGTCACCCAGAAGCAAGCCCAGGTCCACATGATTGTGCACCATTGTTCGATCATTTCATCGAACTTATTGAAGCATCTAAGAAGTAATTGAGGAGCAAATAATGCCAAAGCGTACGGATATTAAAAGCATCTTAATTATTGGTGCTGGTCCAATTGTTATCGGTCAAGCGTGTGAGTTTGACTACTCAGGTGCACAAGCATGTAAAGCATTGCGTGAAGAAGGTTACCGTGTAATTTTGGTAAACTCTAACCCTGCAACGATCATGACTGACCCTGCAATGGCAGATGCAACGTATATCGAGCCAATCACTTGGCAAACTGTTGCAGCGATCATTGAGAAAGAACGCCCAGACGCAGTTCTTCCAACAATGGGTGGTCAGACTGCATTGAACTGTGCCCTTGCCCTTGATGAGCATGGCATTTTAGAAAAATTCAATGTTGAATTGATTGGTGCAACGAAAGAAGCGATCGAAAAAGCGGAAGACCGTAAACTTTTCGACCAAGCAATGCGTAAAATTGGTCTTGAATGTCCAAAAGCAGCAATCGCTGAATCGATGGAAGAAGCTCTAGAGATTCAAGCACGTTTCGGCTTCCCTGTGATTATCCGTCCATCATTCACCATGGGTGGTTCAGGCGGTGGTATCGCATACAACAAAGAAGAATTCCTTGAAATCTGTGAACGCGGTTTCGATCTTTCTCCAACCAAACAATTATTGATCGATGAATCTTTGATTGGTTGGAAAGAATATGAGATGGAAGTTGTTCGTGACAAAAACGACAACTGTATCATCGTCTGTTCGATTGAAAACTTTGACCCAATGGGCGTACACACAGGTGACTCAATCACTGTTGCACCTGCACAAACATTAACAGATAAAGAATATCAGTTAATGCGTAATGCATCTTTAGCAGTGTTACGTGAGATTGGTGTAGAAACAGGTGGTTCTAACGTACAGTTTGGTATTTGTCCAAATACTGGCCGTATGGTTGTGATCGAGATGAACCCACGTGTATCTCGTTCTTCTGCATTGGCTTCAAAAGCAACTGGTTTCCCTATTGCGAAAATCGCTGCGAAATTAGCGGTTGGTTATACCCTTGATGAGCTTAAAAACGACATCACTGGCGGTACAACTCCAGCATCTTTCGAACCTGCGATTGACTACGTTGTAACTAAAGTTCCACGTTTCAACTTTGAGAAATTCCCACAAGCTGACGCAACTTTAACCACACAGATGAAATCTGTTGGTGAAGTGATGGCGATTGGTCGTAACTTCCAAGAGTCTATGAACAAAGCACTTCGTGGTCTTGAAGTGGGTGCAACTGGCTTTGATGAAAAAATCGAAGTGGGTGCTGAAGGCGCGCGTGAGAAAATCTTACAAGAACTTCGTGTTCCGGGCCCTGAGCGTATTTGGTATGTTGCTGATGCTTTCCGTCACGGCTTTACATTAGAAGATGTATTCCAAGCGACTAAGATCGACAAATGGTTCTTGATCCAAATCGAAGACATCATCAAAACAGAAAACCAAATCAAAACTTTAGGTTTTGGCGATCTAAATGCGGACAACATCCGTTCATTTAAACGTAAAGGTTTATCTGACCTTCGTATTGCGAACTTGATGGGTATTTCACAAAAACAATTCCGTAAACATCGTTGGAACTTGGGCGTAACCCCAGTTTACAAACGTGTAGATACTTGTGCTGCTGAATTTGAGTCAGACACAGCGTATATGTATTCAACTTACGATGACGAATGTGAATCAAACCCGTCTAGCAAAGACAAGATCATGGTGATCGGTGGTGGTCCTAACCGTATTGGTCAAGGTATCGAATTCGATTACTGCTGTGTACACGCGGCGCTTGCAATGCGTGAAGACGGTTATGAAACAATCATGGTGAACTGTAACCCAGAAACGGTTTCTACTGACTATGACACATCTGATCGCCTGTACTTCGAACCAATTACACTTGAAGATGTGTTAGAAATCGTACGTATTGAGAAGCCAAAAGGCATCATCGTACAGTACGGTGGTCAAACACCACTTAAATTGGCTCGTGCTTTAGAAGAAGCTGGTGCACCAATTATTGGTACATCTCCTGATGCGATTGACCGTGCAGAAGACCGTGAACGTTTCCAACAAATGATTCAACGTCTGCAACTTCGTCAACCAAACAACAGCATTGTAAAATCTGCTGAAGAAGGTATGGCTGAAGCAGCGAAAGTTGGCTATCCACTTGTAGTACGTCCATCATATGTACTTGGTGGTCGCGCGATGGAAATCGTATACAACGATGAAGAGTTACGTCGCTATTTACGTGATGCTGTTCAAGCTTCTAACGATGCCCCTGTTCTTCTTGACCGCTTCCTAGACGACGCGATCGAAGTTGACGTAGACTGCGTATCTGACGGTAAAGATGTGGTGATCGGCGGTATCATGCAGCACATCGAACAAGCAGGTATCCACTCAGGTGACTCTGCATGTTCGATCCCTCCTTACTCTCTTTCTAAAGAGATTCAGGACGAAATGCGCCGTCAAACGATCGCAATGGCGAAAGAGCTTGGTGTTGTTGGTTTAATGAACGTACAGTTTGCTGTTAAAGGCGAAGACGTTTACATCTTAGAAGTGAACCCACGTGCATCACGTACAGTTCCATTTGTATCTAAGTGTATCGGTGAGTCTTTAGCGAAAGTCGCTGCACGTTGCATGGCGGGTCAATCTTTAGAATCTCAAGGATTCACTACAGAGATTATCCCTGAGCACTTCTCTGTTAAAGAAGCAGTGTTCCCATTCAACAAGTTCCCTGGTGTTGATCCAATCCTTGGGCCTGAGATGAAATCTACAGGTGAAGTAATGGGTGTTGGTAAAACATTTGGTGAAGCGTTCTATAAAGCTGTATTAGGTGCAAATGAGCGTTTACCAGGTCTTCCAACGGAAGGTGAAGTTAAACATGCGTTCATCTCTGTACGTGATTCTGATAAACCGCGTGCAGCTGGTATTGCAAAACAACTTGCTGACTTTGGCTTCAAAATACTTGCTACTGGTGGCACTTACGATGTCATCAAAGCGGCTGGTATTGAATGTGAACGTGTAAATAAAGTGACTGAAGGTCGTCCAAATATTGTGGACCGCTTGAAAAATGGCGAAATACACCTCATTATCAATACAACAGAAGGTAAACAAGCTCAGCAGGATTCGTTCTCAATCCGCCGTTCTGCACTTCAAGGTAAGGTCTATCATACGACTACCCTTAATGGTGCAGATGCAGTTTGCCAAGCTTTAGCAATCAAATTGCCAATGGATGTATATCGTTTGCAAGACTTACAAACAGTAGGTTAATACACTACCAAGAAGTCCCGCCACCTCTTGGTGGCGGGCTTTTTTTCATTTATAGACTTAGTATTTTTCATACTTACTTTTTTGAGGGACAACTATGCAACGTTATCCTATGACACCTCAAGGCAAAGAAGCGCTTGAGAAAGAATTACACCAACTTAAAACTGTAGATCGTCCTCGTATTACAGCAGCGATTGCTGAAGCGCGTGAACACGGAGATCTCAAAGAAAACGCGGAATACCACGCTGCACGTGAGCAACAAGGTTTCTGTGAAGGCCGTATCCAAGATATCGAAGGAAAATTGGGTGCTGCACAAGTGATTGACGTTAAAGAACTTGAGCAAAATGGACGCGTTGTTTTTGGCGTGACTGTCACAATTGAAAATTTGGATACTGAAGAACGTAAAACGTATCAAATTGTTGGTGACGACGAAGCAGATTTTAAAATTAACAAAATATCTGTGAATTCTCCTATCGCTCGTGGTCTTTTAGGTAAAAGTGAAGGCGATGAAGTTAAAATTACGACACCTCAAGGTGAAGTTGAATACGAAATTGTGAGCGTAGAATATCTCTAATTCTTGATATTTTAGGCTATAAACCCCTCTGATGAGGGGTTTTTTTATACTCTTTTTAATTGATTCATTGTTTTTGCTAGATGCACTTTTCCAGCTTCATGAATCTTCGTAATAACATTACGAAAATCTTTTTCCTCTCTATTTTGACTTAGTTTTGATTTAGCAATGATTCTTTCAATTTTAATTTCAAATACAACAAAATGGTTGAGCATTTCCATCAAGAAATCTTTTGGTGCATCTGCCATTTTCCAAGCATTTTTACCATTCGTGATACGTTCATGTTGTTGGGTGAGTTGACCTAATACTGCAAGTTTAGTTTTCTGATCATGATAAAACTGAATTTCACCATTAATGTGTACGACTTGATAATTCCAAGTAGGTACTTTTTTGTGATCTTCAAATTTTGAAGGATAATAATTCGGTGAAATATAAGCATTCTCTGCTTTAAAGATGCATAGTATTTGATTATTCAAAATCGAATGATTGAATAGTGTATTCTGCAATGAAACATGTCCTCTCAATGTTTGTTCATCTACTAATATGAGCGGGATATGTTCAGCAATTAACCCTGTTTGGGTCTGTGCGACCAAAGATGCAAGAGGATACTCCTTTATTATTCTATATATTTCTTCAGGTCTATCTTCTCTAAATTCTGTTTCAACAAACATAGCTTTTCCATTCTTCTAATGCTCAATGAATATAAAAGTTTTTATTCAGGATGTAAGTTTTAATTGGTATATAATGCCCTAAAATATTCTCCTTTTATTTCACCATGTCTGAAAAGCTGATCAACTCCCCTGTCAATCACTGGTGCGAATTCGAATTTATCTCTAAAACAGTCAAAAATCCGAATATTCATATTAAAGGCAATTACAGTTATTACTCAGCCTATTGGGATCAAGGTTTTGAGCGTTGTGTAGTGCGTTATCTACATGACAAAGCTTCGACACCAGAAAAACCCATCGATCAGCTTTATATTGGCAATTTTGTCTGTTTTGGCGCTGAGTGTGTCATCATGATGGGTGGAAATCAGTTACACCGTACCGACTGGATTTCAGCATTTCCTTTTGATACGCGTAGTTTTGTGCCTGCTGGCGATACTGTCATTGGTGATGGTTGTTGGATTGGTAGTCGTGCCATGATTATGCAAGGGGTAAAACTTGGTGAAGGTGCAGTCGTTGCTACAGGTGCAGTCGTGACCAAAGATGTACCGCCTTATGCTGTCGTCGGTGGTGTACCTGCTAAAATTATTAAATACCGTTTCCCTGAACAAGATATTAAAAAATTGCTTTCTCTTAAGCTATATGACTTAGATGAAAAGCAGTTTTTAAAAATGCGTGAACAGTTGCAGACCGATGATATTGAAAAATTATCAATATTTTTCAAATAGTCCTGTTTTTATATATTGCATCCAAATCGAATTAAAATCCTTAATATCTTTTAATTTACTAATACAATAAGGGCTCAAGAATCTTTGAAGAGTTTGATTTTTATGATCCTGTTGCCCTACAGTCTTAAATCTTTCTTCTATATCTAAAAGTGTTTCATACAAATTGCAAATAATAATGTCATCGATATTTTTTTCGTTCAATAATTGCTGTCGGATAAAATAAGATTTTGTCGTATATCCATTTTTATCGCCGTTTAAATAGTTGAATAAATAATCAATTATCTTATGCAAATAATTAGCTGAAATATTAAAATTTTCATCAAAGATGAAAGCATTTAAAATTAGATTAAGCTTGAAATCATTTGTTCTCAAGAGTGCATATTGATTAATTTTTTTCACCAACTCTCTAGAATTGTATTCTTTGCTAGATTGCAAACTTAAAATCCAAAAAAACATTTCATTTTTAGTATCTACAGATGTTAATTCACCGATACGATATAACTGCTGTGCTATTACCTCTTCATACAACTGCGTCTTTCCTAAGTTAGGAAATTCAACAGTAAAATCAATAAACTTTGTTAAATATTCTTCACCAAGACTTTCATCATAACCATAGTTATGACAAACCACTTTTGAAAATTGGGTTTTATCCATTACCAAAACAAAAACAATTTTTGGAATGTCAAAAAAATGTTTAATCCTTTCAATTAAACGAATAGCAAAATCAGGTCGGCAACGATCTAGCTCATCAATAATAAATACCAATGGCTTTTCTAATTTTGCAGCAAGTTCAGCGAGCTCTTGCTTAAAATCTTGAATGGTTTGCTTTTCGATATGATGATTTTCAATCTTCTTCTCAATGTGCTCTTTAACTTTATTGGCTATTTCTTCACTTGCTGTGTCATATACATCTTTGCCCTCTTTATAGACCTCTTGTAAAGCTTCACCTGCACCGCCTAGTCTTACCAAATGCAAACCTGCTTTTGCAGCAATTAATGGCATGACAGCCGCCAAAGAAATTAATACCGAAGCAGTCTTAGAGTTAAAATCTTTAATATCAGCATCATCGATCTCATTTGCATCGTTCAAAGCATGGCTAATCTCTGCTGCAATCGTCAAAAATGGATCATCTAAATAATCATTGGCAAAAGCATCTAAATAAACAACTTGGTGACTTTGATCTTCTAAATGCTTTTTCCAATGCCTTACAAACCAGGTCTTACCTTCATCCCAACGAGCATCTAAAGCTAGAACAGCACCACAATTTAAGTGATCTACATAACGTTCTAATTGCTCACCTAGACGACGGCGATCCCATAAATCGCCTTCCCAAGCGATTTCAATATTCTCAAAATCTTCATGAATGATATTTACTGGATAATCTTTCATTGTTCTTAAAATTCAGTTGCTTATTTTCCAAATATCTTATCATTATCACTCTTAAAGACATAAAAAACCCACTCAAACGGAGTGGGTTTTCAAAATATAGTCGCTAAAGTAAGGCTTATACTTTTTAATTCTAATTATAGACTCCATACTTTATAAAGATATCTGACGCATCCTTAATTACATCTCTACCCATCACAATATTTTCAAATTGATCTTTTTATGATTCAGTTAATCAGATTTCATTCTTCATAGTTCGTTACTATCTTATACCTCTAAAATTTTAAGACAATAAATTAAAAACTATAACTTAATATAAAAAACCATAGCTTTACACTTGGTTTTATTTTGAACAATTAAGGTCTATGATGAACTTATACACTTTTAAACAGAACGGTTAAAAAGGAGAACAACATGAGTTATCAAAATATCCTCGTTCCAGTGGATGGTTCTGAAGTAGCACTCAACGTCGTTCAGCATGCTGTTGAATTGGCTAAAGCATTTAATAGCAAAATTACTGTTGTTCAAGTGATGACACTCGATCCCTATATCGCAGCCGAATATCTCTCAGATGGGCAGTCAAATCTTTTAATTGAACGAGCACGAAAATTTATTGAAGACAACCTTGCTCAAGCTAAAACAAAGTTTAATGAATATGGAATAGATGTAGAGACTAAAATACTCGAAGGAGAAAGTATTCACCGCACCATAATGAAAGCGATTGATGAGCTTAATATTGATCTTATTGTTATCAGCTCGCACGGTCGCTCAGGATTCAAGAAATTAATTATGGGCAGTGTCGCACAAAGCCTCATCACTGAAGTCAATGTACCTGTTTTTGTCGTGAAGCAATAATATCTGATAGCTCCGTATACCATCATACGGAGCTACTCGAACCATCCAAAAATCTTGAAATCTATTTTGCCATTGTTAAACACAACTCCCTCTTCAAGCAATCTAGCTTGCTGGCAATTAAAACCTTGATCATCCAAACGCTGATGACTAATTTTACCTTGTGCATTAATGACACGATGCCAAGGCAAATCGCTACTCACATCTAATTGATTCAACACACGACCAACCAAACGTGCATGTTTAGGCAGTCCGGACATCGCAGCAATTTGACCATAACTGGCTACTTTCCCATAAGGAATTTGTGATACTGTGGCTAAGATCATCTGTGCCATTTCCGCTGATGCTGATCGATTCATCAATAATTGACCTATAGTTTATCGGATGATTGATTTGAGCAAATGCATTTCATAACAGACTCACTTAATCTAAATTTGCACAATAACAATACACAGAGAAATACAATGAATAGGATATTTTCACACTTACTTGCTGCTTCAATTGCAGTCGGTACAATCTCAATTACATCGACAACTCAAGCCGCGCCAAGCAGTATAAATATACAAAATATTTTACAACAAGAACGTGCTTGGGCTGGAATGAATACCAAGCGCATTAAAGTCTCCGACATCGATTGGGCTTACAGTGAAGGTGGAACCAAAGGCAAACCAGTACTTATGCTTGTGCATGGTCTTGCAGGCAGTCGGGATAATTGGAACCGAGTCGCTCGCTATCTGACACCACATTATCACGTCATTATCCCTGATTTACCTGGACAAGGTGATAGTAAAGTAGCTGCAGATTTTGATTATTCAATTCCAAATCTAACCGAAAAATTACGTCGCTTTGCGGAAGCCATTCATGTTGATCAAAATCTAAATGTTGCCGGTCACTCCATGGGCGGTGCTGTAGCATTACTTTATGCAGCTCAGTATCCAATCGATACTAAATCATTACTACTCATTAACAGTGCAGGTGTATTTAAATCTGCCAATACGCCTTACTTAAAAGACCCGAACTTACTCAAAAATTTTATCGTTTCTAAACCTGGAGATTTTGATCGGTTATTTAAAATTGCTACGCAGCAACCTCCATTTATACCGAACGAACTGAAAGTCGAACAAGAAAAGCTCATGATATCCAATGTTACAAATAACACGAAACTCGTTGAGCAACTTATTCTCATGTCCAAATCATTTACACCTGAAACATTTGCGCTAGCGGCTCGTTCAATCGATCAACCAACACTCATCATTTGGGGAGATCGTGATCAAATTATTAATGTAGAAGCTGCAGCTGAACTGAAAGGATTACTGAAAAATGCTCAAGAGCCTATTATCTTAAAAGGTGTAGGTCATACACCAATATTGGAACAAGAACAAATCCTCGTTCAACATTATTTAAATTTTCTTAATCTACTCAAATAAGTTATAGACAATGAATGGGATATTTTAAAGTCCCATTTTTTTTATTCTTGAATAAAAAAAGAGGAACCGAAGTTCCTCTTTTTCACATTAGTCTATTAGAACAATAAGTGGTTTTTGTTCAACAAGTCTTGAAGTGAAACATCAGTATTGTTGAAAGTAATTAGGTCAACCTTGTTATAAGTTGTACCTGCGCCGTCACGATCAATACTTAACTTCGTATTGTTTCCGTCTTTCTCGACAAAAATGAATTTATCAATGTTTTGAGCAGTTGCACTATCAGATAACAACTCAGAAACATCAATCTTCACATTGCTGCCTAATTGGAAGTCATTGATTGTGTCAACACCGTTACCGCCGTTATGGCTGTTGTCATTTAACACATTGAAAATCAACTTATCCAGACCTTTAGCAGAAACTGTTTCATTGAGGTAAGTAGAATTAAACTTACCTGCTGTTTCATTCGCCAATGCATCAGCATCATTCGCGTTTGCTTCTGGTGTGAATTTGCTCCAAGCCAATGGTGAACCTGATTTAGAATCAATTTGAAGTACTAATTGAGCTGTATCAGACTTACCAGTTACAGGATCAGTAATCGTGTATTTAAATACATCCGTTTTACCAATCGCGTTAAGGTTTGCATTTGGCTTATAAGCGTATGTACCGTTCGCATCGATAGTTAATGTACCAAACTCGCCTTTAATTGTTGTTGCACCATTAATCGCAACACCATTTACAGCTTTCACAATAGCACCGGCAACTACAAGATCTTTACCATGTACATCATCAAGATCAGTAATCACATTACCTTTTGCTTCAGTGATTGACTTCACAACAGGCGTTGTACTTGTATCAGTTTCTTTAATTACCAAATTAGTCTGTACATAACCTGGTAGAGAAGCAAGGTTACCATTACTCATTTCAATACGATATTTACCTGCAGGTAAATCATCTAAATTGATATGAGCAACCTCTCCAAATAAGCCAATGAAATCAAATAATCCTGCAGATTTATTATTGGCAATTGGTACCCACTTACCAGAACTATTTTGCTGGTAAAGAACAATTGATACTGAGTCTAATAATGTTCCCCATGATGCTGATTTTACTTGAAGCTGCACATCTGCAGTTTTGTTTGCACCAATTGTAAACTCTGTAGCACCACTCGTTTTACCAAGCGTAATTCTGAGGAAGCCAATCAACCAGTTATATGAAATCGCATCTTTAATGAATTTCTCTGTAATAGGATACTCGTACTCGATACCAGCTTTAGCAACATTATCAATGGCATCCAACGGAATGTTTGGTGCCGTCACTTGACGTGGTGCAGATTCACCTGCTACGTCAGAAGCTGTCACAGATACATTTTGTCCATCGTTCAAACTTGGTATCAACTTAATTGAGTAGTTTCCATTGCTATCCGCAGTAGTTGTACCAATCACGTTGTTGTTTGCATCTTTTACTTTAACAGTTGATAAAGCTTGTGCAGTACCTGTTACTAATGAACCATCTGCATTAAATGTTGCCGTTGGCGCATCTGGAGGAGTCACATCCAAATCGAAGCCGATGCTTGATGAAGGACCGACATTTCCAGCTTCATCTATCGCTTTAGCTTCAACGATAATTGTACCTTCTGGTAAATTATTGTTGATTGGATATGTCCAATTACCATTTTGATCAGCAGGAACAAGTGCAGAATCAATAATTCGACCTGTAGAGTCCTTAATCACTAATTCGACAGTAGTATTCGCTTCAGCTTTACCTGTTAATACTGGTTTCAAGTCACTTGGATCTGTAATTGGATTAATAATCACAGCATCAGGAGCTTGAGTATCAACTGTTAATTGCTGAGTTTCAGTTTTTTTGTTCTTAGCTAAATCAGTAGATGTTACTTCAACTGTGTAATTTCCATCCGCTAAATCTCTTGGCGGTGTAAATGTCCAATTGCCTGAGCTATCTACAGAAGCTGGTGCATCTACAACAGTATTTCCATTCTTATCTTTGATCACGACTTGAACTTTAGAATATTGTTCAGTTGAACCAGAAATTTCTGGAGTAGTATCGTTTGTAGGATATAACTCTTCAACTGACAAATCAGGTGAAAGTGTATCTACACCAAATTTTAAAGACACTGTACGGCTAGTATTACCTGCAGCATCACGTGCAGTGGCTACAAGTGTATATATACCATCTGCTAAAGGTTCTGCTGGTTTATAACTCCAACGGCCTGCAGACAACACTGCTAAACCACTAGATACCACAGCACCGTTAGCATCTTTAATCTCTACAGCAACCTCTTTAGGATTATTTACTGTATTACCACTAATCGTACGTTGTGGATCATTAGTATAATTAATACTTGGATCAACCGCCGTTACTTGAGCTGCTGTTACTACTGGTTCAGCTACAAATAATGTGCGTGCAGCGAAAGCAGAGAATGCAGCAATTTGAGGCTCAGCAGCTAATGATACTGCCTGTACAGATGCAGCTTCACTCACATCCCATGCAGCTTCTTCATCATCCCAAGGATCGATATCTAACCAAGGATCATTATCATCTTCCCACGGATCAATATCGATATCTGGTGGTGTCAAGTCGATTACAAAATCTTGTTCAGTTGGATTACCTACGTTACCAGCTTCATCTTTAGGAGTAGCTTCGATTTTGTAGTCACCTTCTTCCAACTCAGCTTCTGGTTTATACGACCATTTACCATCTTCTCCTACTTCAACAGTGGCCTTCTCTTCGAAGCCATCTGGACCGGTGATCACGATATCCACTAGCGAACCTTTCTCACCTGTTCCTGTAATTTCAGGTTGAGGATCATTCGATTCGAAATCATCACCACCAATTGGATCAATAGTAATGTCAGAAGGAGGTGTTGTATCAACTTCTAACTGTTCTTTAGAAGTATCACCTTTGTTACCCGCTTTATCAGTCAGAGTTACTTCTATATCGTAATGACCTTCTGGTAATTCTTCAGTCGGTGTGAACGACCAGTTACCTTCTGGATCTACAGTCGCATCACCTGTTGCTACAGGGTTGCCATCTTTGTCTAAGATTTCAACTTTTACTGTTGCACCTGGCTCAGTCTTACCTGAGATTGTTGGTGTAGTATCGTTTGTTGGCTTAAGCTCATCGATGGTTAATTCAGGTGCTACTGTGTCAACCTCGAAGCTCTCTGGCTGAGATTCACCTGTGTTACCTGCTTTATCTGTCGCTTTTGCAACTACGTCATATTCGCCATCTGCTAATTCAACTAATGGTGTATATGTCCATGTGTCACCTGTAACTGTTGCTGGACCTTCTGCAACAACTTTACCGTCTTTGTCTTTAACAACGACATTTACTGTTGTTCCTGGTTCAGTTGTACCTGTGATTTCTGGCGTTGTATCGTTTGTATCCGCAATTGGATCAATCGTTACATCGGTATCAGATGGTGCAGTTGTATCTACAGTTAATTTGCCATCCGCAGTTTCAGTAGCAGTATTACCCACCGCATCTTTCGCTTCAGCTTTAACTGTATATTCACCTTCTGGTAATTCTTCAGTCGGTGTGAACGACCAGTTACCTTCTGGATCTACAGTCGCATCACCTGTTGCTACAGGGTTGCCATCTTTGTCTAAGATTTCAACTTTTACTGTTGCACCTGGCTCAGTCTTACCTGAGATTGTTGGTGTAGTATCGTTTGTTGGCTTAAGCTCATCGATGGTTAATTCAGGTGCTACTGTGTCAACCTCGAAGCTCTCTGGCTGAGATTCACCTGTGTTACCTGCTTTATCTGTTGCTTTTGCAACTACGTCATATTCGCCATCTGCCAATTCAACTGATGGTGTGTATGTCCATGTGTCACCTGTAACTGTCGCTGGACCTTCTGCAACAACTTTACCGTCTTTGTCTTTAACAACGACATTTACTGTTGTTCCTGGTTCAGTTGTACCTGTGATTTCTGGTGTTGTATCGTTTGTATCCGCAATTGGATCAATCGTTACATCGGTATCAGATGGTGCAGTTGTATCAACTTTAAATGAGCCATTAGATGTCGCTTCACCAACGTTACCAGCTTTATCTTTCGCTTCAGCTTTAACTGTATATTCACCTTCTGGTAGTGCTTCAGTCGGTGTATACGACCAGTTACCTTCTGGATCTACAGTCGCATCACCTGTTGCTACAGGGTTGCCATCTTTGTCTAAGATTTCAACTTTTACTGTTGCGCCTGGTTCAGTCTTACCATTAATTTCAGGAGTTGTATCACTAGTATCATCTATAGGATCGATTGTAATTTCTGGATCGATCGTATCAACTTCAACCGTAGTTTTAGCAGGTTGACTTACATTTCCTACCGCATCACGAGCTGAAGCCTCGACACTATATGTACCATCTGGTAACGCTTTAGATGGCTTATATGTCCAGCTACCATCAGCTGCAACATTCACAACTGCAGATTGAACAACCTTGCCAGCCGCATCCTTGATTTCAACACGTACTTGTGTTGCACCATCTTCAGTTTTACCTTTAAAAGTAGGCGCATCAGTGTTCGTAAGTGGTAACTCTTCAATCGTTACTTTAGGTGGAGTAATATCCACAGTAAAGCTTGTAGTAGCGACTTTACTATTGCCAGCCGCATCATATGCTGTTGCTTCTAGTTTATAGTCACCTTCAGCTAATGTTACAGGTGATTTAAACTGCCATTTACCGTTGGTCACTGTAGCAGGACCTTCTGCGATAATCTTACCTGAACTATCGCGAATCACTACTTTTACGCTCTCACTATCTTTAGTGGTTCCCGTAAATGTAGGCGTTTGATTTTTAGTTGTAGTCACTGGATTATTCTCCGATTCCGAAAGAGTATTTGCGATTGCAGCAATTGCAAAAGTTGATTGATTCGTTGCTGTATCCCAACCCTCAGGTTCAGGATCAGTAGGGATTGGATCGATGTCTATGTCTGGAGGAGTTAAGTCAACATTGAATTCTTGTTTTTCTTCTTCACCTTTATTTCCTGATTTATCAATAGGCGTTACGATAACTTCGTATTTACCTTCATCCAGGTTTTTCTCAGGTGTATATTCCCATTTACCATCTTTATCAACAGGAACAGTATCTTTATCAACCACGTTCCCATCTTTATCTTTAATTTCTATTTCGACATTAGATTCTGGCTCACCTTCACCTGATAATTTAGGTGTTTCTGAGTTTGTTTCACCCTTATTTCCAATTTCATCAATAGTGATGTCTGACGGTGGGACAGTATCAAGCGTGATTGTCTTAATCGGTGATTTATCACTTTCTTGACCACTTACAGTTTGTGTGACAGAAAGCTCATAGATACCATCTTTTAAATCTTGATCAGGTGTAAAACTCCAATCACCATTAGACAATGCAACCGTCTCACCAATTAGTTCATCGCCATTATAGATTTTGATGATTGCACCAGGTTGAGCTCCAGAACCTTTGATTTCTGGGCGAGCATCATTTGTTACACCGCCATCAGCAACTTCACCGATATGCTCTGGCACATCATCAATGACGATTGGTGCATTTAATAATGCATTTGGCTTTGGCTGAGGGTTAGGCGTAGGATTAGAGTCAGAACCATTATCTGCGACTGCTGCAATTGCACCAGCTGCACCAGCACCAATTAACCAAGGGAGAATACCACCGATAAAATCATCGGAATAAAGAAGAGGTTCGATTTCTTCGATTGGGTAATACAGAATTGTTTCTGCAATTGAGCCATCTTCATTGGTAAATTTAACCCAATAAAGTTGACCACTTTCATCTTGGAATACGAGGCTGTTATCAGCAAATGAAGGATTGAAATAGTTTTCAATCACAATCACTTCACCATTACGCAAATTGATTAGAGCATTATTATTATCACGAGTGATTGAAGCTACATCATCTTTAGATACTTGAACGACAACTACAGAGTTTTCGTTAAGCCCCACTTGACTAGAGTTGACATTCTCTAATACCTGATGACTCTCTTTAGATATTACGGAGATATTAGCCATGGTAAATTCTCACTTATAAATTTTATTTTTATCGATCTTTCTACATCTAAGATACAAAAAAGATACACACTATTATCTATAATTGAGATTTATATCACATTTTTAAGATTTAATGCGAATAGATTTTGCGTCTTTTATCAGCTTTTTGTAACCGCTCATCCACATTCAAAATATATCTTTTATTTACAAGAACTTATGACATAAGAATTAATATTTTTACTTACTTTCAGGATATCTCAGGTCACCAAATTTCAAAGGCTTACTTATCATAATTTCTGCTATATTTAGTTTAACTACATACGGTAACTTGTTCACCCAACATTTTAATGTTAGTAAACTAGTATACTTTTCATTTTATATTGAAAATTAATACTTACTTTTTAGTAAGTTAAGAAATAAAATTTGCTTTAAATATGATGTAATTTTCACATTTTAATTTTATATTTCATCAATAAAATTCTGCGTAACTGAATAAAATATTTAAACAATATCACTGTTATCTTCTGCATTGATCATGCTTAATTCATAAAAAAAAAGAGCAAGCACTATCATGCTTGCTTCAATTAAATATAATTTTTTTAGAAATTTTCTGGATTTTCTAACTTCTTTACCTCTTCAGCTTTAGCGGGATGATGGACGATTGCCACACCATCATCAGAAGTCCGATCTAATATCACTTCAGGATTATAAATCGTAATAATCTCATTACCTTTACTATCTTCACCAACAATATATTTAAATCCTTTACGATTAAGCTTATTACATAATCGCTGATATATTCCCTTTAAGCCCTCTTTTTCCTCATTAGGATTGTAATAGAAAGCATTCATGACTGCTGGCAAACCTAAACCACATACTACGCCCGATAATAAAACAACAATAAAAGTATAACCAATCAAGATACTACTGTATTGCCTTAACTCTGGGACATTAGCAACCGCGAGAATTAGAGCCAATGAAATCCCTCCTCTTACTCCTCCCCATGATAAAATTGCTAGGCTACCGTTATAGCTTTTCTTACGAAACGATGGGAAAAATGCAAAAGCCAGATAGTTCGCAGCAAAACGAGAAATATGTAAAATTACAAATGCGATAATACCGCCAAGTATCATGCTGGCATTTAGATCAAGAATAAACAACTCTAAACCAATTAAAGTAAATAAAAATGAATTAATGATGCCTTCGACTGTATGCCAAAAGTGATTTACTTCTTGGATTTCACGATTTTGTAAAATTTCTTTCCATTTATTACCAACAATAAGTCCACCAATCACACATGCGATTGGTGCTGATGCATGAGCAAATAAAGCAACCAAATATGAACCACAAGCCAGTAAAGCTGTCGTTAGGATTAATGATTCCATCTCATGCTTCCCGCGAAGCAATCGTAAAATCCCCCAACCAAATACCAAACCAATAATTACAGCTACCACAATTTCATAAAGGAGTGTTTGTAGTGTCAGTAACAGACTAAAATGCTCGCCTTCAAGCACATTCAACAATGTCATAAATACAGCGATACACATTGCATCATTGAACAGTGATTCACCCTCCAATTTCACCATTAAATGATGTGGTGCACGTACAGAACTGAGCACCCCTTTGATTCCGATTGGATCTGTAGCACCCAAAGCAGAACCAAGTAATAAAAGTACGAGTATTGGTACAGGGTTACCAATCAAATATTGAAATCCAAATAATAATCCACCAAACAATGCTGCACACAAAACCAAAGCAATAGTGGCAAGAATACTAATTGGCTTCCAATATACTTTTAAATCAGACACTTTAAATTTCAATGCCGACGATGTAAGAATGAAGCAAATAACACCATTTACGAGAAAATCATAAAAATCAATATGACGTACTGCTTCTTCAATATTCGCCAAATTAATGGTGATAAAACGATTATCCCCTAATAAATTGGCAGCCCATTGCAGAATAAAGACAAAAATGGCTGAAACAATTGGCACCCCTATCGCTTGGGGAAAACCTAAAATTCGTTTATTGAATATGGTGGTGGCAATTGAGAGGGCAAAAACCACTGTAAATACTTGGAGAAAAAAAAAGTTGCCCATTTTGCACTCTATGATATGTTTTATTTAAATGAGATCATTTAAATTTTAAATGAAAAAACTATAGCCATTTATTTATTTTATATAAAGAATGATTACTCGCAATCCCTTTTTTTTTAAAGATGTGTAGCCTTCCTAATAAATTATTCCATTAGCAGGCTACATGTTTTAACTTTGCAAAAAAATCAATCGATTCTGCTTGGTACATTTAGATTGAGGCATTGAATGTATCACATTGATTCACATCACCTGTTTTCATGCCACGATCGAACCAATACATTCTTTGTTGGCTTGTGCCGTGGGTAAAGCTATCAGGAACCACATGTCCTCTAGCCTTTTTCTGAAGATAATCATCACCAATCTTATGCGCTGCATCCATTGCCTCTTCAACATCACCTTGCTCCAAGAATTGAGTTCGTTGATGTGTATCTTTTGCCCACACACCAGCTAGACAATCAGCTTGCAGTTCCAAACGAACTGATAATTGGTTCCCTTGAGCTTCAGTAGCTCGTTGTCTAGCTTGTTGGACTTGAGTTGAAATACCTAAGAGATTTTGAATATGATGTCCGACTTCATGCGCAATCACATAAGCTTGTGCAAAGTCACCAGCAGCATTTTGTGTAGATAATTCTGATTGATTTCGTTCACCCGATATACCCATTTGCTGACGCATATCTTTAAAAAAATCAGTATCAATATAGATTTTTTGGTCTGCAGGACAATAAAATGGCCCCATCGCTGACTGAGCTGTTCCACAGCCTGAATTGACTACACCACTAAACATCACAAGTTTCGGTGCTTGGTATTGCATTCCCTGTTTTTGAAAAACGGTGGTCCATGTATCTTCAGTATCAGCGAGTACCGTACCAACAAATGCCGATGTTTCTTGTTGCTCGGGTGTTGGGTTTTCAATCCCTATCGCTTGTTGCTGATTATTAGAAGTCACTTGTTTAGTTGCCTGATAGGCTTGTTGTGGATCAACCCCAAAAAATTTCCAAGCAACAAATGCAACAACTAAACCGAGAATACTAATTCCACCAGCTTTAGCCCCACCACCTCCACGGCGATCTTCTAAATTACTACTTACTCTCCGGCCTTTCCAACGCATAATCTCAGCCCTTTTTTAATCATATAACTTCTTATAATACGTTATTTCATCAAACTCTAAACTTTTCTAGCTTTCCATAGTTTTTGTATTCCTGAAACAACGACCATAACAATAAGTCCTGCAATAAAACCTATGACAAAGTTTAAGAGCGTCGGGGTTAAAGCACCGATGATACTGCCTACATTTGGAATATGTTCAATATAATCGACTGAATCTTCAGTAAAGTGATGAAATAATGGGATGGTATGATTAATAATACCACCACCAACCAAGAACATCGCGATTGTTCCGACAATAGTTAGTGTCTTCATAAGTTTAGGTGCAAAAGCAAGTAAGCCCTGACCAATTCTTTGTTTCAATGTAGACGTTTGTTTGACGAGATAAAATCCCAAATCATCAATTTTAACAATCATAGCAACTAAACCATAAACACCAATCGTCATTAAAATTGCGATGACTGACAAGACTGCAACCTTTATTCCAAAAGTAGCTGCTGCAACTGTACCCAATGAAATCACGATAATTTCAGCAGATAAAATAAAGTCTGTTCGTATCGCGCCTTTGATTTTATCTTTCTCAAAAGTTGCTAGATCTACATTTAAGTTTTCGAGTTCTTTTTCGGCCTGTTCAGATGTTTTAGCTTTTTTATGGTGTAATGAGTGAATTACTTTTTCTACACCTTCATAACATAAAAATAATCCACCTAACATCAATAATGGATTTATAAGCCAAGGTGCAATCACACTAATTAATAATGCTAATGGAACCAAAATTAATTTATTAACAAATGAGCCTTTTGCAACAGACCAAACGACAGGCAATTCACGGTCGGCTTTCACACCACTAACTTGTTGAGCATTGAGTGCTAAGTCATCACCCAATACACCGGCCGTTTTTTTTGCAGCCATTTTACTCATCAGCGCAACATCATCAAGAATGGTGGCTATATCATCTAATAGCACCAATAAACTATTTGCCATTATTGTTATCCTTCTTTGTTTTTTGGAATTTTATTCTTCTATTTCAATTTATTCTGTATCAACATTATTAATACTATCTCAAATAAGGCGTTTTTAATTCGATTCTTTCGATGCTTTATGCTGACATAAAAAAAAATAATGCCGTACAATATTGCGAAATTTTAAAAATTCAGCCCTAGTGTTGATGACTTTGGTATAGAAAATGAGTAATCAAGATAATCGCCCTGTTATTTTGACAGGTGACCGTCCAACTGGACAACTTCATTTAGGCCACTTTGTCGGTTCTTTACGTTCACGAGTAGGTTTGCAAGATTCCCATCACCAACATCTATTATTGGCTGATGCACAAGCTTTTACAGACAATGCTGATAACTTCGAAAAAGTTAGACGTAATATTATTGAAGTTGCAACTGACTATCTCGCTGTTGGGATCGACCCGACAAAAACAACAATTTGCGTTCAATCAAGCTTGCCAGCTTTGAATGAGCTGACCATGCTTTATTTAAACTTTGTCACAGTTTCAAGACTAGAACGAAATCCTACGATTAAGTCTGAAATACAAATGCGTGGGTTCGAGCGTGACATCCCAGCTGGATTCTTATGCTATCCAGTTGCTCAAGCAGCTGATATCACTGCTTTTAAAGCATCGATTGTGCCCGTGGGTGAAGACCAAATTCCAATGATTGAACAAACAAATGAAATTGTTCGTCGTTTAAATCGTCAGATTGGTCAAGAGCTTTTGCCTGAATGTAAAGCACTGCTATCGAATGTTGGTCGATTACCAGGATTTGATGGTAAAGCTAAAATGTCTAAATCATTGGGCAATACAATTGTTTTAGATGCTTCTGATAAAGACATTAAAAAAGCTGTAAATGCTATGTATACAGATCCTAATCATCTTCGTATTGAAGATCCAGGTCAGGTGGAAGGTAATGTTGTATTTACTTATTTAGATGCTTTCGATCCAAATCCAGAAGAAGTAGCAGAGCTTAAAGATCACTATCGTCGTGGTGGTTTAGGTGATGGTACAGTCAAAAAACGCCTTGAAGGTGTTCTAAAAGAGTTGATCACGCCTATTCGTGAACGTCGTATGGAGCTTGCTAAGGATCCTGATTATATTATGGATATCTTAAAAACTGGTACTGACAAATGTCGTGATATTACTCAAGCAACATTGGATGAAGTTAAAGCTGGATTAGGTGTTTTTAAATTTTAATCCCTAAAAAATAAGCAAACTTAAAGCCGCATCACATTGCGGCTTTTTTTATGGCTATTTATTAGACTATTTAAAATTAACCTTCAATTAAACTTATTAATGTAATCTTACACGTTTTAACCCGACTACCAATGAGTTGCTAAATGAAATTGAATATCATTTAATTACTGTTATGAATACCCCCAAAATTCATAACATTTCTCCTTAACCGAAACTGTGTAAGCAGATTCGTTGTTCTGCGCAGTGATCACCCCAATCACTGCGTATTTTTTTATGTTGAATCCATTCAAAATGAAATTAATATTATATAATTGATAATTACGTCACTTTATTTTATTATTTTGATTAAAATTTGATAAAAATTCTAATATCTATAAGAGACTACCCATGTGGGACATGTTTATAAATCCGTCGAACCTATTCTTCAGTATTAGTATCTGCTTGATGTTTTTTTATAGGCATTCTTGAAGTCTTTCTATTAATAACAGGTCTCAGTAGTCAAGGATTTTTAGAGCAATTTCTACCTAGTTCATTAGATTCTTCTCCTGAAATGATCGTTGACCATCAATCCAGTATTTGGATTCAATTTTTAGATTGGCTTTATCTTGGACGTATTCCTGTATTAATTTGGCTGATCATCTTTCTCACGACCTTTTCAATTGTTGGCTTCTTAGCTCAATCTATCATCCATCATATATTTGGATCATTTTTAACAATCTGGCTCATTACTCCACTGGTACTTGTGGTCTGTATGCCATTCGTACGGCTATTCTCAAGATGGATGGCAAAGATCATCCCTAAAGATGAAACCACAGCAATTCATAGCGACGATTTAATTGGACTTCGAGCAGAAATTATTTTAGGCACTGCTCGTTTGCACTATCCTGCGCAAGCAAAACTCAAAGATCGCTTTGGTCAAACACATTACATTTTAGTCGAACCTGAAGCTGACGAAATATTCGTACAAGGTCAGCAAGTCATACTTACACAACGTAGTCTCAAAGGCTTTCAAGCCATTTCACAATAAATCAACTTAGAGAAAAAAATGTTTAGTTCAAGTTTTTATCAAATTATTATAATTGCAGGACTTATTCTCATTGCGCTGGTTGTCATCGGAACCATTATTGCAAGACTATATAAACGCTCAAGCAAGGAAGTTTCATTTGTCAGAACTGGTTTTGGTGGGGAAAAAGTTATATTGGGAGGTGGTGCAATTGTACTTCCTGTTTTACATGAAGTCATTCCTGTCAATATGAATACCCTTCGCTTAGAAGTTAAACGTGCAGCTGATCAAGCCTTGATTACGCGTGATCGAATGCGTGTAGATGTGATGGCTAAGTTCTATGTTCGTGTTAAGCCAACAGCTGAATCGATTGCTACCGCGGCACAAACTTTGGGTCAAAAAACCATGTCACCAAATGAATTAAAAGATTTGGTTGAAGGTAAATTTGTAGATTCCCTGCGTGCAGTAGCAGCAGAAATGGCTATGGAAGAGTTACATGAAAAACGTGTAGACTTCGTTCAGAAAGTTCAACAAGTTGTTTCAGAAGATCTGTTCAAAAATGGTTTAGAACTCGAAACTGTATCTTTAACAGGTCTTGATCAGACCAGCTTTAAATTTTTTAATCCACAACAATCTATACAAGTAAAAATGCATTTGATGCAGAAGGTTTAACAAAATTAACAGAAACTATTGAAGATCGTCGAAAAAAACGTAACGATATTGAACAAGATGCTGACTTAGCCATTAAAGCGAAAAATTTAGAAGCTGAACAAGCACGCCTTCAAATCCTGCGTGAAGAAGAAAACGCAAAGATGCAACAAGAGCGTGAAATTTCGATTCGAAAAGCTGAACAACTTGCTGAAATTGCAACACAAGAAGCTGCCAAAAAGCGTGAGGCAGAAGAAGCCCAAATCGCTGCAGAACGTGAAATTGAATTAAAACGTATTTCAGCTGCACGTGATGTCGAAAATCAAAATATTCAAAAAGCTCAAATTATTGAACAAGCGCAAGTAGAACAAAAGAAAACCATTGAACTTGCGGAACAAGATCGCGCAATCGCGATTGCCGAGAAATCTCGTGCTGAATCTGAAGCCAAGGCACTTGCTGACCAAGCTCGTGCGCAAGCAGTTAAAGCAGAAGAAGAAGTTGTGACTGTTCGTGAAACACAGCGAGCTGAGCGTATTAAAGCGGTTGAACTTGTTGCTGCAAAACAGGCTACAGAAACTGATGCTATTTCAATTACTGTGGCTGCCGAGGCATCAAAACAAGCTGCTGTAGATGAGGCTGAAGCTGTTCGTACTGCAGCAGAAGCTGAAAAAGTCCGCTTGAAAGCTAAAGGTGAAGCTGATGCTAAAATTCTTTTGGCTCAAGCTTTAGAAAAACAATACCAAGTCGATGCTGAAGGGACACGCGCAGTCAATGAAGCTAATAATATTTTATCAAGTGAACAAGTTGAAATGCAAATTCGTTTGGCACTTTTGAAGTATTTGCCTGAAATCATCCGTGAAAGTGTTAAACCAATGGAAAATATTGATGATATCAAGATATTACAAGTGAATGGTCTTGGTGGCATTACTGGCGCCACAACTTCAGCTGATCAAGCAGATCAATCACAATCCGTTGCACTTTCAGATCAAGTGGTGAATAGCGCACTTAGATATCGTTCGCAAGCACCTCTCATTGACAGCTTAATGAGTGAACTCGGTATTCAGGGTGGAGACATCAACGGTCTAACACAAAACCTAAAACCTAAAACCAATTAATAATAAAAGCCCTGATTTTCAGGGCTTTTATTCGCTTTACTGCTAGCTATTGCTGTTCTTATTATTTTTAAGATAACAAATATTATTTTAGGATTGATCAGTTTTACTTATCCGACGATCTCATGCATTTTTCTTTTACTCCTGCTTTAGCAATTGATGCAGTCACCTTATGACGTTATGTATCTTTATTCTAGGCGCAATTTTTGCTGGATTTATTCAAGGACTCACAGGTTTTGCCTTCGCTCTTATTGCGATGTCTTTTTGGGTATGGATTCTACCGCCTCAGATCACCGCCCCCTTGGTCGTTTGTGCATCACTATGGTGTCATATCATTTCAATGTATAAAGAACCAAGAACCTTTATAAAGCCTTCTATCGTTTGGGTCTATATTATCGCTGGCTTAATTGGAGTACCTTTGGGTACTTTTTTGCTTCATTATATCAATGCAGACACGTTCAAATTACTACTTGGGATATTTTTATTAATTTGGTGCCCACTCATGTTCTTTAATCCGCAACTACATTGTTTAAAAGATACCAGATTCAGGATGGACGGCTTGATTGGTTTTTTGGGTGGAATTTTAGGTGGGCTCGGTGGATTCTGTGGTGCAATTCCCTCGGCTTGGGTGATGCTTAAACAACTTCCTAAACATGAGCAACGCAACATTCTTCGACATTTTAATTTTGCCATCCAACTGTTTACTTTGATCATCTATTTATTTAACCAGACCATTAACGTGAATCACTTGTCTTATTTGTGGATTTTGATCTTTGCAGTTAGCCTACCTACGATCATTGGTGCAAAAATTTTTTATCAAATATCTGAGCAAAAATTTAAATCGATTGTCTTAACTTTATTGTTTTTTTCAGGCTTTATTTTAACCTTAAACGCAATTTTCTTGTATTAAAAAGGCAGATTGTTCTGCCTTCTCCATATATTAACTGTTGTGTGAATATCGTTGGTCAACACTAAATTTTTCGGGGAATTTAGCTGAAATCTTTGAATAAAATTCCATAATTTCTGCCATATCCACTTCTATATCTCCAGTAGGATAAATAATTTTACCTACACCGCATTTTTTTTGACTGTAATCCATATATGCTAAAGCGATTGGGACATTCGCTGTAATTGCTACATGGTAAAAACCCGTTTTCCATTTTTCTTGTTTTGACCTTGTTCCCTCTGGCGTCACCAACATGACCAATTTTGGATGATCTTTAAAAAGATCTGCCATTAATTGCACCATGCTTGGTCTTTCCTCTCCCTCTTTCTTTGGTCGGCGATTAATTCCGATCCCTCCCATAGCCCGGACAAAAGGACCAAATGGAAACTTCATATAGCTGTCTTTAATTGTAATTCTGACATTTACACCTAAAGCTTTGAGCGCTAATCGCGCGTATAAAGCATCCCAGTTACTGGTGTGTGGTGCAGCAATCATGACACATTGGTCTAAATCTAAGGGCCAATGGTTATCAATTTCCCAACCTAATGCATTTAAACTCTGTTCAGCAAATTTTTCAAACATATAAATATACAAATGTAAATTTTCGGGATTGTAACAGCTTTGGCATTACTTTTATTCAAAATATGTATTCGGTTTTACTATCGCTGTTTTTCTATCTATACATCAATTAAATTGGCTCATGTATTTAGTTAAATCATTGCATTGACAATAAAAAAACCCTGCTTACGCAGGGTTTTTTTGAATCAGTTCAG
Source organism: Acinetobacter sp. YH16032 (assembly GCF_013417345.1). Classification (NCBI taxonomy): domain Bacteria; kingdom Pseudomonadati; phylum Pseudomonadota; class Gammaproteobacteria; order Moraxellales; family Moraxellaceae; genus Acinetobacter; species Acinetobacter sp. YH16032. Next base: position 140,674 of record NZ_VPEE01000004.1, on the reverse strand, counting down.
TGCTTATGCAGAGAATTGGTTCATTGTATTTTTCGCATCGTCACCCGCTTTAAGCGCGTTGTCGCCAGCGAAGATTTCTTTATGGTCATCACCGATGTCTGAACCAGCCATTGCTTGGTGTTTAACACAAGCGATACCGCCACGGATTTCTTTACGTTGTACACCAGCAACATAAGCCAACATACCTTCAGAACCGAAGTAACCTTCTGCAAGCTCATGTGTAGAAAGCGCAGCAGTGTGGTAAGTAGGAAGTGTAATCAAGTGATGGAATACACCTGCTTCACGAGAAGCATCAGCTTGGAACGTACGGATCTTCGCATCAGCATCAGCAGCTAATTCAGTATTGTCATACTCAGCGCTCATTAACTTAGCACGGTCGTAAGCAGATACGTCTTTACCTTCAGCAACCCAACGGTCGTAAGCTTGTTGACGGAAGTTTAACGTCCAGTTGAATGATGGTGAGTTGTTATAAACAAGTTTTGCATTTGGCACAACTTCACGTACACGGTTCACCATGTGAGCGATTTCTTCAACGTTTGGCGTTGCAGTTTCGATCCAAAGAAGGTCAGCACCGTTCTGTAAGCTTGTTACACAGTCAAGTACAACACGGTCAATTTGAGTACCTTCACGGAATTGATATAGACCAGAAGCTAAACGCTTAGGACGGTGTAATTTACCATCACGTTTGATTAGGATTTCGTCTTCTTGCGCTTCTGAAATATCAATTTCAGTGGTGTCTAAGTAGCTGATGTATTGAGATGCGATATCGCCTGGCTCTTTAACCACTGGGATTTTTTGAGTCAAGTCAGCGCCTTCAGAGTCAGTACGTGCAACGATGATACCGTCGTCAAGACCCATTTCTAAGAATGCATAGCGAAGTGCATGGATTTTCGCAATGAAGTCTTCGTGTGGAACAGTTACTTTACCTGCTTGGTGACCACATTGTTTCGCGTCAGAAACTTGGTTTTCGATTTGTAGTGCACATGCACCCGCTTCGATCATTTTCTTAGCCAGTAAGTAAGTTGCTTCCTCGTTACCGAAACCAGCGTCGATGTCGGCAATAATTGGCACAACGTGAGTTTGGAAGTTGTCGATTTGTGAAGTGATTTCAGCAGCTTTAGCAGTGTCACCCGCTTCTTGCGCTTTTTTAAGTGCACGGAATAAGTCGTTTAATTCTTTTGCGTCTGCTTGGCGTAAGAATGTGTAGATTTCTTCGATCAATGCAGGAACTGAAGTTTTTTCGTGCATAGATTGGTCAGGAAGTGGACCAAACTCAGAACGAAGTGCAGCAACCATCCAACCAGAAAGGTAGATGTAACGGCGTTCAGTAGTACCGAAGTATTTTTTGTTCGCAATCATTTTTTGTTGTGCGATGAAACCATGCCAGCAACCCAAAGATTGAGTATATTTGCTAGAATCAGCATCATAAGCAGCCATATCACGACGCATAATCGCAGCTGTGTATTTAGCAATATCTAAACCGGTTTTGAAACGGTTTTGAAGTTGCATACGTGCAGCATCTTCAGGACTGATGTCTGCCCAAGTGTTGCCGAATTTTGCTTTTAATTCGCGGATTGCATCAATCGCTGTTTGGTATGTAGTCATGATATTTTACCCTGTATATAATTTTAGGATTTATCAATCGAAGGACTAAATCTACTCGGTATTAATTGTTCAGATTTAGAGCGCTTCGTTGCTATGGACTTAGCTTAGATTGACTCTAGAAATTAATCCAATATTTTCGTTTAATTCTCAGTATTTATTTAAAAAATATGTAGATTAAAGTCGTAATATAAATGAAATACCATTCTATAAATTATTGATTTTAATAAAATTTATAAAATAAGCATTTGTACACTTTTAACACAATTTGAGTGATTCTTATTCATTAGACTTAAGTATCAAGCTCACAATTACGTTTAATTTTTCTTCAAACATCTTTAGATTTTAACCTTCAATTGACTTTTCTGACAGAGCATCGTTAATAAACTGTTAGTTTTAAATGAATATTTTTTAAACTGTGAACCATATTGATGGAATTACCAATAAAGCATTTAAATTGAGATAAACCTAAAAACAATTTAGAACATAGCATGGTAATTTCAAAAACAACTAAAGCCCTATTTCTTAAATAAATGTATAGGGTCTGTCTTATGACAAAAAAAACGTAAATTTGATGAATATATGTTAAATTCTGCTGAAAAAATCAGCATAAAAACACACAAACCTAAGCGCTTATGGCATAATTCCCCACGATTTCAAAAATTTATTTTCGGTATTTTTTTTATGAATCTTGAGCGGGTTGATCTCAATCTCTTAATTTACTTAGATGTTCTTTTGCGAGAGAAGAATGTTACACGTGCAGCAGAACAATTGGGTGTTACTCAACCTGCAATGAGTAATATTTTACGTCGTCTTCGTAACTTATTTAATGATCCGCTTTTAATTCGCTCTTCTGAAGGAATGACTCCTACAGAAAGGGCTTTAGAACTACAGCCTCGTATTCGTGATGCCCTTTCTGATCTATCTATGATCTTAGAACCACGAACAGAATTTAGACCTTATACGTCAAATCGTGTTTTCCGCATCATGACTTCAGATTATGCTGAAGCTACACTTGTGCCTCGCTTAGTTAAGGCTCTGCGTTCAGAAGCACCAAATGTTGTTTTAGATTTTCTAACACCGAGTGATGTATCCTATCGTGATATGGAACAAGGTAAAGTTGATCTTGCCATCAACCGTTTCAACGAAATACCACAAAGTTTTCATCAGGTTCTGGTGTGGCGTGACAGCTTTTCATGCTTACTGAATAATAAGCATCCTGCCGTAAATAATTTGAATCTAAAAAGTTATCTAGATGCGCAACATATCTGGGTTTCTAAAACTGGGATGGGGGTAGGATTTGGTGTTAACCCAGAAAAACAAGCTGGTTTAGGTTGGATTGATCAAGCTTTAGAACGTATTGGTCAAAAACGCAAAATTTCGGTATTTACACGTCATTATCAAATGCCAGGTTTATTAGCGTCTAATGTCGATCTCATTGCGACATTACCGACGAAAATCGCTCGCCTACAAGCTAAAAGTCAAAACTTGATGCTCAAAGACCCTCCATTTTACATTCCTGAATTTGAACTCAAAATGGCGTGGTGCCCTCTATTACATCATCATCCTGCTCATCGTTGGTTACGTCAGTTGATTTTATATGTTGCTCGTCAAATGACTGAGGAAGAAAATCGTGAATTTCTTTCAAATAACAATACCCACTTCTCACAATTTTGATTGAGTAGAGCTGATTTAAATCAATACTTTAAAAATTTTTATTCAATAACTATGATATTGAGGTAGTGTAAAAATTCACTACCTCTATGTTTTTTGTGATAAAACTTTCCTCATAAATAATTTAAAAACAAAGGTGTTCGTGTGAGCCTCTTTCAGAATTTCGTGATCATTATGATTTTGATTGCTGGAGCTGGATTCTTATCATTAAGTGAAATCGCACTTGCAGGATCACGTAAAGTGAAACTGAAAATTTTGGCTGAGTCTGGTGATGATCGTGCACAAAAAGTGCTTACGCTCCAAGAGAATTCAGCTGATTTCTTTGCTGCCTCGCAAATCGGCTTAAATGCTATTGCAATTTTGGGAGGGATTTTAGGTGAAGCTGCATTTAGACCTTATTTTGTGATTTTGGTCGATCGTTTCTATGATGGTCCTTGGTCACAATCAATTGGTTTTGCATTGTCATTTACTTTAGTGACATCACTGTTTATTTTATTTGCTGATCTTATGCCTAAACGATTGGCAATGATTGCACCTGAAAAAATCGCTGTCTCTTTAATTAATCCTATTCAGGTATTCATTACTGTTTGTCGTCCATTAGCTTGGTTTATCAATGCAATTGCCAACCTCTTATTCCGTTTATTCAAAGTAAATACTACTCGTGATGATAATATTACTTTTGATGATATTTCCGCGGTAATGGATGCAGGGGCACAAGCAGGTGTCTTACAAAAACAAGAACATCACTTTATTGAAAATGTATTTGAACTTGAAGAACGAAATGTTCCTTCGAGCATGACTACACGTGAAAACGTAGTTTTCTTTACCATCAATGAATCAGAAGAAAGTATTCGTCAAAAACTGGCTGAATTTCCCTATTCAAAATATTTAGTCTGCAATGAAAATATTGATCAAGTGATTGGCTATGTTGATGCTAAAGATATCTTGATTCGTATTTTAAATAATCAAAAATTTAATCAGTTGAATGAATCCACTATCCGTAATGTATTAACGATTCCAGATACACTTACACTATCAGAATTACTTGATCGCTTCAGATCTAGTAAAGAAAAGTTTGCCGTAGTCATCAATGAATATGCCTTGGTGGTTGGTGTTATTACCCTATCTGATATTATGATTACCGTGATGGGTGACTGGGTTACGCCAACGGATGAAGATCTTCAAATTATCAAGCGGGATGATCATTCTTGGCTGATTGAAGGCAGTACACCTATTGAAGATGTCAAGCATGCATTAGAAATTGATGAAATGCCTGATGATGAAAACTATGAAACTTTAGCTGGGTTTATGATGTTTAAACTTCGTAAGATTCCACGTCCTGCTGATAGTGTAGTATTTAATGGTTATAAATTCGAGGTGGTCGATGTTGACCATTTTAAAATTGACCAACTACTCGTGACCAGATTACTTGATGAAAAAGCAGAATTAGAATCAACTGTTGAATAAGACACTATCCACCACTCAGGTGGATTTTTTTATTCAGTTTATCTAATTAAACTTGCGATTTTTTTCCTTCAAAATTATTGAAATTAGAATTTATACTCAATTTTTATTACAACAATCACACTTAAAAATCATGTTTAATGTCTCAAATCACAAAATATAAATTTTAAACTTATGAATTTTAACTACTATTTTTTATAAAAATTATGGTTATTTTAATATTTTCTAAACAATATTTAGTTTAATCATAAATTTCTCTAAGATGGTCGGCGTTTTCGAAGATAACAAATACTGTAATAGAAACAATATTGATTAAAACGCTAATCTAAGGATAGATCCATGTTGACCTTGCTTGGTTTGGGCATGATTTTGTGCTTTATGTACCTCATTATGTCTAGACGTATGACTCCCCTCGTCGCACTCACGCTTATTCCCGTTCTTTTTGCGCTAATTGCATATGGATTAGGTTTTTTTGTGGATAGTTTGAACCATATTCAACTTAATGAACTTGGTGAAATGATGTTAGATGGTGTTAAAAAGTTAGCACCTACCGGCGTCATGCTGCTATTTGCTATCTTGTATTTTGCCATCATGATTGATACAGGCTTATTTGATCCATCAGTGAAATTTATTCTCAGATTGGTAAAAGGTGATCCCCTCAAAGTAGTATTAGGTACGATTACCTTAACATTGATCGTGTCTTTAGATGGTGATGGCTCTACCACTTATATGATCTGTGTTGCTGCCATGTTACCGCTTTACAAGCGATTAGGCATGAGCCCTTTAATTATGGCCTGTCTCATGATGTTAGCCAGTGGAATCATGAATTTAACGCCATGGGGTGGACCTACTGCACGTGCGGCAAGTGCACTCCATGTAGATCCTAGCGATGTGTTTGTTCCTATGATTTTACCGATGCTGTTCGCCATTGGTTGGTTGTATTTTTTAGGAACCATGTATGGCCGAATGGAGCGTAAAAGATTAGGCATCATGGAATTGGATATTAGCCATGGCGACAATATTCAAATTTCGTCAAACCCAGAGGCAAATCGAGCGCATTTGAGATGGTTCAATGGATTATTGACTCTTGCACTGATGGTCAGCCTAGTCATGGGTATTTTGCCTATGCCTATTTTATTTATGATTGCATTGTGTATTGCATTAGTCGTGAACTATCGTGATATTGATATGCAAAAAAGCCTAGTCGTTCATCATGCTGGTAGTGCTTTAAATGTCGTTGGTATTATTTTTGCCGCAGGTATTTTTACAGGTTTACTCACTGGTACGGGTATGGTCGATGCCATGTCAAAAGAGTTAGTAGCGATTATTCCAGATAGCATGGGTCCATATTTGGCACCAATCACAGCCGTTTTAAGCATGCCCTTAACGTTCTTTATGTCAAATGATGCTTTTTACTATGGAGTTCTGCCCATCTTATCTGAAGCTGCAGCACATTATGGCATTTCACCTGTGGAAATGGCTCGTGCATCGATTGTTGGCCAACCCGTTCATCTGCTCTCCCCCTTAGTTCCATCAACCTTCTTACTCTGCGGGCTTGCTGGGATTGAGTTTGGTCAACACCAAAAATTTACCATTAAATGGGCGATTATTACGTGCTTAGTGATGCTTGCAAGTGGATTAATATTTGGGATGTTCCCGTTTTATTCTGCCATTTAATCGTAGCTCGAGTTTCGGAGTGATTTATTGATCACTCCACTCTCTTATTTATAAAGACTTATTGAGCTTGAGTCTCATTCCAAATATTCAAATTTCCCATGTTAGATAGAAGTTGATACCTCACCACTAAAAACTCTGTCAACAAGGTGGAATAATTCATTTTTGCTTCACTCAACACATTCTGAGCATTAAGCACTTCGAGTAAATTTCCTACACCCGCTTTATAACGTCCTTGAGCGACTTCATAGGCTTCTGAAGCACTTTGATTCAATATCGTTAGCGCCTTAATATTGTCATGAATTGCATTTAGCTCATTATAGTTTTTCCAGATTTCAGCATTAATTTCAAGCTTCAATCTCTCTTGCTCTAATAGCTTTAATTTTAAGTTTTCTTGAGCAACGACAATTTGATTTTTTCGATTATAACCATCAAACAATGGGAAATTAACTTGCACACCCGCTTGTAGAGATTGGCGATCACTTCCATAGCTGTCACTCGTTTGTTTTTGCTGATCATAAATGCCGTTAAAACTAATAGATGGATATCTAGACCGCTGTATTACCTTAATTTTATTTTCAGCTGCGAGTGAATCATACTGTGCAGCTTTAAACTTTGGATGCATTTTTTCAGCATCCTGAATGAGCATTTCAATCGGTTTAAGATCTAGCTCTTTTGGAATTTTTAACTGATTATTAATTTTGAAATTTTGGTATGTAGGCTCACCCATTAATGATGCTAAAAGTCCTTTTGCTATTTTTAAATCACCTAAAAATTTAGTTTGATCTGACTTTGCTTTCGCCAAATTTGCGGACATTTGTAATGCATCTGATTTGATACCTACACCTGCACGATATCGAGCATTTGCAATTTCATAGTTTTTTTCTGAAAGTACAACCAACTCATTAATATTGTTTAATTTTAACTCAGCCTGAATAATTTGATAATAAGTCGAAATCGTTTTGATGATCATATTTTGCAAAGCAACATCATGCTGTGCCAAAGACATCGCTAATAATTTTTCGGCTTCTTCTGCTTGATAAAATCGACTACCAAAATCATAAAGTAGCCAATTGGCTCTTATTCCAAGTCCGTAACGGCGTAAGTCAGTGTCATAACTCAAAACAGGACGATCTTTTACTTGATTATCATCCCGTGACCAATCGTAATTCAAGGTGCTATTCACTTGAGGATAATAATTTGCTTTAGAGATTTTAAGCTGAGCAGCTTGAATACGCGTTTGTACCCAAGCACTTTTAGTCTCAGGATTACGACAAACTGCACGTTCAATGGCATCAATGAGTTCTATTTGCTGTTCATTCTTGAGATTATTTTGAGATAAACAATGTCGAGGTTGACTTAACTTTTTATGATTTTGAAGATCAAGTGACACACTTTGATTGAGTTGTTGTTCTATTTGCTTACGTTTTGTCTCATTCTCGCGGGCATTACGCTGAGCCGTGAGCTCATCAAACCATAAAGTCTCGCGCTGTTTTTTTAGATTTGGAGTCAGTTTTGACAACCAACTCTCTGCATAAGCCAACGAACTATGTCCGAATAGAGACCCTGCAACAACAATGAAAGCGATGTATGTAATTTTCATTTAGGTTGCAAATCCTTGGTCAACATATCACGGACAATCACGCCATCTTGTAAAGCGATAATCCGCTCAGCGGATGAAATCGTTTCTGGACGATGTGCAATAATCAATTTGGTAATATTCAAATGCTTGAGATTTGCATTGACCTCTTGTTCTTTTAATACGTCTAAACTACTGGTCGCCTCATCCATAAATAAAATCTTTGGTTTTTTATAGATAGCACGAGCCAATAAAATTCGTTGTTTTTGTCCTCCTGACAACATATTACCAATATCCCCCACTAAGGTTTGATATCCCATTGGCATACGGCTAATGTCATCATGAATTGCGGCATAGGCTGCACATTGTTGTACCCATTGCATATCTGGATTTGAATCAAAAAAGCAAATGTTTTCTGCGATTGAACCAGCAAATAGAATGTCATCTTGTAACACTGTCGCGACTTGATCTCGCACAGCGTTTAATCCTAATTGTTCAAAGTCACGCCCCATGATTTTGACTTCACCTTCATTCTGCTTAAATACGCCTAACAGAACATGTAGCAATGTGGTCTTACCGCAACCTGTTTCCCCGACAATGGCGACAGATTGATTTTGGGGAATCTTAAAACTAATCCCCTTGAGTACATAAGGGTCATTTTCTGAATATTTAAAGTGCAGATTTTCGACTTCAATTGCATTATCAACCTGATCTACATTTGTGATTTCAGCATCACCGTATAATTTTTCTTGTTCTGTTAACACAATATCGGATAAACGCTCTACATCAATTTGAAGCATTTTAACTTCGATAAACTTATCGATTAGTCCTGCAACCCGACTATCAAATTGGCCTTTATACGCCATAAATGCCATCAGCACACCAACTGTAAAATTACCCTCCAATACCAATGTGGCACCTAACCAAATAATTAGAATGTTCTGAATCCCAAATAGCACTCCATTTGCCAATGAGAATCCCAACCCCAGCTTTTGGGTCGTTAATCCAGCATTGACTTGATTGACCATAAGATTTAACCAAGTCGAACGGCGAACATCTTGTCGTTGGAACAGTTTTATGGTTTTAGCTCCACGCACAGTTTCCATAAAATGGCTGCTTTGCTTCGCTGCATGAATAATCTGCGCTTCAGTCGCTCGTTTCAAAGGTGCATACCAAATCCATCGGATTAAGGCGTATAAGCCCATAGTAAAAATTGCAATCCAAGCTAACTTCGGACTGTATACAAACATTAAAATCAACGTAAATACAGTCATTAATCCATCAAGAATCGCAGCTAAGAACGTTGTGGTGAGCGTGGTTTGAATGTTTCCAATTGATCCAAATCGTGAAACAATGTCACCGAGTGATCGTCTTTCAAAATAAGAGACAGGAACATTAATCATGTGATTAAAGACGTTGGCTTGCCACTGCACACTTAAATGTGTGCTCATATACATCATGATCCAAGAACGAAGTAGCCCGATAAACTGCTGAAGTAACATTAACATGCCAAAGCCAATAGCCAGTATCGTTAAGAGATCCCGATCTGCAGATACGATCACATGGTCGATCACCCATTGCATAAAGAATGGGCTAATTAATGAAAAAACTTCTAAGGCTAAAGCCAAGATCAAAATTTGCCCGAGAGATTTCCATAAACCACGAACATGACCAATTAGACCTTTAAGCTGAATCTGATTTTTATCTTCTTTTTTTTCAAATTCAGTATCTGGCCAAAGCTCTAATGCAACACCCGTAAAATGTTCAGATACCTCATTGAGTGTCAGTACACGTTTACCAAATGCTGGATCTAAAATCGTGACTTTATTGGCACTGACTTCTTGCAACACCACAAAGTGGTTGAAATCCCAATGTAAAATACATGGGGTTTTAAGCTGATCTAAATCTTCTAAATCCAGCTTTAATGGGCGTGTTACCATTTTCAACTGATTACTAATTTTGATCAGCTGATTGAGATTTGAACCCTTTTGAGAAACTGAAAAACGACGTCTTAACGTTAATAAATCAGACTCATAGCCATAATAATGCGCAATCATCGCAATACAGGCTAATCCACATTCTGTCGCTTCCGTCTGTAAAATGGTTGGAATTTTCCGTCCAAATCCAAGAGAAATTTTGTCTAATATCTGCATGTTATTTCTTCTTATATCTTGCCCGTGATGCTATATAACGGTTCGAGTACCCATTCATATAGTTTTCTTTTTTCTTGCATGATATCTGCATCAAAGGCCATGCCCACTTTAAGAGGCTTACTTTCACCATAGGCTTTTACAAACTGTTGTTCTAATTTGACTTTGACTAAATACACAGGTTCACTTTGGTTAAATGTTACACCCTGACTTAACTCGCCTAAATTGGTCAGTTCTTGTGGGTTCATCGTCGTCGCTGAGATTGAATGAATCACACCTTCACCTTGACCAAATTTTTGGTAAGGATAGGCTTGAAAACGAAGTTTTACGGTTTGACCAGTCCTTATAAATCCAATTGCTGAACTGGGTACAAAAAGATGTGCTTCTAAATAAGAAGGCGTCGGAACAATATTCATAACAGGAATATTAGGAGAAATAAACTGACCAACCTCTGCATTAATCGATGCTATTTTTCCTGTCGCATTGGCTTGTAATAGCAAACTATCCCGCGCTTTATTTTCTAAAAATTCTTGCTGATTCGAAGCTAATTGACGATCGACCAAAGTCAGCTCACTTTCCAACTTCGATGCTAGTCCTTGCTGAGCCAATAATTTATTTTCTAATTCAGCTTGTTTAGTATTTTTTTCACGCTCATAACTCTGTAATGCAACTTTTAGGCTGATATAGTTATCTTGCTTCAGTTGATATTCTTCAATCGAAATATATTCTTTATCTTTTAAATCTCGATAACGATGTGCATTTTCTTGTGCAAGTGCTAGACGTTGGCGTTGCTCGGCAATTAAGCCATCTAATTTTATTAAATCTAAACGTATAGATTGAATTTCTGCATTTAATTGTTGAACATTATTTAAATGTAAGTCTTTTAGTTTATTTTTTTCAGTATCTAAACTTTGTTTTTTTAACTCAATTTGTTTTTGTACAGACTCATTATAGTTACCTGTACTATTATAACGCGTCATTTTTAATGTAATTAATGGTGTCCCATTCTCCACTAATTGACCTTCTTTGACGAATTTTTCACTGACTGTACCCCCTTCAGCACTATAAACTCGGATTAAACCTGTATTAGGAATCAATAATCCTTTAACACTCGTCCTCTTCGTATAGCTTCCAAAAAAAATAAAACTCACTAATAAAACAGTAAAAATGGCGACAACAATCGTGAGTACCGTAAATGAAAATGGTCGAATCAAAATGACTTCACCAATCCACTTTGACTTTTGTGCATCAATCGCTTTGTCTCTAAACAGCTTATTTGTCATATATATTTGTAATTAATTTTTCAAGTACGGGTTTTTATATTGAATTTTCATCAAGTTGACTACATTTCAACAGCGTGCTTAAAAGAGACAAACACAAACCAAAAGTTTTCAATAAAATAGTCATGATCTGTGTTGTCTCCTGTTCTATCCCACACTTCGCTCAGCTAAATCTGCTTTGAATAAACTCAGTTGGATACTGATTTCAATAGATTAAAAACGAAGCGTTCATCTTGTTTTATTTCAAAACTCGATTGACTAAAGGTGCTGTGAACAAAGCATGAGGATCATATTGCTTTAAAATATGACTACTCGACTGAATGGTTAAATGATTAGATTGACCCTGAGCATGGACGCGTGGAATTTCGTAATCGATATAAGTTGAACTATCCCAAGCTTTTTGATTGGTATAGCCCCACCCTTTAGACCATTCTGGTCGCATCAAAGAATCACCTTGATAACGTTGTGACATCCACTCCTCAACTTCTGTGTAAAATTGCGCTGAGAATGGCGTACCTGGCAAGGTTAAAATATCAAACCAAACGGCACAGTCCCATTCAGGATGATCAGGACAAGGTTTAATGGCTGATAATGCTGCTGTTTGAGCGCCGTGAACAATTGAATCTTCTGGATGATCCAAGCCCGTAACTCGAATTTCAACAGGTCCATTCATTGGGAAACGACCCATTTTTTGATATTGCTTCATCTTAATGCCGAAATAATCACAAAAATCAGCAATAACCCGTTGAACGTTTGCACGACTGGTAATGACAGCATAGCCATTTGCCGTAACACGCAAAGTTGTTGGTTTGACATACAGTAAAACGTTTTTTGACGTTCCCCATAAATCATAAGTTTGAGTGGAAGCCAAACCACCAGTCAAAATCGTCGTGATTCCAGATAATGGCGTACCATTTAAACCTAGTTTAGAGATTTCATACTGAGTAAAACCGAAGGTTGGCGTGAGATAAGTACTTTTATTGACGATGATTTTATGAATCAAATCAGTAATAGGTTTGATCAAATTATCTGAGAACCAATAATTGAATGGTTTGACTGTCTGTCGAGCAGTCAAAGGACGATACGGAGTAACAGTCCAAACTTTTAACCAAGGATAATCGGTGAATGGAAACCAAATTGCTTCTGCACGACCAGATTTATCCAGAAAATGAGAGAAGGTACGTCCAGCATGCTTATCTTGAGCGAATAGCTCATTGATATGAATGTCGGTATAGCTTTCACAACGAATATATTGATTTTTTGACGTTTGTAATTGTGCAGATAAAATAAATGCACGACCTATATGAACTAAAAATGCACGAATTTCTGGATCATTTCGCAGGAAGGTTTTCGCAACATATCGACCTTCTCGTTGGTCGAAAACAGCAGCAGTGATCGATACCACTAAATTACTGATCGAACCATAAGTTTGACCTTCTTGTTTTATTTCCCCTACGGCAGGTACACCTGTGCCATGACCGTCGATGGCCAACACACCACCCAAAGTTAAATCTCCAGGTGCTGGCACTGCTACAAATCCACGATTACGGTATTCCATTGCGGTTAACAATGCTTCCATTTGAATGCCTGCTTCGGCAGTCACAATACCGTTTGCATCAATACTTACTTTGTTGATATGCGTTGGCATATCAATCAATAAAATTTTAGTAATCTTGTCTTGATCATCCAACAATAAAGGTGACCAATTATGTGACATCCCTTTGGCTCTGACTTTATAACCATTTTGAAAAGCTCAATTAATCGCTTTTAAAACTTGTTCTTGATTTCTGGGTGATGCTGTCCATGCATTTTCATAACGAGATTCCCCAGACCAATTTTCATATTCCTGTTTAAAAATTGAGATTTCAGCTGGGAAATTTACTAATCTTTCTTGTAATGGAAAAAACCAAGCCTCTGCCTTTTGTGTTGGGAACCATGCTGAAACAGCACCAACAGCAGCTAAGCTACCCATTGTTTTTAGAAAGTTTCTTTTATCGTGATCTATTAGTTCTGATGAGTTTTGCATTGTTATAGCCACCAAAAGTTTTAGCTTTATTATTTCTGTTACTGAAAGCAGACAAGTACTCATGACCAGTCTGCCTTTAACACTTTATTTAAAACTTATGAAAGCCAAGCATGAACGCCATTTAAAGTCGGAAGAAGTTTATATTGACCTTCTGCCTTTTCTTTTTCGTAATGGTTTGGAGTTTCATCTACATCGCCACCAAGTGCACGACCTAGACCAATTAATGTTTTTGATGCCACTAAACCAGTAGTATCAGCAGCTTGGTGTACTAGCCCTAAACCTACTGCACTAAATACAACACCAACTGATGAAATCAGTTTTGAATTAAGTGTTTGATTGAATAAGTTCACACCGTGGATGATAGAGTCACCAATCAACGTTCCAGCACCAGATACCTCATTGATTTCTTCTTGCTTTAATTCAACTAAGCTCATGATTAAAACCTCGTTATAAAGAATTTATGTTAAATACACCTAACTTTTGTTAAGAATTTTTTAATATACAGGATGAAATATGTAGTATTAATGAAAAATAAATAACGATATTTAATTATTTTGTGATTTATTTAACATTATTTATGATAATCCGGTCGACTATTTTTATCGAAAATAACAGTTCAATTTCAAATCATAGATACATCATTGGTCCGTTCATCACCATTGATAGAATATCTAGGAGCATTACAAACATGGCAATAAAAACTAAAAAACAAAATTTTAAGGTCTATTTTAGAAAGTCTTAATATTTACTAGTCCAAAATACATCATGATCATCATGTGCAATCGCACTTGAAAAGTCAGCACCAAGACAATGCAAAATTAAATACAAAGCAATAAGTATCGTTGTATAACTGTCACAGGGGGTCACAGTATCTGCAGAAATTCCGATAAAGAATCCTAATACAGCGGGCAGATTAAAAAAGTATCCCAGTGCAATGTCCGAGTAGAACAACAACATGGTTGATGGTAAAAGAAAAAACCGATTTAAGCCTTTGCTTAAATCGGTTTTCAGTCACTTGGTTCGCTGAACTACGTTTTCAACTCTTTGTTTAACTTGAATAATAAAGGATTAACGACCATAGATTTCTAAAAGTTTATCTAAGGTTGCTTGATAATGAATATCGATATCTTCAGCTAAAATAGCATACGCATTATCTAACTGAACCATTGGCCAGCCTTCTTTCCAAAATGGAAAAATATTGTGTAGATCACGCGTTACGATTGCTTCTTCGCGTGTAATCGCCTGTGCAACCTGCGATAAAACTTGTGCTGTTTCAGCACCATCAATCTCAAGATAATCAATACCACGCGCTTTAAGAATACGAATTCTGTCTTTTTTATATTTAATTTTTTTTGCTTGTGCTTCATTTAAACCTAAAGCAAGTGTCACTGCTTCAACAAACTTTTCTTCAAAAGATTGATGTAATGCAACCAAGGCTTTTTTATGTGCTTCCTGACGCCCCTCTTTACCACCACTACGAATCAGTTTATTCGCCTCAACATTAAGTTCGTCAGATTTCATAGACTGTAAAATATCTAAAATTTCGATATCACTTAAAGATTCAGCATTGTGGTGTGTCATGGGAGTACTTCAATTCAACTTAATCTTGCATTTTCTCATAATTCAACACAAATACATAATCTAATTCAAATTGAATCGATAAGCTTTCAAATGATTCTAAATATTTAGAATTATACTTCTTAGTTTTAGTGCAATATTAAAGTCAAAACGATGGGTAGTGTGATTGCCGCACCGATAATTTGCAGACTGATTACGCCAGCCATTAATTGACTGTCGCCACCCAATACTTTCGTCAGAATATATGCAGCTGAAGCCGTTGGTAATGCAAAATATAAAATAAAGATTTGCGTCTCTAAAGCATTGAAGCCCAGCATTTTACAGACCAACCAAGCCAAAATCGGCATTAAACATAAACGCGATAGCGTGTTGATCATTAGCGGAAATGATTCTTTTTTAAGAGCCACAAATTGCAATGCAGCACCGACACACATTAGTCCCATAGGTAAGCTACATATCGCAAGTTGGTAAATTAATGACTCTGCACCCTTCCATAATGGCAGCCCGGATACATTGTAGAGCACCCCAACCAGACAACCTAAAATTAAAGGATTTTTGAGTAACGATATAATCACTGCGCGAAAATTCATATTTTCATGATCGGTCAGTGCCAATACCGAGATGATATTCACAACAGGAATACTGATCGCCAACAGTAATGCAAAAATCGTCATGCCTTCTGCTGGAAAAAGCGAAGCAACCACTGCTAAACCAATATAGGTATTAAAACGTACATTACTTTGAACATAGACTCCAAATCTTCGTGTTGGGGTCTGAAAAATTCTTTTTAAAATATATAAAACCGCACAAGCAATTGGAAAGACCACGAGTAAAATGACTAAAATTTTACTCACCATCTCCATATGAATATCAGCTTGAGCCAAATTACCAAAAAGCATGGCAGGAAAAAACACAAAATAGTTAAGTTTCTCTGCACCCGCCCAAAACTCGTCTGTTAAATACGATTTCTGTTTAAGAAAATATCCAATTAATATGAGTCCTATCAGCGGCACTAAGGATAAAACAATGCTGTACATAAATGATGAGCCTAATCGAGTGCAGATCGCTCAGCCCTAATACGCTCAATCAACCACAGTAGTTTATTGCATGCATTTTGAACTGATCATTTTATATTACACTGCATCAAGCTGATCGTCTCAAAAATTCATCATTTACATCATGCATTGACTTGTTTTATATACGCTAAAATTTCAGGCAAAGTCTGAATTGTTTTATTTAACGGCGGTTGATGTTCAGCTAAGGATTGGTGAAACCCCTCCAAATATAGTCCATCTAATCCAGCCTGAGTAGCACCCCAATAATCATTCAATGGATGATCACCAACATAAAGACAATGGTCAGGTGCAATTCCTAATTGTTGACAAGTCATATGAAATATTTCTGCTTGAGGCTTTGACACACCTGCCTTCTCAGAACTCATGATCACATCAAAACAATGTGCTATTCCTAGACCTTCGATAATTTTGTGTCGAGTAAAATGTCCTCCATTCGAAATGATTGCCAACTTAAATCCATCGCTTCTAAGCTGATCAAGCGTCTGAATAGCATTTGGCATCATGACTGCGTTTAGTCCAAATTGATTAAACCAATAGTCACTTAATTCATCTAATTCTGGTACTTTTTTCCATTTCAACTGCTTCAGTAATGCATGAGCGACTGAACCACCAATGGTTGGAGCAGTCATTCTTTCTCGGATGGGATAGCCACCATGATCAATATATCGAATCGTTTCGAGAATCTCAGCTTGCGCAGACGAGGCAGATTGATCGATTTGCTGTTTATAAGTATTAAATAATGCCCGACTAAAAGTTTGAACACTAAAATCTCGGTGTGTCAGTGTATTGTCCAAATCAAAAATAACAGCTTGAATTTTCATAGTGCTTAGAGGAGTGTATTCATTTGCCCATGCTATCAACTCTCCGCAATCTCGATTATTCATTTTTATTTCATCCTAAGCATGAAAATGAATAAAAGATCAATTACAGATTAATTCCATTGATGTTTGTTTTGAGCTGTATACCGACTCCATACTAAAATCGGTATGAACAAAAATACTCCTAAAATACAGATTAAAATGAGATATGAGGTATAACCGAGCCAATCGCCTAATATGCCACTCAAGGTATACAGTGCTCCCGCAATGGAAGCCATCAATGCGACTTGGAAAGTAAAATCTGTTCCTGCAAATTCTTTACGACTATATTGCATCACCAAGGTTAGAATAATCACCAATAACATCGCAGCGAACATATCTTCTAAAGCATTGATGATATAGATCCACACGACGTTCAATTCAGAAGGTCGCGCCTCATAATGCGATAACCATGCAAATCCAATGAGACTCAATAATTTAAGCAGTGAAAAAGTAATTAAAGCACTTTGGCGCGAATAAAACCTAAGTAGCCAACCCGCAATACCTGCTCCGATCAAAGCAGCAAATGCTCCAAGCATGGTCACATTGACACCAATTTGCGTCTTAGATAGTCCTAAATCAACCAACAATGGTTTAAGAATAGGTCCAGACAAACCATCCGTCACTTTAATGCTACACAATACAAAAAACCAAAGTCTGAGTTCTCGATTTTGAAAAAAATATTTTAAGTAATGACTTAAAGCTTTCACAAAACTTTGAGTTTTAGATGATGAATCATCATCTCGATGATTATTGATGCTTTGTGAAGCATGTTGAGGCTCACGATACAATAATACGGGTAGCGTATTAAATGCCACCAAAATAGCCAGGCATAAAAAAGTGGTTTGCCAAGTCAATGCATCTAATACCCACAATATCGCACCGCCTCCCACAATAAAGCCCAATCTTGAACCAATCACTTGGAACATATTGCCTAGATGCTGTTGTTCACCTTTTAGAATATTCACAGCTAAGCCATCGGTTGCTATATCTTGAGTCGCTCCGATACTATTTATCATCAACAATGCCATGAAAAATCCAAAGAGATATTGAGGTTGGTTCAGTGATTGAATGGGGATAAACGATAAGATTATCAGCGTGATCATTGTGAGTAACTGAGTGGGTATAATCCAACTGCGGTAATGTCCTTGATTGAACAAATGATGGCGATCAACCAATGGAGCCCATAAAACTTTGAGTGCCCACGGAGCCATCAGCAATCCAAATCCACCAATATGCGTTAAGGAAACACCTTCAGCACGTAGAATCACGGGCAAAGCATGTGTCATAAATCCTACTGGCAAACCTTGCGCCCAATAGAGTGAAAATAAAAGCACATACATTTTGGTATTTGGTGACATGAAAGAGGTGTCCTGCAATTGATGTTTTCTTAATCAATTCGTATTGAGATGTCCTTGTCACTTGGTTCTTATTCTGCCAATGTATCTCATACACAAGGTCTTTATAATAAGTTTAAAAAGCAATTATACAACGCACAATGAACAATAGATTTCCAAAATTGCCATCACAAGTTCCTCAACGCGGTTCAACGTTGAGTCGAGCAGCGTTCAAACAGCTTTATCTTCGACAAGGCTGGTCTTTTGAAGGAGAATTTCCAAATTTTCCCAAAGCTGTCGCAATTGTGTCCCCGCATACATCAAATTATGATGGACTGTATGCCTTTCTCGCGATGCTTGGCATTGGCATTGAAGTCACAATCTTTGGAAAAGATAGTCTGTTCAAATCTCCACTCAAACATTTACTCAAATGGATCGGGGTGATTCCGGTAAAACGTGATACCCCCCAAGGCTTGACTCAACAAATTGTTCAAGCCATTCATGAACGAGATAAAATTTGGGTCGCAATGGCACCTGAAGGTACACGAAAAAGTGCTGAAAAGATTCGCAGCGGTTTTTATCACATTGCCTTAGGTGCAAATATACCAGTGGTAATGTTTGCATTTGATTATGATCATAAAGTCATTCGATGTTTAGGAAGCCTCGAAATGACGGGAGACTATGAATCTGATCTGCGCAAAATATTAGAATATTATCGTGGAAAAATTTCTCCTAAAAATATGAGTCGTTTAGCATTACCCTTTAAAGAACTTTTGTAAAAATGCTAGAAAAATAGACAGCAATCTGTTGAGATATGCCTAAAATTTTGACACTTTTTAGCAGATTAATGTCTATGTCATTGCTCCTCAATCTTCCCAAAATCAGCTTTATTGGCCTGAGTATATTGGCGCTATCAGGCTGTAACTCTACTGTAAAAAATCCTACACAACCCTCTCAAACTCAAGCACGCGAGCCTGTGATCGCGATCGCTCTTGGCGGTGGTGGTGCAAAAGGTTTTGCGCATATTGGTGTATTAAAGGTTTTAGAATCTCATGGTATAAAACCTAAAATTGTTACGGGTACAAGTGCTGGAAGTTTTGTCGGTAGTATTTATGCTTCAGGCAAATCTCCCTATCAACTACAGCAAATTGCACTTCAACTGAAAGAATCCGATATTCGTGATTTAACTTTAAATCGACAGGGTGTGGTCCTCGGTCAAAAGCTCCAAGATTATGTCAATCGACAGGTGGGGAACAAACCGATTGAACAATTCCCGATTCGATTTGCTGCAGTTGCCACACGTTTAGATAATGGTCAACGCGCTGATTTCGTCAAAGGTAATACAGGTCAAGCTGTAAGAGCGTCATGTAGTATTCCTAACGTCTTTGTTCCAACAACGATTGGCAAAACCAAATATGTTGATGGTGGACTCGTGAGTCCAATTCCAGTTCAAACTGCAAAAAATATGGGTGCAGATATTGTGATAGCAGTTGATATTTCTGCACGCCCTGCAGGCAATAAGCCGATGAGCATGTGGGGACTGTTGGATCAAACGATTAATATTATGGGTCAACAAAGTATCAATACTGAACTCAATGCAGCTACAGTCGTGATTCAGCCAAAAGTTGGCCATTTAGGAACTTTGGATTTGAAAGCCAGCAATGAGGCAATACTTGAAGGTGAAAAAGCAGCGCAACTGAAAATTAAATCAATTGATACCGCTATTGCCAATTTCAAAAAATCTCCAGCTGCTTTCAAACCTGCACCTACAGCTCGCTTTTAAGCATTTTTTATAGGCATCTCTGCCCTAGTCTGTTATCTTGATATAGATGTTTTCGTCTATAACAAGATAACGATTAGAGTAGATGTATGGACTTATTGATTGAACCTTGGCACTGGTTTGTATTAGGTATTTTGCTCATCCTGTCTGAGCTCATTTTACCGGCCTTTGCTGCACTGTGGTTTGGTATAGCTGCAGTCATTATTAGCATACTCGTGTGGCTATTTCCTTCTATGGGGCTTCCAACTCAAATTATTTTATGGGTTGTCCTATCGATTTCATGTACGGTGGTTTGGTTTAAATTTATTAAACCACTTTCCGTTGATAAGACTAAAGCGGGTCTCTCACGTGAAGCGACAATCGGACAAGTTGGGATGGTGATTCAAATTGGTCATGAACCTGAATTGGTCAAAGTTCGTTTTCAGCTTCCAGTTCTCGGCTCTGACGAATGGAATTGCAGAACACTGAGCCCTGTTCAGGTCGGTGATCGTGTCAGAGTTACAGATATTTTAGGTAATGAGCTGGTCGTTCAAGCGCACAATAACCTCAATTCACCGTTATAAACAATAATTCTTAAAGGAGTAGAAATGTCTGGTTCAATTATTGCCATCGCATTTTTGGCATTCGTCGGGATCACTATTTTTAAAGGGGTTCGTATCGTTCCTCAAGGCTATAAATGGATCGTACAACGTCTGGGTAAATACCATACAACCTTAAGTCCAGGTCTAAACTTTGTGATTCCTTATGTTGATGAAGTCGCATATAAAGTCACGACAAAAGATATCGTTCTCGATATTCCATCTCAGGAAGTGATTACAAGAGATAACGCAGTTCTTTTAATGAACGCTGTTGCCTATATCAACATTACTACACCAGAAAAAGCAGTCTACGGTATCGAAAACTATACTTGGGCAATCCAAAACCTTGTCCAAACTTCTTTACGTTCAATCGTCGGTGAAATGGACTTGGATGATGCTTTATCTTCACGTGATCACATTAAAGCGAAGCTAAAAGCAGCAATTTCTGATGATATTTCAGATTGGGGAATTACGCTTAAAACGGTTGAAATCCAAGATATTCAACCATCAGGTACAATGCAATCCGCAATGGAAGCCCAAGCCGCAGCTGAACGTCAGCGTCGTGCGACAGTGACACGTGCTGATGGTGAAAAACAAGCTGCGATTCTTGAAGCTGAAGGTCGTCTTGAAGCATCACGTCGCGATGCTGAGGCTCAAGTTGTACTCGCTGAAGCTTCAGAAAAAGCCATTAATATGGTTACCAATGCCGTAGGCGACAAAGAGATCCCTGTCGCTTATCTACTTGGTGAACAATATGTAAAAGCAATGCAGGATATGGCTAAATCTAATAATGCTAAAACTGTGGTATTGCCTGCTGACATCATGAATACGATTCGTGGGGTAATGGGTCGTAATAATCCTTAAATCGCTCAAACACTCTTCAAAATTTAAAAGGCAGCTTCGGCTGCCTTTGTTATTGATATGACTCAAGATTCAATTCTTCAGCATTTATTTTAAATTTATGGTTAAATTTCGCATCCTGAAAGATTGCATGAAAACAATCTATCGTCTAACTGCATCATGGAAATTGTATGAGCACCTTTGATCCCACCTTAATCACTTTCTTGTTCTATATTATCGCCATGGTCGTGATTGGTTTAATCGCGTATCGAGCGACCACGAACTTTTCAGATTATATTTTGGGTGGACGACGCTTGGGAAGTTTTGTAACAGCCCTTTCAGCTGGTGCTTCTGACATGAGTGGCTGGTTACTTATGGGTTTGCCAGGTGCTATTTATCTTTCCGGTCTATCAGAAATGTGGATTGCAATTGGTTTAATTATTGGTGCCTGGCTCAACTGGCTGTTAGTGGCAGGACGTCTCAGAGTTCATACTGAAGTTCAACACAATGCCCTTACACTCCCAGATTACTTTTCCAATCGTTTTAATGATCAGAAAAAAATTCTACGAATCGTTTCTGCATTTGTCATTTTAATCTTCTTTGCCATTTATTGTGCTTCAGGCATGGTGGCAGGCGCTCGATTATTTGAAAGTATGTTTGATCTTTCTTACAGCACTGCCCTTTGGATTAGTGCAATTGCAACGATCAGTTACGTTTTTATTGGTGGGTTCTTAGCTGTTTCTTGGACAGACACCATCCAAGCGGGATTAATGATTTTTGCCTTATTGCTTACCCCCATCGTGGCTTTACTGACTTTTTCCGATTTATCTCAAGTGAATCTAGCACTTGAAGCAGCGCGACCAGAAGCAAGCAGTTTAATGGGTAACTTAAGTACCGTCGCAATTATTTCATTACTGGCTTGGGGTTTAGGCTATTTCGGACAACCTCATATTCTTGTACGTTTTATGGCTGCTGATTCAGTTAAATCGATTCCTAATGCTCGTCGTATTGGTATGACTTGGATGATTCTGTGCCTTGGTGGTGCAGTGGCTGCTGGATATGTCGGTATTGCTTATTTTCAGCAAAATCCACAGTTCGCTAATATTGTGAATGCTAACCCTGAAACTGTATTTATGGAGTTAACGAAAGTTCTATTTAACCCATGGATCGCCGGCATTGTATTAGCTGCAATTTTGGCTGCGGTAATGAGTACATTGAGTTGTCAACTTCTTGTATGTTCAAGCACTTTAACCGAAGATTTTTATAAATCTTTCATCCGTAAAACTGCTTCTCAAAAAGAACTGGTTTGGGTGGGTCGTTTGATGGTGCTACTGATTGCTTTACTTGCGATTGTTTTAGCGTCAAACCCTGAATCTAAAGTACTTGGTCTAGTTGCCTACGCTTGGGCAGGCTTTGGGGCAGCATTTGGCCCGCTCATTATTCTGTCTTTATTCTGGAAACGCATGACTTTAAATGGCGCTTTGGCGGGGATGATCATTGGTGCAGTGACCGTTATTGTATGGAAAAATATTTGGGCTGATACTGGAATCTATGAAATCATTCCTGGCTTTATTTGCTCCCTCATCGCAATCATTGTTGTGAGTTTATTAGGGAAGCAACCGACCTCAGATGTGACTGACCGATTTGACGAAGCAGACCGATTATATAAAGCGACAAAATAACAAATGAAAAAGAGGACTTTCAGTCCTCTTTTTTTTAACTCTTTCGAGCAAGTAAAAAAGCTGAAATCTGCTTAAGTTCAGATGCCGAATCACCAAAATAATCTAAAGCACTAATCGCTTGCTGATGAAGCTTATTTGCATATTCTTTTGCAGCATCTAAACCCAATAAAGCTGGGTATGTCGATTTTTCTACAAGCTCATCTTTTCCAGCAGTTTTTCCAAGCGTTTCAGTATCGGAAACTATATCTAAAATATCATCTTGTACTTGAAATGCTAAACCTAATGCTTGACCAAATTCACGCAATTTCGGTATTCCTGCATCTACACCGTCCATCACTGTCACTGCTGACATCATGATTGCCGCCTGAATCAGTGCACCAGTTTTATTACGATGAATATTTTCCAATGCTTCCTGATCAATTTTCCTACCTTCCGCTTGCAAATCTAGAACTTGACCACAAACCATCTTAGAAGATGATGTCGCTAATATCTGCATTTGCTTCAACACAATAGAAGGATCTACAGTGAGTTGTGTATCAAAAAGTCGACTTCCTAAAACCTCAAATGCCATCGACTGCAAGATATCTCCCGCAAGTAGTGCTGTATCTTCACCATATGCAACATGGCAAGTCGGTTGACCACGACGCAATAAATCATTATCCATACATGGTAAGTCGTCATGAGCAAGTGAATAGCAATGAATTAACTCGACTGCAACTGCTGCACGTCGCACAGCAGCAAAATTTTTATGATCATCACTTAAATCTGCTGTTGCATATGCTAAAGCTGGGCGAACCCGTTTTCCACCTAACATGACTGCATGATTTACAGCGCTTTTCAAAGGTTCTGGAATGAAAAATGCATCTAGTGCAATTTTAAGATCCTGTTGGATTTGCTGTTGAGCACGTTGTAATACTTCACTATTCACAGAGATATTTACTGTCACTGCCGTCTTTAAACCTCAAGTTATACCGTTTCATGTCGGTATATATAAAATTGACCTTATTCTACAACCAATTGTGATTGCTACAAAACGCAATGCTGATTTGTTTTATTTAGTGATAGGTTTAAATGAAGAGTGACTATTCATCTAACACATGAATCGAATTTCGACCTAATACATGTGCAATATCAACAGCGCGATCTAAGGTTTCTAATATTTGCTTTTCTGAGTACATTTTCTGGCAATTAGGATGAAAAATCCCAATCGCACACGTGAGCACCTCATCCTTTTGAGGATCGAAATAAATTTTTTCACGGACCAAGGTTTGTTTTAGGCGTTCAGCAATGGTGAGAATTTTCCAAGGAGTCGATTCTTGAATCACCAAGATAAAACTTGCAGAATTCAAACGATAGACTTCTGCTAAATCTTGATTCAATTCCTCTTTAATCAGAGATCCAATACGACTCAAAATTTCATCGCCAATGGTATAACTATTGAGCTGATTAAATTTTTTAAAATTTTCGACTTCAAACTTGATAAAAGAATAATTTTTCCGCTCTTGAATAAGAAAGCGATCTTTTAAAAACTGTTCAAATGCCAGCTTATTGTTCATCCCAGTCACAGGGTCCAAATAAAGCTCTTCAAACAACCTTTTATTATTTTGGATCAAGACACGTTCACGTCTTTTCAATTTTGTTATATCTGCACATACGATCAACACGCAATCCAAAGAGGATGTTTTATCTCTTAAAGCACTAAAATAAATTTGAAAAAAATGCCCTTTTGAATAGAACTCATTTTCAATTTTATTTAAGCGTGAATCATGTCGAAACAATTGCAGCGCATCTTGAAATAATTGATAAACTGTTGTTGATACGAAACCTAATTTCTTTCCAAGTAAATAAAGCGCATCACTTTCATAGATATCAGCAAATAATTGATTTGTACTAATGAAGACGCCATCATGCTGAACCAGTGCCACAGGCACAGGGATTTTGGCAATGATAGATACTAAATCTAATTTATTTGTAGCATGAATTTGGTTTAGAAACTCTTGATCAATCTTGGGCGTATCCTGCTCAAAACTATTATCCTTCTTCATTAGTCTTTCTCATTTTAATTATTCGTGGATCGAAGGCTATTCAGCAACTTAATTTTAAGAATTCGGTCAGTATAGTCACGTTGACTTATTTTCTTAATATAACATGTCAGAATTGTCATAGTCGCAATTATTTATGAGTGAATCGCACTGTTATGAATGCTTTCAGGCTAATTTAGTATACTTATCACATATTTTAAGCGCGTAAAAAAACCACTCGAAAGTGGTTTTTTCATATTAAAACGTATCGCCAGGAATTCGCACCCATCCTTCCATGAGTACTCGAGCACTGCGACTCATAATGGCCTTTTTTACAGTCCATTGATCATTAATTTTCTCGGCTTCAGCGCCCACTCTGAGTGTTCCAGAAGGATGCCCAAATCTGACTGATTTTTTTTCACCACCACCTGAGGCTAAATTGACTAATGTTCCAGGAATTGCAGCGGCGGTTCCAATCGCTACAGCTGCGGTTCCCATCATGGCATGGTGTAGTTTACCCATTGATAAAGCACGAACCGTCAAGTCGATCTCATCAGCGTGTACTGCTTTTCCGCTAGATGAGATGTAATTTTTAGGCGCAGATACAAATGCAATTTTAGGTGTATGCTGACGTTGAACCGCTTCATCAATATGCTGAATAATACCCATCTTTACAGCACCATAAGCACGAATTTTTTCAAACTTGGCCAAGGCCTCGACATCATTATTGATATGATCCTGAAGTTCAGTTCCTTCATACCCTAAGTCTGAAGCACACATAAAAATAGTTGGAATACCCGCATTAATCAGCGTCACCTGAAAGCGACCAATATCTGGGACTTCCAGCTCATCAACCACATTTCCTGTGGGAAACATGGCAGCCCCATCCTCTCCATCATCTGCGGGATCTAAAAATTCTATTTGCACCTCTGCAGCTGGAAATGTTACCCCATCAAGCTCGAAATCACCTGTTTCCTGAACATGACCATTTGTAATTGGGACATGCGCGATAATCGTTTTCTGGATATTGACCTGCCAAATCTTTACCGTACAAATCCCATTCTCTGGAATCTTTTCTGCACTCACGAGACCATTTGAAATCGCAAATGAGCCTACTGCTGCCGTAAGATTGCCACAGTTGCCACTCCAATCGACAAATGGTCGATCAATCGCAACCTGTCCAAAAAGATAATCTACATCATGATCAGATTGAGCGCTTTTAGAGAGAATGACTGTCTTGCTGGTACTAGATGAAGCACCACCCATTCCATCGATTTGTTTGCCATAAGGATCAGGGCTTCCTATCACACGTAATAAGATCTGATCTCTTGCTTTACCTGGAACTTGAGCTTCTTTGGGTAAATCATTTAAGTTAAAGAAAACACCTTTACTCGTTCCTCCACGCATATAAGTGGCTGGAATTTTAATTTGTGGTGTTGAACTCATAGCTCATTCCTTCTCTTTTAATATTTGTTATCAATCGTGATTTTTAGTTCAACACAGTATAAATGATTTTTTATGTGAACATGAGCACTTAACACTATGGTATGAATTTCCATCAATTACGATAGATTAAATTTAATTCACTCTCACAAAAACAAATTCTAATAAAATTAAATGATTGATTAAAAAATAATTAAATCATTTTCCTATAATAATTTTATTTTATTTAAATCATAAAAAACATTCATGAACGCTGACGTACTAGGCTAATGCAATTTGATCTATTACAATCTTGTAACTTATTTCAATCGTCGGGCTGAATACTTTGAATAACAAGTCTTCACAACTTCAGCGTGGCTTAAAGAATCGTCATATCCAATTAATCGCTATGGGTGGTGCAATTGGTACAGGCTTATTTTTAGGTTCCGCACACGTGATCCAATCTGCCGGCCCATCTATTATTTTGGGTTATGCAATTGGTGGTTTAATCGCTTTTTTAATTATGCGCCAATTAGGCGAAATGATTGTTCATGAACCTGTTGCAGGATCATTTAGTCATTTTGCAAATAAATATTGGGGTAAGTTTCCTGGATTCCTAGCAGGTTGGAACTATTGGATTCTTTATATTTTGGTCGCGATGACCGAATTAACAGCTGTTGCAAAATATATTAACTATTGGTGGCCTCACATTCCTGCTTGGTCATCAGTTCTTTTCTTCTTTATTATCATTACCTTAGTTAACCTCTGTAATGTTAAATTTTATGGAGAATCAGAGTTTTGGCTGTCTATTATTAAAGTAGCAGCTGTCGTGTCGATGATTATCTTCGGTCTATTCTTGTTGTTTACAGCAGGATCTGACTCTACTGCATCCTTCAGTAATCTTTGGACTCACGGTGGTTTCTTCCCTCATGGTTTTGAAGGTTTATTCTTCATGTTGGCCTTCCTGATGTTTGCCTTTGGTGGTATTGAACTGATTGGTATGGCGGCAGCTGAAGCTGAAAATCCTGAGAAAACGATTCCTAAAGCAATCAATCAAGTTGTTTTTCGTATTCTGATTTTCTATGTTGGGTCGCTTACAATTCTTCTTTCTTTAGTTCCATGGAATCAACTGCAACTTGGTGGTCTAGATAAAAGTCCATTCGTAATGATCTTCAGTCAACTGGGTATTGATTGGGCTGCTCACCTGCTCAACTTTATTATTTTGACTGCTGCGCTATCGGTATATAACAGTGGAATGTACGCGAATAGCCGTATGCTTTTTGGTTTAGCAAAACAAGGTAATGCCCCTAAAATTTTTGAAAAAACCAATAAACAAGGTGTACCTGTTCCTGCGGTATTGTTGTCAGCAGTGTTAATTTTCGGATGTGTTTTATTAAACTATTTCGCACCTGAAGATGCTTTAAGTAATTTAATTTATATTGTTGTTGGTGCTCTAGTACTTAACTGGGCGATGATTGCGTTGACTCACTTGAAATTTAAGCAAGCGATGAAACAGTCGAATACCACGTCTAAATTTCCTGCTTTATGGTCACCAGCGAGTAACTATTTAGTTCTTGGGTTTATTCTTGTCGTGCTTTACATCATGTGGACTCAGGGCTTAAGCGGTGCTGTGATCATGATTCCGATCTGGATTATCCTGATGTTGGTATTATTTAAATTACTTTACCGAAAATAGTAAGACGCATTAAAAAAGTTATTGCTAAGCAATAACTTTTTTTCAAAAATTTATTTGATCAGATTAGTATGCGTCCTTAGCTTAACTGGATAGAGCAGTTGCCTCCTAAGTGACCGGCGTGGGTTCGAGTCCCGCAGGGCGCACCATTTTCTGAGATTAATACACTTATCAACAAATTGACCCAAAATAAAAAAATAATGTCATTTCAGTCAAATTTTTGTTGCATCTCATTACCTTTATGATATGTTGTTTGTAGAGTAAAAAATAAACATTTTAGCATAAATCGTTTATTTATCAGCTCTTAAGGAAATAACTAAAAAAATTCTATTAAATTAAAAATTCACATTATCTAAGGATAGATAACATGAAATTAAAAACCATCAGTGCATCTGTATTATTTGCTTTATTACCGATTTCTGGGGCTTATGCAGCCGCAATGGATCGCTCAGGTCAATCGATAGGAGCATTTTTACAACCAAATAACTACTTTGAAGCTGGTATCTCCATTATTGACCCTGATGTATCTGGAAAAAATCAATTGGGTCCAATTAGTGATATGGGTGATGATTATTATTTTCCAAGCGCAGCTTTGAAATTACAACTTAACGAAAATTTCTCTTTCGGTATTCTATACGATCAGCCATTTGGGGCATCTGCAACTTATACAGATGGTATGATTCCTGATGATGGAGCCTTAGGTAATCGGCCACTTGCAGGCACTAATGTAAAAGTTAATTCAAATAACATTACTGCTCTTTTCGGCTTTCAACCTAATGAACAATGGAACTTTTATGCAGGCGGTGTGTATCAAGATGTGAGAGGCAACTTAACACTATCTAGTATTGGTTATAATTCAACTTTTAAACGTGATGAAGGCTACGGTTGGTTAGCAGGAGCAGCTTTTCAAATACCAGAAATTGCATTAAAAGTGTCTTTGACTTATAGATCTGAAATTGATCATGAGCTTGACACTACTGAAAATTCAAATTTAGTCGTTGGTGTAATTAACAATCAAGTTGCAA
Organism: Acinetobacter sp. YH16032; assembly: GCF_013417345.1. NCBI lineage: Bacteria > Pseudomonadati > Pseudomonadota > Gammaproteobacteria > Moraxellales > Moraxellaceae > Acinetobacter > Acinetobacter sp. YH16032. Next base: position 111,336 of record NZ_VPEE01000004.1, on the reverse strand, counting down.
CAATTGATGGACTAGTGGCATTAGCAAACGGAACACTTACATTTGAGCAAGTGGTAAGTTCTCTGCCTATTTCTGCAGAAGATAAAGCTCAAGCATTAGCAGCAAATAGTTTACGAAACAAACTACTTAATTCTGATTCAGAAAAAACTAAAATCTCCACACCTCAATCCGTTAATTTAGATTTCCAAACTGGCATTATGGCTAATACAGTTGCTTTTGCGAATGTACGATGGGTCGAATGGGGTGGCTATGGTATAGATATTGATAAATTTGGAAGTATTACCCAATTATTATCAGGTCAACGACAAAATATTATCGATTATGATAAAGATCAATGGTCTGCCACAGTTGGTGTTGGGCGAAAAATTAATGAAAAATGGGGTGGTGCTATTTCTGCCGGCTGGGATTCAGGTGCTGGTAATCCTGTAACTGCACTTGGTCCAACTGAAGGTTATTGGAATGTCGGATTAAGTGCACAGTTTAGTCCTACTCCAGCAACTTTTATCGGTGGAGGCGTCAAATATTTTTGGTTAGGAGATGCTGAAGCTCGTTCTGTTGGCAAATATGTCGGTAATTTTGAAGATAACAATGCTTGGGCATATGGCCTAAAAATGGGTTATCGTTTCTAAACTCTATTCATTTTTTGAAGAGCACTTAAGTGCTCTTTTTTATTTAATCATGAATGCCGTTGACTGACTGTATAGTTCATTTATAAATTAACGATAAGATACTGTCATTCAAAATTAAATAATTCATAAATTCAATAATTTATATAAAAATAAAATTCCTATTATTTTTATCAGAATTAAAATTCAATTATAAATTTATTTCCTTAGAGTATTTACTCTGATTCTTAATGTGTTATTTTGTGAACATAAGATTTAGGATCAGTTTAAGATAACTAATCCTCAATTCAATTGGAAAATACAAAATAATTCATTGAAGAAGATCAGGGAAAATTCAAGTGAAATTAACAAAATTATCAGCTGCTGTATTATTCGGTTTAGCATCATCAGGCACTTTTGCTGCTGCATTAGATCGTTCTGGACAATCTATTTCATCATTCCTTCAACCAGGAAATTACTTTGAAGCTGGTATCTCAATTTTAGATCCATCTGTCTCTGGTAAAGATTTATCGGGTAATCATACTGGAGATATGGCTGGTGATTACTACTTCCCTACCGCAGCTTTAAAAATACAAGCGACTGATAATATTTCAGTGGGTCTTTTATATGATCAACCTTTTGGTGCAGATGCTGAATACACAGGAACAAATAATTTTGTCGCTAGCCCAGCCGATGGTGTATTACCTGGAACTGCTTTGACAAATGGATTACCAGTAGTGACTGCTAATCCAACAGGAAGCTTTAACGGTATACCTGTAATCACAGATCCATCTACTGGATTACCAGTTGCAATCGGTTTAGGAACTCAAATAACTGGAAACACATCTGTCGAAGTTGATACTCAAAACTTATCACTGATTTTAGGCTACCAACCTACAGAAAATTTTAACTTTTATGGTGGTGCAGTCTATCAAACAGTTAAAGGTAACGTAAAACTTCGTGGTTCAGCATATAGCTTATTTAATGGTTATGATGCTGATATTCCTGAAGACAATGCCTTTGGATGGTTAGCTGGCGCAGCATATCAAATTCCTGAGATTGCGCTTAAAGCATCGATTACTTATCGTTCCGAAATTGATCATAAAGTCAATGTTAATGAAAGTATTCCTCTCATTGCGCCTCTAGGTTCTTTACTAGTGGCTTCTGGAGCATTACCAGGTTCAGCTTTAGCAGGTCTTAATTCATCTGGTGAAACTAAAATCACTACACCACAATCTGTAAATTTAGATTTACAATCTGGCATTATGGCTAACACGGTTGCTTTCGCTAATATCCGTTGGGTAGACTGGTCAAGTTTCTCTATACGCCCTCATAAATTTGGTCAATTATCAGAGCTTGCTGGTGGACTATTACCATCTTTGGGCAAACCTAATGGATTTAACCTAGTTGATTATTCTAAAGATCAATGGTCTGTAACAACAGGTGTAGGTCGTAAATTTAACGAGCAATGGGCTGGTAATGTTTCAGTTGGATGGGATTCAGGTGCAGGCAATCCTGTAACGACACTTGGACCAACAGAAGGTTATTGGAATGTAGGTTTAGGTCTTCAATATAGCCCTACTCCAGCTACGTTTATTGCAGGTGGTGTTAAATACTTCTGGTTAGGTGATGCTGATGCTCAGACAGGTGCACATAGCGCAGCAGGAAAGTTTGAAGACAATGACGCTTTAGCTTATGGTCTTAAAATCGGCTATAAATTCTAATCATTCATCAATAAAAAAAGACCACAATCATGTGGTCTTTTTTTATTTTTATACAAGTATAAATTAATTGTCTGTTATATCATCATTTAAAATAAGAAAACGACTCAAACTACAATTCCTTTTTTGCTCAATAATACTTTTTAAAAACATGGACATAATTATTTAATCTCATAACTTGATGATGAAGCAATATAAATTTGATTATATTTCAATCATTTCCGAGTATTTACTCTTTTTTTATTTATGTTATTTTTCATGCAATTTTTTCGCCATATGGCATTCATGGATGAACATCATGAAATTTAAAGTACTTTCATACTCAGTCTTATTATCTACGCTCCCATTAACTTCAATTTACGCCGCAGGATTAGATCGTTCAGGTCAGTCGATTTCAGCATTTCTCCAATCAGGTAATTATGCAGAAGCTGGCATTTCTGTTTTAGATCCCACCGTTAAAGGTTCTTCCACAGTGATTAATAAAATCACTGGTCAGGATTTAACAGGCGAAAAAATTACCGATATGGGCAGTGATTATTATTTTGTAAACACTGCTCTTAAACTACAGATTACTGACCAAGTTTCTTTAGGATTAATTTACGATCAGCCTTTTGGTGCAGATGCATTATACGATGCTAAAAATCAATCATTTGGCAATAGTTTAAGTGGTACATCAGTTGAAGTTAAGACACAAAATTTAACTGCACTCATTGGCTATCAACCCACTGAAAATTGGAATTTTTATGCTGGTCCAGTATGGCAAACAGTTGAAGCTGATATCAATTTAAAAGGTAGTGCATACCAAGTCTTAAATGGCTATAACATCCATGTAGACCAAAAAGAAGCTTACGGCTGGATTGCAGGTACTGCATACCAAATTCCAAAAATTGCATTAAAAGCATCTATCACTTATCGCTCTGAGATTAAACACAAAGCTCAGTCGAATGAAACCTCGCTCCTTCCACTTTACGCCGATGCATTAAAAAAGCCTGAGTTTAATAGATTAGATAAGATCGCTGCAGTAACTGAAGCAGTTACTCCACAATCTGTAAATATTGATTTACAGTCTGGAATTGCAACAAACACTTTGGCGTTTGCTAACCTGCGTTGGGTTCATTGGGATCAATTTACGGTTACACCTAAATTACTTGGATTAGTTGGACAGGACCTCATTTCGTATTCCGATGATCAGTACTCTGCAACCTTAAGTGTTGCACATAAATTTAATGATCAATGGGCAGCAACCACAACTGTAGGCTATGACTCTGGAGCTGGAAACCCTGTAACCACTTTAGGTCCAACTGAAGGTTATTGGAGTGTAGGCTTAGGTGGTCAATTCAACCCATCACAGCAAAGCTTTATTCAAGCTGGTGTTAAATATTTCTGGTTAGGCGATGCAACTGCTCAAACGGGTGGCATAAATGTTGGAGAATTCAGCAACAATTATGCATTAGGTTATGGCATGAAAATCGGGTATCGATTCTAACAATTGTTATAAAAAAAGGACGCTAAAGCGTCCTTTTTTTCAAAGTAATAACTTAGGCTGGAATATCACGTACAGAAGCGTTGCGGATCGCTTCTTTCAATGCAGCATAACCATTAATCGCAGGAAATTGTGGGAATTCTGCAATTACATTATCTGGCGCATCAAATAAGAAACCTTGATCTGCTTCACCGAGCATCGTGGTATCGTTATACGAGTCGCCTGCAGCAATTACACGGAAATTTAAACCGTGTAAAGCTTGCACTGCTTTACGTTTTTGATCAGGTTGACGTAGTTTATAATTTGTAATCATACCATTTTCGTCAGTTTCTAATTTGTGACAGAAAATCGTAGGCCAACCTAACTGCTTCATCAATGGATGAGCAAATTCATAGAATGTGTCAGATAAAATGATGAGTTGGAAATGAGTACGTACCCACTCAACAAACTCCTTAGCGCCTTCAAACGGTCCCATATCTGCAATAACAGCTTGAATGTCATTTAAACCTAAACCATGTTGTTTAAGAATATTTAAACGCTGAGTCATGAGCACATCGTAGTCTGGAATATCTCGAGTTGTTGCTTCAAGCTCTTTAATTCCTGTTTTTTTTGCAAAATTAATCCAAATTTCAGGAACCAAAACGCCTTCAAGATCTAGACAAACGATTTCCATGATACTGCCCTCAGCATTAATAAAATTTGCAATATCATAGCCGAAGATTGTTGAATATCGATGTAATTTTTTAAATCTATTTTATTCATAAGTATTTATTTTTATTTCATAAGATAAATCTATGAATTCAACTAAAATATACATCAAATATTTTAATATAGGACTTGTTGTTTCCAAGCCTATATCGCCAGGATTCTCATGACTACCATTCCAAGCATAGATTTAATTGATGCACTTGCATCAGAGTATGAAGATAAATCCCCTTCGGAAATTATAGCCTTAGCTTTAAATCAAACAGGTGAAATTGCCATTTCATTTTCAGGTGCTGAAGATGTTGTATTGATTGATATGGCTGCAAATTTAGGTAAACCTTTTCGCGTGTTTAGTCTTGATACAGGTCGCTTGCATTCAGAAACTTATCAATTTATTGAGACTGTTCGTAAGCACTATAATATCAACATTGAAATATGTTTCCCGGAAGCTGAAGCTGTTCAGAATCTGGTCAACGAAAAAGGACTGTTTAGCTTTTATCAAGATGATCATAAAGAGTGTTGTGGTATCCGTAAGGTTCAACCTCTTCGTAAAAAGTTAGCAACACTTGATGGTTGGATCACGGGTCAACGTAAAGATCAAAGTCCGGGTACACGTACTGAAATTCCAGTGATTCAAGCTGATCTAGGTTTTTCAGGTGAAGGTAAACAACTCATTAAATACAACCCTTTGGCGAATTGGACGAGTGCTGACGTTTGGAATTATATTCGCATGATGGAAATTCCATATAATCCATTGCATGAAAAAGGTTTTATTTCAATTGGATGTGAACCATGCACGCGTCCAGTACTTCCAAATCAGCACGAGCGTGAAGGTCGTTGGTGGTGGGAAGAAGCAACGCATAAAGAATGTGGTTTACATTCAGGTAATTTAAAAAAGTAAAAACTGTCTCACAAAGTTTTAAGCCACTGATTTAAAGTGGCTTTTTTGTACTGGCCATTCATTAAAAAAATTTATGCCCCCTCCAACAAATACGTCTATACTGATCTCTTGGATTGATAATTCTAAAAAACAATTTTAGAAATTTGCAGTGAGGCAAACCTAGACTATGCGCCCATTACACCCGCTTGATTTTATTTTCTTATCTTTGGAAAAAAGACAACAGCCCATGCATGTTGGCGGATTATTTTTATTTGAAATTCCAGAAGATGCGCCACCAACCTTTATTCAAGATTTAGTGGCAGATATTCGCAACTCAAAATCTATTCCAATTCCACCGTTTAATAATAAATTAAACGGACTGTTTTGGGACACAGACACTGAATTCGATCTTGATCATCACTTCAGACATATTGCTCTACCACATCCTGGTCGTATTCGTGAGCTACTCACCTACATTTCCCAAGAGCACAGTTCATTAATTGATCGAGCTAAGCCATTATGGATGTGTCATATCATTGAAGGCATTGAAGGGAATCGTTTCGCCATGTATTTCAAAATACATCATGGGATGGTCGATGGTATTGCAGGCATGCGTTTAATTGAAAAATCACTCTCTCATGATCCAAATGCAAGAAGTATCGTTCCGCCATGGTGTGTTGAAGGTCCGCGTGCTAAGCGACTTAAAACACCTAAAGTAAGCCGTGCAAAACAAATCTTGTCTAATTTGAAAGGTCAAGTGCAGTCTACACCGGGTGTATTCAAAGTGCTGTCTGAAACTGTCTTTAAAGATATGGGACGTAATCCGGACTATGTATCTAGTTTTCAAGCCCCAAGTAGTATTCTGAATCAAAAAGTCAGCTCATCACGTCGTTTCGCTGCTCAGTCATATGAGTTTAAGCGTCTCAACCATATTTCAAAATCACTGGGTGTGACCATTAACGATATTGTGCTTGCGATTTGTTCCGGTGCTTTACGTGAATATTTAATCAGTCAAAGTGCTTTACCAGAAAAACCATTAATCGCTATGGTTCCTGTCTCCGTTCGTACGGATGATTCAGATATGTCAAATCGTATTACGATGATTCTGGCGAACTTAGCGACACATAAAGCCGATCCATTAGAACGACTCGATCTTATTCGTCGTAGCGTAATGAATGCGAAACAAAAATTCAAACGCATGACTTCAGATCAGATTCTCAACTATAGTGCCTTCGTATATGGTCCTGCAGGTTTAAATATCATCTCTGGTTTAGCACCTAAACGTCAGGCATTTAACCTCGTTATTTCTAACGTACCAGGACCTAAAGAGCCGCTATATTGGAACGGAGCACGTTTGGACGCACTTTACCCTGCTTCTATCGTACTTGATGGTCAAGCATTGAATATCACAATGACCAGTTATATGGATAAATTAGAAGTCGGTTTAACCGCATGTCGAAATGCTTTGCCTAAGATGCAAAATTTATTGACCCATTTAGAAGATGAGATTCAACGATTTGAAAAAATTGTGGGTCTACCTGAAGATGAAAAACCGCAGATTATGAAAAAGGCTACTAAGCGTAGTACAGCAAAGAAACAAGTAGTAGCGGATATAGAAATTGCAAATGAAAAACCAGCTTAAGGCTGTATATTTCGATATTTACAAAAAAATTAAGGGGCTTTAAAAAGGCCCCTTAATTTTTAATATTACGACACTGCTTGATTAATTGCTGACAGAGCGAAACGACCATCGCTTGTGTAACTCGAACTTCTTGACCTTGATCGTTGAGCATCAAGCAAGCGCTTTTGTTTGAATCCACAATTTGACGATGGCTACCCGCTAATTGTTCCGTTAAATTCATGCCCACTTTGACCTCACTTTGCTAAGACAACATCGCTGTCTTTGGCTATTCGATTTGATTTCTTAAGTATTGAGAAATCGAGATCGAATGTAAAATCTCAGTTGTAACAAGTGTTTAACGATATTCTGTTACAATTTCAATTCAAAATGATATCGTATTGCTCTTGCGTGTATAAATTTTCGACTTGGAACTTAATGACACGTTTCACAAAATGCTCTAAATCAGAGACGGCCGCAGCTTCTACGGTTAATAATCGATCCACAACCGATGGATGCGCAACGACAGTAAAGTCAGTCTGAGACTCAAAATCTCGAGCATATCTTAATATCTCTCGAAAGATTTCGTAACAAACAGTCTCGGCACTTTTCACATAACCACGTCCCTGACACGTTGGACAAGACTCACATAACAAATGTTCAAGTGATTCACGCGTCCGTTTACGCGTCATTTCTACTAAGCCAAGCTCAGACACTTGGGTGATTTTAGTTTTTGCATGGTCACGTTCTAAGACTTTTTCAAATTGCTTAAGCACTTCATCACGGTGTGAGGCCTCTTGCATATCAATAAAGTCAATAATGATAATTCCACCTAAGTTGCGCAGTCTGAGTTGACGCACAATGACTTGTGTCGCTTCCATGTTGGTCTTAAAGACGGTGTCCTCAAGAGAGCGTCCACCTACATATGAGCCTGTATTGACGTCAATAGTGGTCATGGCTTCCGTCTGATCAATCATCAGATAACCACCAGACTTTAAAGCAACACGTGTTTGCAATGCTTTTTGAATATCCGTTTCAACATTGTATAAGTCGAATATCGGACACTCACCAGGGTAGTGTTTCAGACGATCAACCATATTTGGTACAAACTCAGCCACAAACTCTTGTAGCTTGCCAAACACTTCTCTTGAATCGACTTGAATTTTTACCGTATCTTCATTTGCCAGATCACGGATGATACGTTGAGGAAGTGGCAGCTCTTCAAAAATAAGAGATGGAACCACGACACTTTTTTGTTTGCGCTGAATAAATTCCCAAAGTTTTGCCAAATACGCCATATCTTGCGCAATAGCGGCCTCTTCGATCCCCTCTGCTGCAGTTCGGACAATGACAGAACCAGGTAACTTATGTTCAGCTTGAATCCGCTCAATGATCGAACGTAAACGATCACGCTCTTCTTCTGATTCGATTCGCTGCGACACGCCAGTATGATGTCCATAAGGCATCATCACCAAATAGCGAGAAGGAATGGAAAGATCAGTACTTAGACGCGCACCTTTTGTGCCTAACATATCTTTCATAACCTGCACTGTCAGAATCTGACCCGGTTGCAGAAGATCAAATACATTTGGCGTCGGTTGATTACGAGGCCAAATCATGTCATTGATATGTAAAAAAGCAGTACGAGATAAGCCAATGTCTACAAATGCCGCTTGCATACCAGGCAATACACGGACCACTTTGGCTTTATAAATATTCCCGACTAAACCACGTTTAGCGTTGCGTTCAACAAATAGTTCGTTGACCGTCCCATTTTCAACTAACGCCACCCGACACTCCATTGGGGTGACGTTAATCAACAACTCGTCAGACATAAAAAACACTCAAAACATTATAAAAATTTTTTAAAAGGTTAATTTAGTGCCTTAACCATTTTTCAATATTTGATTCAGTAACTGTGATGTTTCATGTAAAGGCAAACCCACCACATTGGTGTAACTACCTTCAATACGAGGAACGAACTTTGCGGCGATTCCTTGTATTGCGTAAGCCCCTGCTTTTCCTACAGGTTCCCCAGTTGACCAATATTCTTCCATATCATGATGACTGAGTGATTGAAAATCAACCTTTGTGCTCACTACCGTACTTATTGTTTTATGTTGTGAAGCCACACAAAGGCCACTGAGAACTTCATGCTGACGCCCTGACAAGGATTGCCAAATTTCAAACGCATGTTGCTTCGAGTCAGGTTTGCCAATAATTTGCCCATCTAAACTGAGGCTTGTATCTGCGGCAATGACCACCGCATCTGGAAATTGTGCTAAAACAACCTGAGCTTTTTGTTCTGCCAAACGTCGAACATAATCATGCGCTTGCTCACCATCATGTACAGACTCATCGATTTCTGGACTAAAAATATCAAATTTCAGTCCAAGCTGTGCAAGCAGCTCTTTACGCCGAGGCGAGCTCGACGCCAGAATTAAATTCGCCATTTTCTAAGCAAATAATACAAGATGGGCCAAGTTAAAATACTGCTCATTAGTGGCTGCCAATGACGAGTAATCGAAAATTGCATATCGGAAATAATTTGTGCAAAAAGGACATAAATCAAATGTGCCAATATAGCAACACTAGCGATTGCCCAAGTATTTCCAAACGTCATTAAACGGCGTTCACGCACAAACCAACGGATGGTAAATGTTAGTAAAACGAAGCTTAACGCATGTAATCCAAGGGGTGCATCAAGCAGTAAATCGGTAAATAATCCGACTGCAAAAGCAAACCAAACGCCACACCATGTCGGTTGAAGCAAGATCCAATACACCGTAATCATCAACATGATCAGCGGTCGCCATCCTGCCAATGTATAAGACAGAGGATACACCACCAACACCGAACCAATAATGATTGAAAGCACGATGATCCATAGAGGATCACGTGTTTTAACTGATGATATTTTTTTAGCGCTGAGCATGAGGTTGCTCCATGGCTAATGAGTCTGAGAACAGTACCACCACATAGTGTCCACCTGCCAATTGAGCTGCAGGTTTCACGTCTATCTGCGCAAACTCACCGGTATTTTCACGTTTAACTTTGGACACTGTTCCGACCAAATAACCCGCAGGAAAATGTTGTCCTAAACCTGAACTATACACCTTGTCCCCGACTTTGACGTTAGCGCTGGTCGGTACATATTCCATTTTCAAACGACCTAAATCACCAGTGCCTGACACAATGGCACGCATCCCAGAGTTTTCAAGACGTACCGATAGGGAGTGTTCTTTATCTGACAATAACATGACACGGCTACTGTGCGGATAAACATTGATGATCTGCCCCATGATACCGTTATCATCCAACACCGTTTGCCCGACACGCAGTTGGCTCGCAGCACCTCGGTTAATGATAATGATATGACGTAACGGATCAGCATCTGTGCCGATCACCTCAGAGATTTCCATACGACCGTCAATGATCAAAGGCGTATCCAATAATCCACGTAAGCGCGTATTTTCAGCGGAGAGTTCTGAGAGTTTTTGAAGGCGAACCTGAGCCTGAAGCAGCTCTGCCTGCATCGCAGTATTCTCACGACGCAATTGCGCTTCAGACTTGGTTTGTTGACTGAGCCATTCTTTCGATAAAACGGGATAACTTGCGATGGCATAAATGGGATTGTATGCCGCGTACAAGACATCTCTTGCTGGTTGAATCAAGTGTGGGGCGCGCCAATTAAACATTAACACGAACAAACACACGATGACTGCAATGATGAAAGAGCGAAAAGATGGCGGTTGTCTTGAAAACAGATTCGGTTGCACCGCCTCGTCCTTAAATTAAATTACAGAAAATTAACCAACAAACAGCATGTCATGGTTCGGGTTGTCAAAGAGTTCTAAGACTTTACCACCACCACGTGTTACGCAAGAAAGTGGATCTTCAGCAACTACTACTGGCAAACCTGTTTCTTGTGATAATAACTTGTCTAAGTTACGTAATAACGCACCACCACCAGTCAATACAATACCGCGCTCCGCGATATCTGATGACAACTCAGGAGGTGTTTGTTCAAGCGCAGATTTCACTGCAGAGACAATGCTTTGCAATGGATCAGTGATTGCTTGAGTAATTTCATCAGAAGTCACCGTAATTGCGCGCGGAACACCTTCCGCCAAGTTACGACCACGAACTTCGATTTCTAGCACTTTGCCATCTTCATCCGGAAGTGCCATACCCACTTCTTTCTTGATGGTTTCAGCTGTCGTTTCACCAATGACGCAACCGTGTGCTTTACGAACATAATGAATAATTTGTTCGTCAAAAACATCACCACCAATGCGCAATGAATCTGCATAGACACAACCTTGCAATGAAATGATTGCAATTTCAGTTGTACCACCACCTACGTCTACGACCATCGAACCACATGCTTGCTCAACTGGCATGCCTGCACCAATCGCTGCTGCCATTGGCTCTTCGATTAAACGTACATCACGTGCGCCTGCATTGAATACAGCCTCACGAATCGCACGACGCTCAACCAAAGTTGATTTACATGGCACACACACCACAACACGCGGCGCTGGTGGGAAAAGACGCTTTTCATGCACTTTACCAATAAATTGGTTTAACATGGTCTCAGTGACTTCGAAATCCGCAATCACGCCATCTTTCATTGGACGAATTGCAGAAATATTCGCAGGGGTACGACCAAGCATTTGCTTAGCATCCAAGCCAACAGCGGCAACTATTTTTTGTGAACCACTGTGACGAATTGCCACAACAGTCGGTTCATTTAATATAATGCCCCGTCCTGGCGCATAAATTAGTGTATTAGCGGTGCCTAAATCTATGGCTAGATCTGGCGAAAACAAGCCAATTAGTCGTTTTAGAATCACGGGTCGTTCTCAGTTCAACGTTATATAGACGTAAGATGGCAACTTTAACTAAATGTGATGCTTTGGACAAGTCAATCGCTTATTATAACGCATGATATTTTGAATATTTTTATTACTGATTAGGTGAGACAGCATGTCAGCATCAGATGCTCAGCAATCTGCAGATTTAAATGCACAAACCGTTTCAAGCATTGCACACTTAGCACGCTTGTCTTTGGATGACACTCAATCTGCTGAATATGCTCAAAGTTTGAATAAAATTTTAGGAATGATGGAAACCTTGAAAGGCATTGATACCGAAGGTGTTGAGCCACTTAAGAGTCCATTTGACCATCCGCAGCCATTACGTGAAGACGCTGTGTCTGAACAAAACCATCGTGAAGACTATCAAGCCGTTGCACCAGCTGTGCAAGACGGTTTGTATCTCGTTCCACGTGTAATTGAATAATTGTTCAGTTTTGCCCTATTTAAATTTTAGTTAAGAATTTTTCTCATGACAGATTTACATCGCTTATCGGTTCGTGAACTTATCGATGGTTTAGCAACCGCTAAATTCTCTTCACGTGAATTGACGCAACATTATTTAAACCGTATTGAAAAAATTGATGCGCAAGTCAAATCTTATGTCACTGTGACTGCTGAACAAGCATTGGCTCAAGCAGACGCAGCTGATGCAGCGATCAAAGCAGGTACAGCGACCGCTTTGACTGGTTTGCCTATTGCGCATAAAGATATTTTCTGTACGCAAGGCATTAAAACCACGGCTGGTTCTAAAATGCTAGACAACTTTGTCTCTCCGTACGACGCAACCGTTGTAGCGAAAGCTAAAGCTGCGCGCCTAGTGACTTTAGGTAAAGTGAACATGGACGAATTTGCCATGGGTTCTACATCAGAGTCATCTTACTTTGGTGCAACGGCGAACCCTTGGGCGCTTGACCGTGTTCCGGGTGGTTCTTCAGGTGGTTCGGCTGCGGCAGTTGCAGCTGACCTTGCACCGTTTGCGACTGGTACAGATACAGGCGGTTCAATCCGTCAACCTGCATCGTTCTGTGGTCTTACAGGCTTAAAACCAACCTATGGTCGTGTATCACGTTTCGGTATGATTGCCTATGCATCATCACTTGACCAAGGCGGTCCAATGGCACGTTCGGCAGAAGACTGTGCGTACCTTATGAACGTGATGGCAGGTCATGACGCAAAAGATTCAACTTCTGTACAAAAAGATGCTGATGATTACGTTGCAAACTTGAACGGCACATCTGTAAAAGGATTACGTATTGGTATTCCAAAACAGTACTTTAATGTTGAAGGTTTAGCTACTGACGTTAAAGCTCGTGTTGAAGAATCTCTAAAAAAATTGGAAGAGATGGGCGCAACGCTTGTTGAAATTGACCTCAACATGACTGAGGCATATGTTCCAACCTATTACCTGATTGCCCCTGCTGAAGCATCTTCTAACTTGTCACGTTTTGACGGCGTACGTTATGGCTACCGCTGTGAAGATCCAAAAGACATCATGGACCTATACAAACGTTCTCGTTCTGAAGGTTTTGGTGCTGAAGTTCAACGCCGTATCTTGATTGGTACTTATGCGCTGTCTGCAGGTTATTACGATGCGTACTATGTCAAAGCACAAAAAGTACGTCGTTTAATCCAACAAGATTTCTTAAAAGCATTCGAGTCTGTTGATGTGATTGCTGCGCCTTCTGCGCCGACAACGGCGTATAAGATTGGTGCAAACCTTTCTCCAGTTGAAATGTACTTGGGCGATATCTATACCATCGCGGTCAACCTTGCAGGTCTTCCTGCGATTAACGCGCCTGTTGGTTTTGATCAAAATGATTTACCTGTTGGCTTACAGTTGATTGGTAACTACTGGTCAGAATCTCAATTGTTGTCTGTGGTGCACCAATACCAACAAGCAACTGATTGGCACACCAAACGCGCTGCAATTGCTGAGGAGAATGCATAATGGCGAAGAACAATGCAAAACCTAAGTCAAATTTGATTGATGGTTGGGAAGTCGTTATTGGTATTGAGATTCACACTCAACTTGCGACTAAATCTAAAATCTTCTCAGGTTCTTCAACTGAATTTGGTCAAGACCCAAATACACAAGCGAGCCTTGTTGATTTGGCAATGCCGGGCGTACTGCCTGTATTGAACAAAGAAGTGGTTGATCTTGCGATTCGCTTTGGTTTGGGTATCGATGCTTACATCGACCAAGCATCTGTATTTGCACGTAAAAACTATTTCTACCCTGACTCTCCAAAAGGCTATCAAATCAGCCAAATGGACAACCCGATTGTGGGCTTGGGTCATATCGACATCCAACTTGAAGATGGTACAGTTAAACGCATTGGCGTGACACGTGCGCACCTTGAGGAAGATGCAGGTAAATCGATTCATGACCAATTTGAAGGGATGTCAGGTATCGACTTAAACCGCGCAGGTACACCACTTCTTGAGATTGTATCTGAACCAGATATGCGTTCGGTTGAAGAAGCTGTTGCCTACATTAAAGCGATTCACACCCTTGTGCGTTGGTTAGGCATTTCTGACGGCAACATGGCAGAAGGTTCTTTCCGTGCCGACTGTAACGTGTCTTTACGCCGTCCGGGTCAACCATTTGGTACACGTTGTGAATTGAAAAACTTGAACTCATTCCGTTTCATTGAACAAGCGATCAATGTTGAAATTGAACGTCAAATGGAAATCTTGGAATGGGACGGTACCATCGACCAAGAAACGCGTTTGTTCGACCCTGTGAAGATGGAAACACGTTCAATGCGTTCGAAAGAAGAAGCGAACGATTACCGCTACTTCCCTGACCCTGACTTATTGCCTGTGATTATTGCAGACGAGCAAATTGAAGCGATTAAAGCGACCATGCCTGAGCTTCCTGCTGCACGTCGTGCACGTTTTGTGGCTGACTTTGGTGTCACTGAGTACGATGCTCACGTTTTAACACTGACTCGTGAAATGTCAGAGTTTTATGAAGAAGTCGTAAAAGCTGCGGGCGGTGCTGCACAAGGTAAGATTGCTGCAAACTGGGTGATGGGTGAATTCTCCGGTGCTTTGAACAAAGCTGGCTTAGAGTTGGCTGACTCGCCTGTAACAGCTGAGAAACTTGGCGGCATGATTGCGCGTATTGTGGACAACACCATTAACGGTAAGATCGCAAAACAAGTGTTCGGCTTTATGTGGGAAGAAGGCAAAACTGCGGACGAGATTATTGCGGAAAAAGGCTTGAAACAGGAAACTGATACAGGCGCAATTGAAGCGATCATTAAAGACGTTCTTGCTGCTAACGAGAAAATGGTTGAAGAGTATAAATCTGGTAAAGAGAAAGCCTTTAACGGTCTTGTTGGTCAAGTGATGAAAGCAGCGAAAGGTAAAGCCAACCCTGCGCAAGTCAATGAATTAATGAAGAAATTGATTGGTTAATCTGATCTTTCTTTAAAAGAAAACCCGCGAAAGCGGGTTTTTTTATTTCCAAATTTTTTGCAACCAATTTGGAATACTAATGACATCTTCCTCAAAAATATTTTGGGGAACGCTTTTCCAAAAATTAGTAATAGATTCTTCAAAAATATCGAGATGCTTATTCTCAAATTCGACATTGGTATGATCTAAGTACTGCAACTCAGTACTGTAATTTTTATTCGAAGAAGCCAACGGATCAACGATATACTCTGGATATTTTTGTTTTAACTCTTCAAATGAATTCCCATTTCCATGTTTATATACATTTACAAGAACTCTGCATGTATCTAATTTTTCAAAAAATGGTTCCGAGTAGATATCCCAACCAAAATCTTTGAATAGGTCAAAAATTTGCTTAATATTTAAAGACCATATTTTTTCTCTTAATTTTTTAGCTCCTCTCCAATGTCGCATCTCATTAATAAGCCATTCACGAAGCTCTTTTTCCCATTTATGAAACATTCCAGACAGAATACTAAAAAGAACATTTTTGTGAAGCTCTTGCAAATTAAGATAAAAGTCTACCATTTCATCGTTAGCTTGCTCATAAATTTCAGCAGGATCATGGAAATCAGGATCAAAATAATTTTTTGAACGTTTATCTAACCATTCTTCTACGTATCTTTCTGACTCTTCCTCAATATTATCAAATTTTAGCAATAATCTAGATTTTGCTTGCTCAACATAAAATTGGTGACTTTCAATAATACTTTGTCTTTGTGGTTCCCACATTTGCAATAAAATCTCAGACATAAACACCCTCAAACTTCTTATATTTGTTGTATTAAATATATGCTTGTTTCAAAAAACAATATGACCAACTAAAAGTAGCCATATCGGCAAACTTGAAGACTTAGAATGTATTCAACTTTCAAAGTCTTTGTTTATACGTGATTAATTCCCTCACTCCCTTGCGCAACAATGTTGCTCATCCCATAGGGAGAGGGAGCTTTCATTGCGAATCATATAACAACATGAATTTAATATTGGATGTTCCTTCTCCTTTCAGGAGAGGGTTAGGGAGAGGTAAAAAGAAAACACTGTCCTATTTTTAGCGCTTCACCCCACCCGTTCTTCTTCCCATAATAAAAACAACAAAAAGATTCAGCAAAAGTGAATAACCATGAATAGCACAATTCTCCTCGCACACGCATACGGACAACCCGAAGTCCTCGAACTCACAGAACAAACCTTAGCACCACTTTCATCAGACATGGCACGCATTCAAGTCAAAGCCGCTGGCATAAACCCCATTGATGCACGTCGTATGACAGGTGAATTCAAACATGCACAACTCCCTCAAACCTTTGGAACTGAGTTTGCAGGGGTAATCTTAGACGTAGCTGAAAACAGTGCATGGAAAGTCGGTGACGAAGTACTGGGTTCTGATGGAGCATTTACCCATGCAACCGTGATAGATGTTCCCCTCGCCAATTTAGTCGCAAAACCTAAAAATCTGGAATGGTCAATTGCAGGCTCGATTGCAGGAGCAGCTCAAACTGCGATGACCATTTTAGATGAAATTGGTCCAATGCAAAGCTTATTGGTACACGGTGGGTCAGGCGGTGTGGGTTCAATCACCATTCAATTGGCTGTGAGTCGTGGCATTACCGTCGTAGCAACGGCATCTGCAAAAAACCAAGACTATATCCGCAGTTTAGGGGCGATTCCTGTCGTGTACGGCGAAGGTTTAATTGAGCGTCTGAAACAAGTCCACCCAGATCAATTTGATGCTTCGATTGATATGGCAGGTAACGAGGATGCCACTCAAGCCTCATTGGCTACAGTGAAAAATGGCGGATTTATGGGCACGATTGCAGGGCGCAAGCTGTCATCTGCTAAAATTCAAGCAGTATGGGTTAAACGTAATGTTTCCAATTTAAAACACGTGGTGGAAAGCGTTGCAAATAACAGCTTCAATTGGACAGTCAGTCGTGAATATCCTTTTACAGAAGCACAGCAAGCCTATCGAGACATTTTAGAGGGACATACGCAAGGTAAAAGTGTACTGTTATTCAAATAATTTCTATGCGTACAATGTGAAAAGGCAGGATATCATCCTGCCTTTTCTCTAGTTTGAATTATGATATTGAGTAACTCTATCCTACATTCATTAATCGCTAAATTATGTATATTCTTACGATTGATTGAAATTCGAGATTAACGAGTGATCCCAAGCTTGTTCCAAATATCTGGGGTGAGGAATGTTGTCACCAATTTATTTAAATCAATATAACGCACCACCCCTTTCAGCTGATTATTCACTTCAGGGTTTTTAATGATTTCCTCCCCTGCACTACGACCCAGTGCTTGGAAACTTTCACCAACAGCTTGAATACCCTCAGCTTGAATCACCGCTTTGGTCTGTGTTGAACATTGCTCTACGATCACACGTTGCAAGACTTGCGCTAACTTTTGATCCAATGCAGTACGTTGCTCAGCACTGACATTACTAAAGCCTTTTAAATCAGGATGAGTAGACAGTGCTGAATATGTCCACTGTAGTACTGTCGTTTTATCAGCAGCAGTCGTCGACTTGACCAAACAATCACTCAATTGATCTACAGCTGGTCCCGCATTCGAAAATGTCGATACGCCCATGATCAAAGCCGATGCACACAGTGTACGTAAAGCAGTTTTATTCATTTTTAATGTCATCACTTAAACTCAATTTTCATCGTTGTCATTATGTTTTTGTTGTATCACATCCTGAACGCATTTCCCTACAGATACACTGTAAAACAAGTAAGCACATGAAAATTTAGGTAGTAAATTTGCTAAATCATGCACATGAATGATCATATATTGACAATAAAGCTTCAAAACCAGTGGGAATAGACGTCAAATTCAAACTATCAATTTTTTAAATAGTTTTCACCAAAATATATAAATTGGATAAGTAGTTAAAAATCAGTAATGATCTTATTCAGGGCAAACAACTCGGAATTGAATCATGGAAAGAAAAATTAAGATTGCGCTCATTGGTGGTGGTATTGCTGGATTAGCTTTAATGACCAACCTGGTAAAAAATAAAAAATTTGATGTGCATTTATATGAGTCAGCAGCACAGTTTTCAGAAATTGGCGCAGGCATTTCATTTGGTGCCAATGCTGTTAAAGCAATTGAACTTTTGGGCTTGGGTGAAGAATATCACGCCATTGCGGATACAGTTGCTGCGCCTTATCAAGACATCTGGTTCCAATGGCGTAATGGCTATACGGATGAATACCTATCGGCTTCGATCGCACCTCAAGTCGGTCAATCTTCAGTGCATCGTGCTGATTTTTTAGATGCACTTATTCCATTCGTTCCTTCACAAAATGCACATTTCAATAAACGTGTGCAATCTGTTGAAGCTTCGAGCGCTGGAGTTCGTTTAACATTCCAAGATGGTGAAGTGGTTGAAGCAGATTACGTGATTGGTTGTGATGGTATCCATTCTGTTGTGCGTGATCATGTATTAGCATCGCATCAACTTCCAAAGGTTGATCCTCAATTTTCAGGAACATGGGCTTATCGCGGCATTATCAAGTATTTAGATTTTAAACAAGTCATTGCAGAACTTGGACACGATCCTGAACTTGCAGATGTCCCACAAATGTTATTGGGGAAAGACAAACACATATTAACTTTCCCTATTCGTAAAGGTGAAGAAATCAATATTGTTGCCTTTAAGTCAGATCGCAAGAATACAACTCTGCCAGAAGGTACCCCTTGGACACGACCAACAACCAAAACTGAAATGCTGGCTGATTTTGCGGATTGGAGTGAGAGCTGTCGCGCATTACTGAACTTAATTGAAAAGCCTACCATCTGGGCCCTTCATGAGATTGAGCCACTTAAGACTTATCAGAACAGCGAACACAATGTCATTTTGATTGGTGATGCAGCACATGCGATGTTGCCACACCAAGGAGCTGGTGCTGGTCAAGGTCTTGAAGATGCTTTAATTCTTTCTGCATTATTCAAACATCTGGAACATCACTCAGCGCAAATCTGCACTGAAGACCTTGCACAACTCTCTCATGTCTATGAGCAACTGCGCAAAGAGCGTGCCATCCGTGTACAAAACACGTCACGCGAATCTGGTGAGATTTACGAATTATATTCCCCCCTATATCCAGACTTTAACAGTGTAGGTCAACATTTGGCACACCGTTTTGATTGGTTATGGCAACACGATTTAGAAAAAGACGTTGTACTCGCACAACAACGCTTAGGCCAAGCAATAGAGAAACATCTCGTGGCTGAAGCCATATAAATACGCGTAAAAAACGTTAACAGGACTGTTATCAACCGATTCATTGACCAGGGAGGTCTCCATGAATACGTTAAATGCAAATGAAATTATTGATCATGCCAAACTCAAAGCCATTCACTGGCGAGTCATTTTACTCAGCGCATTGATTATTATTTTTGATGGCTATGATTTAGTCATTTACGGTGTGGCATTGCCTAAACTCATGCAAGAATGGGCAATCGATCCAATGACGGCGGGCTTCTTAGGAAGTCTTGCCCTCTTTGGCATGATGTTTGGAGCCATCATTTTTGGCAGTATGAGTGACAAACTTGAAAAATATGGCTTTAGCCGTAAAAAATTGATTGCAGTTTGTATTGTCATTTTTAGTGGTTTTACCGTGATGTGTGGCTTAGCGAGCAATCCTCAAGAGTTCGGAATCTATCGCTTTATTGCTGGCTTAGGTCTAGGTGGTGTAATGCCGAATGTTATTACACTAATGACAGAGTATGCGCCTAAGCGTTTACGCTCCACCTTAGTGTCATTGATGTTTAGTGGTTACGCTGTAGGCGGAATGTGTTCTGCCATTTTAGGCATGTGGCTAGTACCGCAATTTGGCTGGAAAATCATGTTTATGATTGCAGGTATTCCACTCATTCTATTGCCAATCATTTGGAAGTTATTGCCTGAATCCATCGATTATTTGGTTCGTCAAAATAAACATAAAGAAGCGGCTCATATCTTAGAACAAATTGACACAAATCTAAGAATCCCTGCTGATATGCGCATTAGTCTGCATCAAGAAAACCAACAATCGTCTAAATCACCAGTGAAAGACTTATTTACTGAAAGTCGTGGAGTAACCACTGTTCTATTCTGGGCAAGTGTCTTTATGGCATTGGTATTGGTATACGCGCTTGGTAACTGGTTACCTAAACTGATGATGGAAGCTGGCTACAACCTCTCAACCAGTTTAGTGTTCCTATTTGCGCTCAATATTGGTGGTATGCTGGGTGCAATCTTTGGTGGTTTTTTTGCTGATAAATTCAGTTTACCTAAAGTTCTTTGCACCTTGTTTGTGAGCGGCGCAATTTCCCTATTCTTATTAAGCTATAACTTACCTACCATGGTGCTTTACTTCTGTGTAGCAGTCGCAGGTGCAGCATCGATTGGCGGACAAATTTTATTGTTGGCTTATATGTCACAATATTATTCATCTAACATACGTGCGACAGGTCTAGGTATGGCACTTGGCGTAGGTCGTTTAGGCGCGATCTTGGGTCCGATCTTATGTGGATGGTTACTCAGCCTTAATTTGCCAGTTCAATATAATTTCATTGCCTTATCTATCCCTTGTATGATTGCAGTGATCAGTGTGACTGCGATCCATCTGCGCAATAAAAAAATTGCAGGTGCAGCAAACGGCGTTAAAAACGTGGCTTATGAGTAAATGATTCATCAACAACATGTAAGTCATTAAAAATAAAAGAGAGAGTTAACTCTCTCTTTTTTTGTTACAGTGGTTATTCGATATAGCGACTGTCTCTAAATATTTACAAGGAATGTAAAGTTGATCGATTTAAGTCTGATTAAAGTTTTTATTATTATTTATCAAACTCAAAATATCAGTCACGCCGCAGAACGTTTGAATCTCAGTCAACCTTCCGTCACCTATAATTTAAATCGACTGCGGAAAATGCTGAATGATCAGCTTTTTGTACGTGACAAGTTTGGTGTTAAACCCACAAAGCTTGCACAAAGTCTTTATCCAAGTTTCTACGAAGCAATTGTTAAAATTGATATGGCAATTGATTCTGCCAAGCATTTCGACCCGCTAACCTCTTCAAAAGTATTTCGTTTAGGCATTTCTGATTTAGGAGAAATTTGTTTACTTCCCTCGCTGATTGAATATTTAGAACAACATGCTCCCAATATCAAACTTGAAATTGAGGAAATTCACTCAGAAAAAGTAGAGGAATGGCTGGTTGAAGGCTTTTTGGATGTGGCTGTTTTTAATAGCAGTCACACCATTATGCCCAAAATTGAATCTCGAAATTTGTTTGAGGAACGTTATGTCTGTATCGCTAAAAAAGAGCATCCGCGCATACAGCAAAAGCTCAGCATGGACGCGTATTTATCGGAAAAACATGTTGCGATCAAATCGAGTACTGGTCATATTGAAATTGATCAGCGTTTAAAAGAACTTGGTCATTCTCGTCAGATCATGCTTGAAGTCCCCCACTTCAGTGTTTTGCAGAACGTGGTAAAACACTCAGAACTTCTGGTTACTCTGCCTTCGAGAGCCGCGAAGGTTTATCAACAGCATACGGATATTCAAATTTTTGAACTCCCTTTTGAAGTTAGCTCATTCAATGTCAGTGTTAACTGGTATAACCATAAGGATGACTTAGACGCACGTAAGTGGTTTTGTAAGATTCTAAAAAATATTTTCAGCACGCTCTAAGTTCCCACTCAGACATAAAAAGGCTCGTATATACGAGCCTTTTTTAATAATTTAAATCCATGATGGACACTACTTATCCAAAATAGATTCAAATGCTTTTAGACGTTTACGGATAGAAAGTAGCTCAATAATCGTTTTCCACGAACTCACCAAATATTGGAATGACTCACGAACACGATTGAATACACCCATAATTTGTTGGATCAATCCCAGTGTCAACAGGCCTGCTGCAATCGCGGGGAACAACACAAATAACATATACAGATTATCCAGTTGTCCATACCAACGTGCAAACAAATTGAAATAGGCATAATGGAAATACAATTTAAAATAGTTAGCACGAATATTCTTAAAAAGTTGTTTTAAGGTTGCAGGTTGCGCACGATTTTCATGGTCTTCGCCGTATACCAACTCTTTACGATATGCCGCTTCCACTTTTTGATTATTAAATTCTAATCCTGGCAGTTTCATACCCACCACCATTAATAAGACAGTTCCAAATACCGCCCATCCAATCGCTGCCCATACTAAAGAATATTGCAACTCACCAATAAATGGTAAAACAGGCACTTTCGCAGACAATGCAAATAATAAAGGAAGAAAGGCAATTAACATCAGTACTGCACGGACTAACTCGACCCCTAAATCCTCAACGATCGTTGCAAAACGCATGGTGTCTTCCTGTACACGTTGCGAAGCACCTTCGATATGACGCAATTTCTCCCAATGCTGAACATAGTATTCGTTCATTGCTGTACGCCATCTAAAAATATAGTGACTGGTAAAGAAAGCGCTGATGACGCCTGATGTCACTGAAATACCGGCCAAGCTGATAAAGGTCCATGATTCCGCATAGAGTTTATCCACCTCACCACCACCAGAATTTAAAATCTGTTGAATAGAATCCCAAAATGGTACATACCATGCATTCACAGCAACGCTGACTTGTACTGTTAACCAAATATTAAAAAGGATAAATGCAGATCCCCATACTGACCAACGCTGCCACGGATTGTCTGATTTTATTTTCCAAAACAGTGCAAATAAGGCGGTCGCCACCAAGAACCATAGATAGAACCACAAAAATTGCGGTGACCAAAAACGACTGATATTAATCGCAAGTTCAGCTTCTGCATAACCTTGAGGAAAACCTAAATATTCGCCCCATTGTTTTCCATCCGCAAAAAACCATAAAGCGAGATTAATAAAAAACCATAAGACGACAGAGAGAAAAAACCACTTTGGGTTCGGAAAAAATGACTTAAACATTCAGCGCTTATATCCCTAATTTTGTTTGAATGAATTTTCTGAATAGTAATCCTAATTCTGCTGAGTCGGTGCGTTTTTTAGAAATTTTTTGTTATATCTATTGCATGCTCAGCATTGTTGTAACATAAAAAAGCCCCGCAATGCAGGGCTTTTCATCGACTTTAATTAATCGCGAGTTTTTACATCGTACAACTCAATTTCAAAGATTAGATTAGAATTGGCTGGGATAATATTCCCCATTTTACGCTCACCATAAGCCAAATGTGCAGGCACAATCAGTTTACGCTTACCCCCAATTTTCATTCCAATAATACCTTGATCCCAGCCTTTAATGACACGACCTGTACCAATCACAGTCTCAAAGTAATTACCACGGTCTAATGATGAATCAAACTTCGTACCATCTTCCAACCAACCAGTATAATGCGTGGTAATTAAAGCACCTTTTACAGCCTCTTTACCTTCACCTACCACCAAGTCAATAATTTCTAATTCAGCCGTCATGTGCTTACTCCAAATTTAATCGTTAAAATCTTAGTGGCTTACTGTAATTGAGTCCACTCAATCTCAGCTTGACCTTGATCTGAAATCAATGTCCACTCGCCATCCATCACATTCAATTGCAGTTGCATTGTACGTTCGCACAATGCTTGGATTTGTGCCGTTGTTTTTTCACTGAGTTGCCAGATTTGCACATTTTTCAATGTTTTCAATTTACTGTTGCGCTTATACCATTCATCCACTGATGATCCATAAGTGACCACCGCAACTTCCTTACAACGCGCACTCGCTTTTTTTACTTTATCTTCGTCTGGACTACCCACTTCAATCCATTTTTCTAACTGACCTGTTAAATCTTTCTGCCAAAGTGCTGGCTCATCAGTTTCAAATAAATCTTTAGTAAATTCTAAATGCTCATCTGCAAAACGAGCATATGCCAATACTCGAACCATCAAACGTTCAATCGTTTCCGACGGATGTAGAGCCATCGTTAACTGATAGTCGCCATATTGATGAACATCCATATTGGCTATGTTTAAATCTGCTTTATAAATCGTCGCTTTTAACGCCATAAGGGGTATCCTCAAATTTGGTGCTAAGCATACCCGATTCAGCGTACATTGAGAAAATGCTTTTCAATCCGTCTGTATTCTGAGTTGAATGATCTAACGATTTTATTGATCATCGATTCGCGCCTTAAGAATTGATTGCTCTAAATGCTCCCAATCTTGATTCTGCTGGGTTATCACTTCAATCCTATTATCAGTATTCTCTTCGCCTGATTTGTAATTGAATTGATCAGGATTAAAATTGAATGTCATCCAACCTTGGTTGGTATTGAAGATGCCTTTAATACGTACCCAGTGTTTTAGCTCACAAAGGATGTCTAATAATTCATAAAAATCAAACTGCCAACGTTTTGGAAGCTTCCATCCTGCCACAATATACCCTTGAGCCTGTTCGACGTAATGATATGGAAGTTGCTTTACAGCTGGCATTTCCTCCTCAGCTTTGAACTGTCGCTGAACCTTGAATAAGGGTTGCATTGAACGCTGAATTCCCACATAAGGATAATCAATTTGTTCTAAGCGAATATTGCCTTGATCAGCTTCAAGCCAATGTGGAATATAAGCTAAATATTGTTGTTTTAAACCAGCCAATTGTTTTCGATCCATGTCATTCATGTCCGAAGCATGAGACACAACCACAACTTGAGCCGCTTTTAACTGATCTTGATATAAACTCTGCCTCATCCAATCAGAGTCATGTAAACGAGATCCATCAATCACTGTTACTACAGAACGCATCGCAACTAAATGTTGCCAATGTGGTTCAGTCAGTTGTTCAACCAACTGTGCAGGATGACCCAACCCTGTCGGCTCTATAAATAGCCGATCTGGTTGAGATTCTTGTAATAACCGAGACAATGCAATTTGCATTGGCAATTGACTTGTACAACACAGACATCCACCCAATAGCTCTTTGATTTCATAGCCATCATTATTTGGCAATAACTGTTGATCAACGCCAATTTGACCAAACTCATTCATCAATACAGCCCATCGCTCATTTTTAGGTTTAAATTTGAGAAGTTGTTGTAAAAGCGTGGTTTTCCCTGCACCTAAAAAACCTGTAATGATATGTGTAGGCACTGACTGAGTTGCAAGTACTTTCAAAATGGATCTCTGAATTTGAAGAGGTGTACGGATTCTTGTCGGAATTTATCTAAAAAACAAGTCTAGGATAATTTTCCTCATAATTTATATGAATGCATGAATTCAAAAGACTAAATGATTGGAATTGAATAGGATAAGTGAACTGTTGAATCAAAATTGAAAATATGTAAATCTATTTCACAGATCATTACTCTGAATTTAATTCAAAACTTCAATTTTGATTTTCTAATCGAACCTTTTCAAATGTAAAACTACGTAAAAAAATTGCTGTTTTTTTCTTCACCAAGACATATTTTTTGACAACTTTATGAGGCATATTGACTCTCATTGAGACAAAAAAACTACATTGCACCTTGGTTTGTTAGTCGTTCGTTAACTATCATGTTTCACTTTGTTGCATTGATTGCCCAATTGAGCTTCTGGACTTAGGATGAATTTCGTTGACTCGCTAACCGTATTAGATGCGATTCAGCTTTTAACATTTTACGCGATGATCTAGATTTAATTTCATATTCGCTTCTCTCCTCGGAAAGCTTATGACATTAAATTCTAATTTATTTTATTGAATAAGGATGCCACTCATGAATTTAGTTAAAACTTTATTAGCAACTACACTTGCCTTCACAGCTTTCTCAACATTTGCTGCAACAGAAGCAAAAGATGAAAAAAAACAGGAAGTGTTGATTTCTTCTCAAGAACAACCAGTAAATGCTGAAACTACTGCTGCTGGTCAACCAACAGCTGCTCAACCGGGTACAGAGGTTGCAGCTGAAGAAGGTACTGAAGCTCCTGTAGCTCAACCTGCTCAGTAATTAATCAAAAATAAATTGACTAAATTTTAGACCAAGTCTTCCCCCGATGGCTTGATCTGATTAAAAAGTAGAGCTTTGCTACAGCTCTACTTTTTTTATGCCTGTTTTTTTTGAATAATTCTCTATAAATTACGATAAACACATATACACAATTATTATAAAACGATATAAATGACAAATAAATCACATATTTTAACCAAAAAGCCAATTTAATTCTAAGCACGTGACATGAAAATGAAGAAATTTCTTGGGATCGCGATACTCAGCCTATGGCTGGTTGCATGTTCCAAACCTTTACCAGAGGATAAACTGGATTAAGTAGGACATTGGATTAGCGCGGACAGTCGTGTTCAATTGAATATTACTGCTAATGGTCGTATAGAATATAGTAACAATCAGCTCAGTAAAAAAACCGCCGTTTCAGCTCCAATTAAACAGTTTTCAGATACTGGATTTGAAACAGGTTTAGGTCCTATCAACACGAAATTTATTGTCACTCGTCAACCCTACAAGGATGCACAAGGCAACTGGTACATGATTGTCGATGGACATACCCTCGCCAAGCTACAAAATCCATAAAAAAAGACTTCACCATGTGAAGTCTTTTTTCTTAAACCGATTTCTTATATATGCTGCAAGAAGGATGATGATTTTCATTCAAACGAGCAATTTTACGATGCTCAGCAGCTTCAAAACGACAGCGTTTCCAGTCATTATCTAGGTTTAGCGGTGGAATTTGTTTTGGTTTCCCATTTTCATCCACAGCGACCATTGTGAAATAACAACTATTGGTATGTCGTACCGTACGTTTTTGAATATTTTGTGCTTCAACGCGGATCCCAATTTCCATTGAGGTACGCCCCACATGATTCACACTGGCTAAAAAAGTCACCAACTCACCCACGTGGATTGGTTCTTTAAAGTTCACTTTATCAACAGATAAAGTTACCACATAAGAACCTGAATATCGACTTGCACACGCATAAGCAACTTGGTCAAGCAGCTTTAAAATTGTTCCACCATGTACATTACCTGAGAAATTCGCCATATCCGGCGTCATTAATACAGACATCGTTAATTCAGACTGATCATCTGCAAGCGGTAACGCTTGGTTAAATTCGGACATAAATATTAGAACTCAATCATGACAGGAGATTTAATACACTATTATAACTTTTTTCTTGATTATAAAATGTTTAAATCAGAAACAAACTCCAATAATTTCAAGGCTTGATAGCTTAAAAGTATCAGAGGAAATCGTTCGCTCTCAGAAGCTATGATAAATTTGCTTAAAATTTATTCATCTTTGACTAAACGAAGCATCTCAGCAGAAATATTATCGTATTTTAACTTTAACGATGCTTGATTCTTGACTTGGATTTCATAGGTTTCATCATAGTTAATTCGTATTATTTCGAATGTAATATCTGAATTTGACGCTAAATAAACAATTTGACCAACTTGAAAAACTGACACACTACACCTTAATTTATATTTCATCTTTTTAAGGGTTAGATAAAGTACTAACCCTCATTTTTATCACCCCAATATACCAATAATTCAATTTATAACAATGATTTTACTTATTTTTTTTATATATTTTATGAGATAATTAAGATCTGATTTAATTTAGCAATTTAAACAAACAGCTCTTTTACTATCATCATGGGCAGGATATTGATGAGCATCATATTGTCCTATCGTCCGATGACGTACCTGATCTAATAAACTAACCTTATTCAATGCTGCAGTTATACCTGCTTGAATCGTATTTTCACGACCCTTAACATCAAAGATATGTGCTTTTTCTCTTAGATCTGGCTGTATCACAATATCTGCATTTTTTAGCTCGTTATACGCGATCTTATTTTGCATAATATTTATATTTTGATTAAACATCCCCCACACATTCGAGGTCTCCGTGTGCTCTGGCTGGGCCAAAATATCAACAGCAATGACAATATCTGCCCCTAATTCTCTCGCCACATTGACTGGCACAGGGCTTACTAAACCGCCATCAACATAATCCTTATCAGCAATTTTAGCTGGAATAAACATGCTTGGAATAGAGATAGAAGCTCTCACTGCTTGCCCAGTATTACCATAGTTAAATACTGTTAAATTTCCATTTTTTAACTCTGTTGCCACCACATACATTGGAATAGGAAGCTGTTCTAAGGGCATAAAGTCCACTTGTTTATTGACATAGTTCTCAACCTTAGCGCCATCAAAAAAGCCTTGAATACCAATGTTAAAATCACGTACATCATTGACTTGCATATTTAATGCAACTTCACGCAACGATTTTGCTGATTTTCCACTGGCATATATTGACCCGACTATACTCCCTGCGCTGGTACCAACAATAAAATCAGGCTTGATTCCACGTTGCTCTAAAACTTCAATGACACCAATGTGTGCATAACCTCGCGCTCCCCCACTCCCGAGCACCAATGCAATACTCGGAGCATCAGTTTTCTTATGCTTATTTTTAATGATATGAGATGAAGCATCCACCAAAGGAGTAGACACTGATTTTGAAAGCTGAGCTTTGGTTACAACCTGTTGACAGCCTTGTAAGCCAATCAAAGATAAGAGGGAAATCAGGAGTACAAACTTCTTCATTGCATCAGAAATTAAAAATCTAAACTGAATGAAAGCATATCATTGACAGGTCGTCTGTATGAATTTTTTATGACAAAAAGCCCCAGATGAGGGGCTTTTTGTAAATGACACTTTCTTAAAAAATCTTCAGATTAAGCAAAGAATTTTAGAATCATCTGAATCACTGTTGCGTTGATTAAATCAACAAAGAAGGCGCCACATAAAGGTACAATTAAGAATGCTTTATGTGAAGGACCATACATATTTGTAATCGCCTGCATGTTTGCAACTGCTGTTGGTGTTGCTCCCATACCGAAACCACAGTGACCTGCTGCAAGAACTGCTGCATCGTAGTTTTTACCCATCACACGGAAAGTGACAAATGCTGCGTACAATGCCATAGTTAAGGTTTGAGCTGTTAAGATCACAACCAATGGGCCTGCAAGATCAGCCAATTGCCACAACTTAAGTGAAAGAAGTGCCATTGCTAGGTATAACGATAAAGAGGCATTACCAAATACATCAATTGCACGATCGAAGATTTCCACTTTCATGAGACCTTCGAGGATGTTACGCAGGATAACACCACCACCTAATGCCCAAACGAAAGTTGGAAGCTCAAACCAAGTGCCTTTACTATAACCTGTCATAAATTCAGCAAATGCCAAACACGCAGCAAATAAACCTAATGTGGTAATCGCATTGTCCGCAGTGATTAAACGAACTTGATTACGGTTTTCAAAAGGCACAAACTCGCCTTGATCATTCGGATTTGCAATTGCATTCGCATCACGTGTGTCTTTTTCAACCGAATTAGTCACTGGTGATGAAAGCTGGTGCTTATTAATCAATAATTTCGCTAATGGACCACCAATCAAACCACCAATAATCAAACCAAATGTCGCACTTGCCATACCCAGTGCTAAAGCACCTTGAATACCATGCTCGACTTCTAAAATCTCACCCCATGCACCAGCAGTACCATGACCACCCGTTAAGGTAATAGAACCTGCAATTAAACCAATAAGTGGATCAATACCAAGCAACGTTGCAAGGCTCATACCGACAAAGTTTTGTACGATAATAAATGATGCGACACAGATCAGGAAGATCACCAGACCCATACCACCTTCTTTGAGTTTGGCGAAGTTTGCACTTAAACCGATAGAAGCAAAGAACACCAGCATAAAGCTGGTTTGCAATTCACTACTCGTGGTGATGCTGTATCCCCACAGATTATGAACAATTAAAGAAACTATGGCAGCAACCAAACCACCGGCTACAGGTTCTGGGATATTATATTTTTTTAAGAAGTCGATTTTGTTGACAAGAAAACGGCCAAGCAATAAAACTATTACTGCAGCAATTAACGTGTAAAAAGCGTTAAAAGTAAATTCCATCATTAATTCTCAGCAAATACAGATGACTGTTAATTCATATTATGCTTGTTTTTTAATCAATAAGATTTATATCGAATCTCACATCCAAAAATAAACATATCCTTATTCAATATTGATTATCTAAAAGAATAGATAAAATTTTTAATTGAGTAACAATATATTAATTCCTCGATTTCATTGGATTCAATCTTGTTAATAAAAAACATACACTTTTCAAAATAAATCAGTAGCACAAAACGCACTCTATTCTTAGACATGCGTTCTGCTTGATACAATTGATTTATGGCTCAAACAAACACTTAAATATGTTTTAGTGAACTTAAAATGATTAAGAAATTCCTGATGATCAGGACTGCTCACTGTTTAAGCCGAACATTATGCACTTTTTTTTATAATTCGCATTACTTTTGTTTATTCAATCAGCAAAATTCAGACATTCTTTAGTCTGAACTGATGAATGACAAGTGAATAAAAAAACCGAGACTATGCTCGGTTTTTTATAAATCATGCTTAGAAGCTGTATTTCGCCATTAGACCTACACGGTCATCATTATAGCTCTGACCTGCGAAAGTCTCACGCTTACCATTAATATATTCAACACCTAGATCAACAGGTTTCACAGGTGTGTAAATGAAGTTAATCCAGGCTTGTTGAACAGTTTCATTTGCACTTGGGTTAGTTTTAGCATATCCCGTGCTGTCATCAGCATAGTGTGCGCCATAAGCCAGTGTTGAGCGTAACTGAGGTGAGAACTTATATGTAGCACCAAGTTGCGTTGCAATAAACTCATTTTGTTCAATATTGTTATTTGCATCGACAACATAAGCACTATTTGAGCCATATAAATAGTTGCTGTTCCCTTTTACATAAGACACGTCAGCAGATACTTTGAGTGGTTCGCTAATTTGGTAATTTGTACCGATCGCTACACCAAAACCAGTCTTATCATCACCAGCTTTATCAGACTTATAATTTTCAATTAATGCGCGAGCTGAAGCATTACCTTTACCCTCTGCATAAGCTTGCGTGACTTTTGCAGTTAAAGTTGGTAAACGATACTTAATTGTATCACCTGATGAATTACCTTCTTCAGCAGCTACGAATAATTGAGTCGTAGGCGCTAATTTATGAGACCAACGTACTTGCGGTAAACGGTTTGTTCCGCCACCAATGTTGGTACCAAAATCGATCATTTCTGGTGCATGATTTGACAAGAAGTTTGAAGTAGTTTGACCGAATAACCAATTATTCAGTGTTAAATATGCATGGCGAATACGTAAACTTTCATCTGTTCCAGCAAAGTCCACTTCTACCTTACCGCCAACATCAGCTCCTTCTACTTTAGATTTGAAATCTAAACCAAGACGTGTTGTTTTAGCCGTTGCACGTAATTTATCTTCAACAGATTTTGGATCTTTATCACCGCCACGCCCAACGTTACCAACGCTGTTAAAGTCATTGTCAGCACCTTCAATGATATAGTTCGCATCCCCACGTACAAAACCATACAGATTCACTTCAGCACCCGCTTTAGTTTTCAAGTTTGTAGGGGCTGCTGCTACTGGTTGAGCTTTAACTTCAGCCAATTGTACTTGTTGCTGTTGTTGTACTTGTTGTTGCTGTTGAATTAAAGCTTTTAACGCTTCAACTTCTTGGCGTAATTTTTGAATTTCATCTTTTTCAGTCGCTGCTTGTGCGGTAGAAACTGCAAAAGTTGCAACTGCGATTGCTAAGCTTTTCTTTAAAAATGTTTGATTTTTTGATTGACTCATTAAAAATCTCCAATTATTTCATCTTGCATCCGTGCATATATGCTTGGTCAACCTGCTGAATCCCAATCACAACGTTTGATTAATTTAAAATAATCAACGATGCACTAAACTGCTTTTTTAAAAATTTGATGAATTGATTAAAATAAATACGTAACATAATGTGTATTCGTTGTAACTTAATCTAGCAACTTATGTTTCATAATTAAATGTTTTTTATTGTCAAAACCAATTTTCTCAATCACAATTTCTGATGATGAATTGAAAAAAGTTTATATCTGTATAATTTATAAAATCTTTATTTAAAAGCATATCCAAAATTATACCTTAGTCGTAGAGACATCATGGATCATCCAAAATTATTCAAATAGGAGTTGCAATGTCCACAAAACATACTCAAGCCGTTGATGAAGTGATCACTGGACGCCAATCCATACGTGCCTTTTTAGATCACCCCGTAGACACAAAACTTATCCAAGAAATCTTAGAAGTCGCATCAAGAGCACCTTCTGGCACAAATACTCAACCTTGGAAAGTCTATGTGGTGACAGGCGGACGTCGTCAACGTTTAATTGATCAAGTTTGTCAAGCACAAATGGAACTTTATCAAAACCCTGAACTTGCTCAACAATACACCGAGACTTTTGCTTATTATCCAGAAACATGGATTTCCCCGTATATCGATCGTCGTCGTGAAAATGGTTGGGGACTTTATGGATTGCTGGGCATTCAAAAAGGTGAAAAGGATAAGATGGCTGCACAACATCTTAGAAACTATCAATTGTTTGATGCACCTGTTGGCATTTTCTTTACCGTGGATAAAGCCATGGGCATTGGCTCTAAAATGGATATTTCCATGATGATTCAAAATGTTATGCTAGCAGCAAAAGCACGTGGTTTAGACACATGCCCTCAAGCGGCATGGAATCATTTTCATAAAATCGTTACTGATGTTCTTGAAGCTCCTGCCAACGAAGAGCTCGTTTGTGGGATGGCTTTAGGCTATGCCGACACCGATGCGCTTGTAAATACGTTTAGAACACCTCGAGTTCCAGTTGAAGATTTTGCTGTTTTCTTGGAAGACTGATTTTTTAAGGATTAAAACACTCATCCAGTTTGAGTGGTTTAATAAAGACAAACAGTCAATTTCAAGCATATAATCCCAATTTAAATTAGATGAATATTCAACTAATATTCATCTATCCCTATCCTATATTTATAAAGGGTTCTGGTTTGAACAAATGGCTGATTCAGCTTAAAAAAGCAACCTATAATACTTCATTCATGTATAACCTGCGGATGATTGTGGCTTTCGCAGGTACCGCGTTTATTCCCTATCTGTTAGATCAGCAATTAATGACGATCCCATTAACATTAGGGGTTGTTGCTGCTGGGCTGAGCGACATCGATGATCGCTTCTCAGTACGTATCATGAATCTGATTTATACCTATATTGGGTTCTTTATTGCGGCAGCTTCTGTTCAACTGTTATTCCCATATCCTGTGCTTTTTGCTTCAGGCCTGATCATCTCTTGTATTGGTCTCATTTTACTAGGCTCATTAGGCAGACGTTATGCCACCATCTCATATGGTTGCTTAGTAATTTCTGTATATGCCATGCTAGGTGTTGATATTTTTGACGAATGGTACATGCAACCCAGTCTTTTGGTGATTGGTGCCATTTGGTATGGGATCTTGTCTACGCTTAGTTTCTTGCTTTTTCCAGCTCGACAAGTTCAAGATCAACTCTCGAAAAGCTATTCTTCACTCGGTGATTTCCTTTTTGCTAAATCCAATCTCTTTGATGTGGATATGACAGCGAATAGCTACCAAAAAAGTATGATCAGCTTGTCGCTGGAAAATGGGAAATTAGTAGGTATCTTCAATGATATGAAAACCACACTCCTTACCCGATTAAAAGGAGATCGTGGTCAAAGTGATACCCGTCGCAGCTTACAATATTATTTTATTGCACAGGACATTCACGAGCGAGCTGACTCGGCACATATTGATTATCAACAATTAACCAAAGCCTTTGAACACAGTGATATTTTATTTCGCTTCCAACGCATTTTGACACTGCAAGCAAAAGCCTGTAAAGATTTAAGCGAAAGCATCTTAAATCGCACAACTTACCAGCATAATCCACGTTTTGAACATGCATTTAGTAATCTCAGAAAGTCATTAGAAAAAATCCGTGATGAACAAAAACATGATCTTATCTGGGTCAATGCTCTTTTTGCCTTACTCCAGAACTTAAAAGCCATCGATGCTCAATTACGAAACCTTGAAACTGAACGGCATATTAAATTTGATCGCACTAAACATTTAGAAAACCAACTTAAAGATGACGATCTAAAAGGTTGGGAAGATATTGTTTCTCGTATCAAACAAAATTTAACACCTGAATCCGTTCTCTTTCGACATGCGATTCGTGTTTCCATCGTACTTTTCATCGGATATGTTTTTGTTCAAGTCACCAATATCGAATACGGTTATTGGGTACTGTTAACAGCCCTATTTGTTAGTCAACCAAACTTCAACGCCACAAAACGTCGACTCAGACTCAGGATCATGGGAACACTCGGTGGCATTATTCTTGGTTTTGCAATTCTGTATTTCGTTCCTTCTGTCGAAGGTCAACTCTTATTATTAATTGTGAGTGGCGTCCTATTTTTTGAATTACGCAGTAAGCAATATGCTCAAGCCACTGCCTTTATTACGATCTTAGCCTTAATTAATTTCAATTTGGACGGTTTAGGTTTCCAAGCGGCATTTCCTCGAATGTTAGATACTTTAATTGGCTGTGCATTGGCATGGTTTGGGGTGAGCTTTATTTTTCCTGACTGGAAATTCAGACGACTCCCCCATTCAATCAGACGTTCACTTGAAGCTCAATGCCAGTATCTTACTGAAGTCGTCCAACAGTACCATCATGGACGTAATAACAGTTTGAACTACCGTGTAGTCCGCCGCACTGCACATAATCGTGATGCTGATGTTGCATCGCTCATATCAACATTAGCAACAGAACCTGATTTTGATCCAACACAAAAAGCTTTAGCATTTGAGTTCCTCTGTCTCAATCATACATTTATCAGCTATATTGCTGCGCTAGGTGCACATCGTGAAAAAATTCAAGATCAGTCAACATTAGAACTACTTCAACAAGCGTTAAATGATATCCAAGGTGCTTTTTTGCGAGATGAATTCCCTGAGCTAAATCTGACAAATTTGGAGTCCGCGATTCGTGAACGTTTGAATAAAGATGATCAGGATTCACATAAATCATTGATTGTTTTACAGCAACTTTCTTTAATGCTTGGTGTATTAAGACGATTGAGTACCTTAAAACAAAGTTTAAGTCATGAACATGATACTCAATCAAGCGCATTGGCATCACTGTAAATGTTGAATTTTCAAGGCAGTAAATTAGTACAATATACTCCCTGATTGTATTAATTTAATGCTAAACTCTGCTCAGATATACACATTTTGTTAACGAAACTATGACTGCAAAAAACTTATACGCCTACACTTTACAACCCGTTCCTTACGAGGTTACTGAAGCTGAACAACGCCATGCGCAACTCGCAATCTGGCGCAGCACAAATAAAATTGGAACTAAAGCTTGGGCTATTATGGGTGCAATTACTGCGCTTGCAATTTTGGGTCTAATTTTTATTAAAAATTACTCTACTGTATTTTGCTGGGTGGCTTTAGTCTGTGTGCTGACATACTTTTTAGTGCGAAAGTTTGGACTAGAATGGTACGCTAAACGTAAAATGAATGAGTTTCCAGTACAAGAAATTACTGGAATTAAATTAGGTGTTCAGCCTCATGGTATCGTGATGCGTCAAAAAATGGGACTACAAGAAGGTGTAGGTTCAATTGGTTGGAAAGATATCTATGAGTGGTATAACACGCCAGATTTCATTTTGGTGAACTTTAAAGTTAAAGGTCAGCAAGGCGCTTATATCTTGCCAAAACGAATGAACAGCAAAAATTTCTCTTTCGAGACCATCCGTAAACATCTAAAAGAAAGCGTTGGTGAGCCAAAATCACTGTAAATACGGCTTTATATTAAAACCTCCAACTTTGGAGGTTTTTTTATCACAATTTTTTATATGAGAATGAGAATAAATATTATCTTCAAATACATTCCACTTTTTTTGAGTTAGGTTATAATCGCACCATTCAAAAATTCCAATTCACTCAGACCCTTATGTTCAAGAAAATATTTTTCCAGTTACACTGGTTTTTCGGAATAACAGCAGGCCTTATTTTGGCACTTATGGGTGTCACTGGGGCGATATATTCTTATGAGCAGCAAATTATCAAGCTGATCAATCAGGAAAGTTATACAGTTGTTGCTGAACAACGCCCAAAATTAACACCAGCTGAAATTTATCAACATTTCCAGCAGGAGCATCCTGATCTTAAAATCAATAGCATTACAATTGCTGCTCAACCTACTGACTCATCGAGTATCAATGTTGCGAAAGAAGGCGAACGTCGTGGTTTGACCATGATGATCAATCCCTACAGTGCTGAATTACTACCTGAAATTAAAGGTCGAAAATTCTTCGCATTCGTACAACAACTACATCGTAACTTGACAGTCGGACCAGTTGGAAAACAAATTACCGGTGCATGTACACTGATTCTTATTTTCTTTGTCCTCAGTGGCTTATATCTACGTTGGCCGAAAAAACACAGTTTCAAACAATGGTTTTCAGTTAAACCCAAATTAAAAGGTCGAAACTTTATTTGGGATTTACACGCAGTCGTTGGAACATGGGTGGCCATTTTCTATCTCATGTTGGCTTGCACAGGTTTATATTGGTCATATGACTGGTGGCGCAACGGCATGTTTAAAGTGCTTGGTGTTGAGCGCCCGCAACCCCAAATGCAAGCGGGAGGTCCTGGTTCAAATGCTGGACCAAATGCTCAACGTGAAGGACGTGAAGAGCGTAAATCACTCCAAACAGAACAGATTCACTTTGCGCTCAACCAATCTTGGTCTACTTTTAATCAACAGTTTAAAAATCAATTTTCTTCCGTAACCTTCACCATTCCTAAACGTGCAAACGGTGAATTAGAACTGAGTTTCGTTGATCCTGTTCCGCAACATGAACGTGCTCGTAACAAAGCGACTGTCGACTTAAATACGAATCAATTGAAAGATGTTGAATTGTACGAAGACAAAAAGCTCAATGAAAAAATCATGAGCAGCATGTTACCTGTACACCGTGGCAGCTTCTTTGGTCCTATTTACCAGTTCTTCGCGATGTTAGCTGCACTCGCTATGCCGTTATTCTTTGTGACGGGTTGGATGCTCTACCTCAAACGCCGCAAGCAAAAACAATTGACCCGTGAAGCGAAGCAAAATTTAGCAGTGGTTGATGTTGATCCAAATGTCAAACCTTGGCTCATCGCTTATGCAAGTCAAACTGGTGTATCCGAGCAATTGGCTTGGCGTACAGCTTCAATTCTGCAAGCAGCACGCCAACCCGTCACTGTTAAATCAGTGCAAAGCCTGACCACTAATGAGCTACAAACAGCATCTCAAATTCTAGTGGTCGCGAGTACTTACGGTACAGGTGAAGCTCCAGACTTAGCTGCAAGCTTTGAAAAGAAATTGATGTCTCATCCACTGAATCTAAGTCATGCTCAATTCGCAGTTATGGCACTTGGTTCACGTGAATATCCTGACACTTATTGTAGTTTTGGTCATCGTATTTATGACTGGTTCAATGCATCTGGTGCAACTCCCCTCTTTAATGTGATTGAAGTGGACAATGCCAATAACCAAGATATTCAAAATTGGACAGATGCACTCGCACAAGCTGCTCAATTGGAATTAGCAACACTATCTATTGATAAAGTCTTTGATCAATGGAAACTTCAAAAACGTACACTGCTTAATCCAAACAGTTTGGGTCAACCAGCTTATAATTTAGAGCTTGAGTCTGATCACGACGCGATCTGGCAAGCTGGAGATATTGCGGAAATTCAACCCGGCAATAGCATTGAACGTATTCAAGCATTTTTACAACAGCACAACTTAGATGAGGCTTTAGTTCTCGCAACTACAGGTCAAACCTTAGTTGAAAGCCTGTGGAATAAAAATTTAAATAGCGAGATTCAGCCATTTGCTACAGCTGAGGAACTCGTTGAGCAGCTTGAAAATTTACCTACTCGTGAATATTCGATCGCAAGTATTCCAACTCAAGGCATGATGCGCTTGGTGGTACGTCAACAACGTGATGAACAGCAGCAACTCGGCTTAGGCTCAGGCTGGTTAACACATCATGTTGCGGTTGGTGCTCAGGTACAACTTCGTATTCGAACCAATGAATCATTCCATTTAATTGATGATAATCGACCGATTATCTGTATCGGTAACGGGACAGGAATCGCAGGGCTAATGAGCTTAATTTCAGCTCGCGTACGTTTGGACTACACTGACAACTGGCTCATCTTCGGTGAACGCCAACGCGAACATGATTTCTTTTATAAAGAAACAATCGAAGCTTGGCAAAATACAGCGATGTTAAAGCGTATTGATCTTGCGTTCTCTCGAGACCAACCAGAAAAAGTCTATGTACACCATATTCTGCGTCAAAATGCGGATGAAGTCGTTAAATGGATTCATCAAGGTGCTGTCATCTATGTGTGCGGCAGTATCAATGGTATGGCAAGCGATGTTGATCTAGCTTTAATTGAAATCTTAGGTGAAACTACTGTAGATGAATTAAGACAAGCTGGTCGCTACCGTAGAGACGTTTACTAACAAGGTTATTATGATCAAAACCGAGCACGATTTTTATTTAATCTGCTCGGTTTTTTTATGCGATATACTTTTTCTCATTTCCCACTAGTGATGACATCGAATGTATATAAGGATTTTAAAATTTTTCGCTTGGTTAATAGCATTGATACTATTAATCGATGGAATCATTTTAATGAGTCAAAATAAAATTCATTTGGGTACTGTACTTCCAGCATTTATTGGCATAATGATTATTGTATGTCTGTTTTTTAATAAGAAAATCCAACTCTACCGTTTGAATCATTCTAACTTTAACTTGTTTTGGAAAATGGGATGGACAATTTTTTCCATCTGGTTAATCAGCTTGGCTATTTTTTTTAATTTTTTAGCTAAATCAAATCATTCCCCCATCATGAATACACCACCTGATGCGATTATTATTTTGGGTAGTGGTTTAATCAATAACCAACCCTCCCCAACGCTTCAGGCTCGATTAGACCAAGGTGCAACGATCGCCGCTCAATATTCCAGTAGTTCTATTATTGTAACTGGCGGTTTAGGTTTTGATCAGAAAATTACTGAAGCTGCAGTGATGAAAGCATATTTGATCGACAAGTATCGTATTCACCCACAGCGTATATTTGAAGAAAGTCAAAGCACCAGCACCGAACTCAATCTAAAAAACAGTGTTCCGCTGCTAAACAGAATAGGCTTAAACCAAGATAGTCATATTGTGGTTGTCACCAGTGATTTTCATACCCCACGTGCTGCAGCCATTGCCCGATTTCAAGGTTATACCCAAATCACATCAGTCAGTGCTGAAACTCCTTTAACCACACGATATAACGCATGGCTTAGAGAATATTTTGCTTATATTAGTGGCTGGATCTTAAAAGAATACTAAATTTTTTATTTATCATGTATTCGGATTTTTCGAGGAGAAGGAACCCCTTCTCTATTTAATTTTTCAGGTTGATCGATCGATAACTGGTATAGATAAGCTTTTAGGTCAATTAGAAATTGTCGCCCCGATACCAAAACATTTTGACCTTCTGGCATCAAGTTCAGTGACAAGTGAGTATTATGTTGTCGAATATAAGGAACAACTTGTTCAATAAATGGTATCAGTTGGATTTCCTCCACATGATATTTTTCCCACTTATCACGAACCAATAATTGTGCCATTCCTTTACTTTGCCAAACAGCAAGCGTGCGCTGA
Organism: Acinetobacter sp. YH16032; assembly: GCF_013417345.1. Taxonomy (NCBI): domain Bacteria; kingdom Pseudomonadati; phylum Pseudomonadota; class Gammaproteobacteria; order Moraxellales; family Moraxellaceae; genus Acinetobacter; species Acinetobacter sp. YH16032. Next base: position 71,255 of record NZ_VPEE01000004.1, on the reverse strand, counting down.
CCAGATGGAGTGGAGCACAATGCCCAACCATCATTATATAAACTATAAACTTTAGCCTGAGCTACAATTGTTTCCATAAATTGTTGGTATTGTTCTTTTGGAGAGACAACTGTAGAGGCAATAGAGGTACTTGAAGGCTTACGCTGGTATGGATTTCTCATAATTCTATTATAAACATGAATTCATCATATTTTATATAAATTATAGAAACTTAAAAGACTTTTTATAGAAAGAATATGGTGGGCGCTGACGGGATCGAACCGCCGACATTCTGCTTGTAAGGCAGACGCTCTACCAACTGAGCTAAGCGCCCTTGAGGAATAAAAATAGCACCGCTATTTTTAAGATGCAAGAAAGAAATCTTGCTGATTTAAACCATTATATCTAGACAAGGGATCTAGAAAATGGCGCAGCGGACGGGACTCGAACCCGCGACCCTCGGCGTGACAGGCCGATATTCTAACCAACTGAACTACCGCTGCAACGGCAACTGCTTACGCAATTAGGGTCATATAAGCTTTTCAGCTTGAATATGGTGGGCGCTGACGGGATCGAACCGCCGACATTCTGCTTGTAAGGCAGACGCTCTACCAACTGAGCTAAGCGCCCTTATTAGGCTTTGATTTTTAGGATGGCGCAGCGGACGGGACTCGAACCCGCGACCCTCGGCGTGACAGGCCGATATTCTAACCAACTGAACTACCGCTGCATCACAAAAAATCTGGTGGGCGCTGACGGGATCGAACCGCCGACATTCTGCTTGTAAGGCAGACGCTCTACCAACTGAGCTAAGCGCCCTTAATAAGGTCATTACATAAAATGGCGCAGCGGACGGGACTCGAACCCGCGACCCTCGGCGTGACAGGCCGATATTCTAACCAACTGAACTACCGCTGCACTTATGTAATATCTCTATTAAAGTACAAACAATCTATTAAGCTTAAAGTGGCGCAGCGGACGGGACTCGAACCCGCGACCCTCGGCGTGACAGGCCGATATTCTAACCAACTGAACTACCGCTGCACTAAAACTTAACGTAAAGGCTTGGTGGGCGCTGACGGGATCGAACCGCCGACATTCTGCTTGTAAGGCAGACGCTCTACCAACTGAGCTAAGCGCCCTTTACAACTTCATCGTTTGTGTGGTGCATTATAGAGAATCCTCAGATACTGTCAAACGCTTTTCTACAGGTTTCTCAGTTTTTCAGTTTGAATGATTAAAAAATAGATCATTTCTCTTAAAAAATCGCTTTTTTGTCTATTATTTGCCTGATTAGAGATATGTTTTTATTTTTATTCAAAGTTTTGATCACAACACATTTTACGATTCTGATTTAAATTTGATCCAATTCGATCTCTTGTTCTGAAATATAGACTAAAGCGCCTTCGTCAAATGTATCAAATAGCTCAATGACATCTGCACTGTGCATTCGAATACATCCATGTGATTTAGGAAGACCTAAAGGTTCTGACTCTGGCGTACCATGAATATAGATATATCGATTATAGGTATCACAACCCTCCCCTTGATTAAAACCAGGTTCTAAACCTGCTAACCAAAGAATTCGCGTTAGAATCCAGTCACGTTCTGGAAATTGCTTGCCAAGTTCCACATCATAGATCTCCCCAGTCCAAATACGTGCTTTAAAAACAGCATTGATTGGGTGGTCATCGCCAATTTTTTGTTCAATGCGATGCCATCCTCTTGGGGTTTTACCTGAATTTTCCTGTTCACCTATACCGTTCAATCCAGTAGACACCAAATAGCTTTTTTTCATACGTGGGACATATAGAACTTGTTTCGCCATATCAATCAGGATATCCGCCTGACTTAGGGTATAACTTTCAAGATTTGGGTTCATACAAAACTCAGCGTTAAATTATTTTTAATCATTTATTTAAACAATATTTTTTGATTCAGGTCTTAACCACAACCAAATCGCGACAATTAGCATAGTGAGATTCGTAAAAATTTTTACTAAATCAGGAGCATTGGTATAAAGCATAAGAATACCGCTGATCAACATCATCATCGAGGCGAGCCATTTTGCTTTGCGTGGAACCGTGCCATGCTCACGCCAATTTCGCAGTGTTGGTCCATATTTAGGATGATTGAGTAGCCAATCATCAACCTGTGGCCAACCTTTTGAAGCAGCCCATGCGGCAAGAATTAAAAAGACTGTGGTTGGCAATCCTGGCAACAGCGCACCAATAAAACCTAGAGTCACAAAAATAATGACCAAGCTCCGCCAAAACACGATTTTCATACCGCAACTCATTCAGTTGAATCTCACTAGTATATATGCTTTTGTGGTAGTGTCTGATTGTAAATTTATTTTCAGTTTTGAATTCTGGTTGGAGTAACGGTGCAATCTGATTTTTATGAGCCATGGCAGAACTTTCATCATGCAATTGTACGTCAACTGGCTTTTGTCATCGCAAGTCCTAATATTATTCGTTTTGCGCCTAAAGAATTAACGATCGTTCATCCTTTTGAAATGCACCATGAACTATTTTGGCAAACTCAGTACGAAAAATATATCTCCAGACTTCATGATCTAGATCAAAACCCACAAGAACTGATTGATTTTATTCAGCAACTTAAAAGTACGCGTCTAGGTTTGCGCTTTGAATATTTAATGTGGTTCTGGCTACAAGATGATCAACGCGATCAAGCTGATTTTTCGCTGTTAGATCACAGTGTTCAAATCATTGACGGCCGCCATACTTTGGGTGAAATTGACTTTGTGATATTAAATCATCACACCCAAGAAATTGAACAATGGGAAGTTGCACTGAAATTTTATTTAGCAGAACAAGACTTTCAACTTCAACATTGGTACGGATTAAATCGAAGTGACACCCTATTTAGAAAGCTCAATCATTTTACGCAAAAACAATTTCAGTTTACTCAAGCCAATACTTATGAAATTGATCGAAAAATTGCGGTGATGAAAGGTCAACTCTACTTTCCGTATCATACCGAACTTCAAACCTTACCCAACTGGGTCAGCCCACATCGTCGTATGGGCACATGGGGACATCAATTTCGATCATCTTTTTATCGACTGGAAAGACAGGAATGGATTTGTCCGAATGCGAGTCAGACTTCAAATGAAGCACATTGGTGGAGCAATGGGCTTTATCACAATGTACAGACAAATCAGTTTTATATGTACCGTCAACCAGCATTAAAGCTTCCTTACGTGTAGTTCGTGTAATAAAAAAATGTATCGAATACAATTAATAACATTCTGATAATAAAACTCTCATATTCTTCTAAATGATTAATTTTTATTCTGATTAAGCATCAAAATAATTTACAATCATTGGAGATAATGATGAAAAAAGTATTAGCCGCTTCATTCGTAGTTGCATTTGTATTAACTGGTTGTAATACATTCAAAGGTTTTGGACAAGACGTTTCAAAAGCTGGGGAAACTGTAACAAATACTGCTGAAAAAACTTCAAACGAAATTCGTAACAACTAATTCGAAGTTGAAGCTAAAAGCCCTATTTTTTAATAGGGCTTTTTTTATTTAAATTTGATTCCCTTGAATGATTAATATTTTGCATCAAATTCAACATACTTTATGATAGTTCGACTTTGACCAATTCGATTTCTTTCCATGACCCAATCTGCAACACTCGATTTAAGCTTACAATTACTTCGCCAACCTTCAGTGACTCCAGTCGATCATAACTGTCAAAATATTATGGCTGATCGATTATCAAAGATTGGTTTTAACATTGAAAATATGCGTTTTGAAGATGTAGATAACTTATGGGCTCGTCGCGGGACTGAATCACCTGTGTTTTGTTTTGCGGGTCATACTGATGTTGTTCCTACAGGCAATCTAGAAGCGTGGAACTCCGATCCATTCGCCCCAGAAATTAGAGATGGAAAGTTATACGGGCGTGGCAGTGCAGATATGAAAACGGCGTTGGCAGCCATGGTAATTGCCTCTGAACGTTTCGTTGCTAAGCATCCAGACCACAAAGGTTCGATTGCTTTTTTGATCACTTCAGATGAAGAAGGTCCATCTATCAATGGAACAGTGAAAGTTGTAGAAACTTTAGAAGCACGCCAAGAAAAAATGACATGGTGTTTAGTTGGTGAACCGTCAAGTACGAATACTTTAGGTGACATTGTTAAAAATGGCCGTCGTGGGTCTCTCAATGCCAATTTAACAGTGAAAGGTAAGCAAGGACATGTGGCCTATCCACATTTGGCAATTAACCCAATTCATACAGCCTCAAAAGCAATTGCTGAATTGTGTGAGACAGAATGGGATCAAGGCAATGAGTATTTCCCTGCAACGTCTTTCCAAATCTCGAATATTTCTGCTGGAACGGGTGCAACCAATGTTGTGCCTGGCACGATGGACTTATTATTTAACTTCCGTTATTCTACAGAAGTTACTGCTGATGAATTAAAAGCACGTACACATGAAATTTTAGATCGCCACGGCGTTGAGTATGATATCGAGTGGACACTATCAGGTTTACCATTCCTTACCCCTGTTGGAGAGCTCGTCAATGCTGCCAAAAAAGCGATTTTGGATGTGACTGGCACGATAACAGAATTATCAACCAGTGGTGGTACATCAGATGGTCGATTTATCGCACCAACTGGAGCTCAGGTACTCGAACTGGGAGTACTTAATGCCACGATCCACCAGATTAATGAGCATGTTGAAATCGCACATTTGGAACCTTTGGCTGAAATTTATGAAAAAATCTTAATTGAGCTATTGGTATAACATTAAAATTTAAGAGCAATGAAATATAAAAAAGGATGCGAATGCATCCTTTTTTAATTCGCTTAAAATACTTCAATCCTGTTTTAAAAGCTGATTGATCTGCTCAATTAACACTGCTTCTTGGAAAGGTTTACCCATATAAGCCGATACACCAAGTTCAAGAGCATGGTGTTTATGCTTATCCCCCACTCGTGAAGTGATCATAACCACAGGTAAGTTCTGCAAATGTGGTTGATTTCTCAGCCATTGCATCACTTCAAAACCATCCATTCTTGGCATTTCAACATCAATTAACATTAAGGCAGGTGTTGAATGCTGTAAATGTTCAAGTGCTTCAATACCATCTGTAGCTGTGACAATCTGGTAACCATAACGCTCAAGTAGTTTAGCTGTCACTTTTCGAACTGTGACCGAATCATCAACCACTAAAATCGTAGGTGCTTCATTGTCATGCTCTAAATTAGAGGGTTTCGACTCTAGATGTATAGACCAATCCTGCTGAGTGAGATATTGAACCACACGATTTAAATTTAAAATTGGGCAAATTTCTCCACTGCCCATAATGGTTACACCGCTGAGATAATCAATTTGATGGATCAGCCCCCCAGTCTGTTTCACAATAATTTGTGAATTAGTTCCTAAGACTTCATCAACGAATAAAGCCACAGGTTGAGACTGGTGCATATTCACCAAAATCACTGGAACTTTTTGGGTTTCTGAATATGGTGAGTTTCTTTTTATATTTTGATTTAACAACACGAAGTCAGCCAAATCGTTTAATTGATAACTTGCTTCATGCACTCTCAACAACTGACCCTGTTGTTTCGCGTGATTAAAATCATGTCTATCAATCATTTCAACACGTTGTATTTGATGTAACGGTAAGGCAAAGAATTGGTCCGCAACTTTTACCATCAATGCTTCTGTAATAATTGAAGATTTAGGAATTCTGATTTCAAAACAAGTTCCTTGTCCTCTTTCCGAAGAAACATGAACATGCCCACCCAGTGCCTGTATTTCACTTTTAACGACATCTAAACCGACACCACGTCCTGAAACGGTTGTTAATTTTGCAGCAGTGGTAAAGCCTGGTCTAAAAATCAATTGTAATATTTCAGTTTCAGAATATTCCCGTTCAGTATTGAGCCAACCAAATTCAACAGCTTTTTGCTTAATCTCTTGTGAATCAATTCCTCGACCATCATCCTTGATCAAAATACTCAGCTCATTGTGATGATTCACCAGTGTCAGTTGCATGACTGCCTGTTCAGGTTTATTTAATTTCGACCGCTGTTCTGCTGACTCAATTCCGTGATCAATCGCATTACGCAGAATATGCTCAAGTGAGGTGATCAACTTTTCAAGAATACTACGATCTAATTCGATGTCTGCATGTTCAATCTGTAACTGAACAGATTTATTCAGATTCATCGAAAGTTGCTTGCATAAGCGTTCAAGACGCATTTTTATCGTCTTGAATGGTACGACACGAGTACGCATCAACGAGTGTTGGATGTTGTTTTGTATTCTTGCCTGCTGAATCAATATACTTTCTGCAGATTGAAGCTTTTCATGCAGAGAGTTTCTGATATCTAACAAGTCTGATGTTGACTCTGATATTGATTTTGAGAGTTGATTAAGTGATGAATATTGATCCATTTCTAAGGGATCAAATCCATGCTCGGCGGAATTATGTGATCTACGTTGTAATAAAATTTGGGATTCTAATTCCCCTTCCATCCGTCTCAATTGTGAAGTAAGGCGCTGAATGGTTTGATCCATTTCTACCAAATTTGACCGATATGATTTTAATTCTACTTCGACTTGCGAACGTTGAATCAAATCCTCCCCAATCAAATTAAGGGTTGCTTCAATTACAGCAGTAGAGACTGAAAGTGTCTCGTTCGCTACGGCAGATTGCACAAACTTTTTCAAATTACCACTCATTGGAGGCGGTAAAACAATCTCCTTAGCGTTAGATGGTTCAGTCTGATGTGAGTTTTGCTGAATGGAAGAAGAGTCAAACTTTAATGAATTATTATGCGTAGTGACTAAATCACTTAAATTGGTTTCAAGGTCCGCTGATAAAGTTGAATGAATACTAAAATCTGAAGACATGTGGTGACTGATATCATTTTGCATCGAATGTACTAAGTTCAGCTTCGAGTCACCACCCTTAAGATTTAAATGTCCAAGCTCAATTAAACCCTGAATAAGCCTTGATGCCTGCTCCACCGGATAATCGACAGACTCAACTTTAATGATATTGACACGCCGTACCAAATCCTGCTGTAAGGCTTTAATCAAAATAATGAAACTTTTTATATCAATTTGACGCTCTGAAATGAGTTGAATATATACAGATTCAAGCTCATGGATTAGATTTGCAAAGTAATCTGCTTGCAACATGTATGCACCACCTTTCAACGTGTGCAATTGCCGCATAATTTTTTGGATACACGTAGCATCTTCTTGATACTCTAACCATGTATTGAACAAGTCTTCGATTTGAGACAAGATTTCTTCCGCTTCCTCGACAAAAAAACCACTTACTTCACGATCTAAGCCCTGTTTTGCTTTCGCTGAATCTTTGAGTGCGTAATCTATATTGAGTAATGTCAGAATTGTGTCATCTAAGGAGCGAGCAGATACTTTGCTCTCCTGCTCTATAGTGGAAATGCAATTCGATTGATTGGAAAAGCTGAAGTATTCATGATTAAGTTGTTTTAAATCACCTAATAGCTGCTGAGAAGCTTCATTATTTTGAGCCAATTTACCTATAGCGAGTTCATCAAATATTTCTAAGAGTTTTTCATGCCCTTGTTGTAAAACTCGGTGGAGATTTGAGTAGGCAATTGAATTCGGTTCTCTTGCAATGTTGAAGTGAATTGAACTCAAAATTCCTGAAATTTTTTGAAGGAGATCAAAATCAACTTTAATGGCAAATTTAGCAATTGAACTGAGTTGTTGACTCAGTAAGCTCGAACGTTCAGTAGTACGTGTAGAGCTAACGAGGTTAGAAATACCATCTTGTACAAAGGTATCGATAAGGAAAACATCTTCTACACCCAAATCTACAATTTTCTTGAGTAATTCTTGTGGATCAAGATTTGGATCGTCCTGTGTAATCTGTTCTGAGAAGTCTCTCAATGCGATTAAAAAAGTATGCTCTAATGCCTGAAACTGTTGTTGTCTCGTTACGTTGTCACCTGTTGTTTGCAAGCTTTCTAAGAAATACTGGATTAAATCAATATACTGCGTTGTGAGCGCTAGCAATTCTTTATTTTTGGTATCAAGAGATGGATTACGTTGTATTATTTTTTCGAATGACTGACTCAATACTTCAATTTTCTCAAGTCCAACAATTGCAGAACTCCCCCTGAGAGAATGGACAACATGTGCAAGCGTATCCACCTGAAATTGTTGATTGGATTTATCCAACATATCTTGCAGGGATTTCAATTGTTCTGAAGCTTCAGCATAAAAACTTTGCAGAACCTCGTTATCCCATATTTGAGTATTCTCAATTGTGGCTGCTGCTGAGAGTGAATTTGAGTCACTCAAACAATGACATTCAATCCTGAAATCTAGATCAAGCGGTGTGAGATGAGCGTTGATCGCCAACAAAGGATGCAATGATTGATCTATGATATTTGAATGTTCTAATTGCCGACCTAAAAGCAATAGAGGTTTAACATCTAATTGAATCGCTTGTTTCACTATTAAACTAGGCACAATGATGTAGCGATATATACGAGAGATCAGCTCAACATACTCAAGGACCAGTTGACTCCATGAACGTTGCTGATCAAGCCTAATATTCAGTATTGTCTCAACGGTCCATGCAAGCTCAGAAACTGAGTTGAATCCAAGCATTCGACCTGAACCCTTTAAGGTATGAAAATTACGGCGCAATGCTTGCCAAATATTTACCTGTTCTAAATCATTCGATAAGACTTGAAAGTTTTCTGATATTTCTAGAAGTAATTCCTTAAGCTCTTCAGCAAAGGTGGTAATAAGCTCCTCATCTTCAAAATTTAATTCATCCTGAGGAAGCTGCATATCTATATATGCACGATAGAGTGCTTCTGAAAGATATAATTGTATTTTATTAGGATTATTATTTTTCATGGCTCAATCACTCAGGTAATTTAAAGTTTGCAACTGATTTCCTTAAAGAATCAGCCATTTGAGTGAGTTCTGCTATCGATTGAGCAGTATCTAAGGTTGAAGCATGATTTTCTCGTGTGACATCTTGCACAAGCGACATTGTTTTCGCAATTTGCCCCGCAGCAGCTGACTGAACTTTTGAAGATGCTGAAATATTCGCAATCAGTTGAGCCAACTGTTTTGAAATCAACTGAATATCTGCAAGTGCTGCTCCTGCATCTTGAGCAAGTCCAGTCCCCTTAACCACCTCAGAAGTTGTTTGCTCCATAGAGCGAACGGCCTCATGCGTATCTAATTGAATATTTTTTACTAATATCTCAATATGTTTGGTCGCAGCAGTTGAACGTTCAGCTAAACGCTGCACCTCATCAGCAACACCAGCAAAACCTCGTCCAGCATCGCCTGCCATTGCGGCTTGAATGGCTGCATTTAATGCCAACAGATGCGTTTGCCCTGCAATGTCTTCAATGGTTGCAACAAAGTTTCCAATCTCTTGAGAAGATTCACCCAGCCTTTTAATTTTTTTAGATGTTTCTTGAATCTGCCCTCGTATTTGATCCATTCCATCTATTGATCGTTCAACCACTTCTCCCCCCTTCGCTGCGATAAGTACCGCGCGCTGAGCAACTTTTGCAGATTGCGCTGCATTTTCAGAAACGTGATCAATTGAGTCTGCCATGTCATGAATGGCGAGCGATGTATTTTGGATTTCACGAGCTTGCAGCTCTGAAGATTGAGCCAATTGTGAACTCATATGCTGAGTTTGATGAATATATCGGGTAACTTGTTGAGAAGCCTGATTAATTCTCATCACCAAATCACGTAAATGATCTATCGCTACATTAATTGAATCCGCGATTGTCCCCGTAAAATCTGCAGAAACCGCAGCATATTTGGTCAAATCGCCTTCAGCTAAATCACCAATTTCATCTAAAAGTCGATAAATCGCGGTTTGATTTTTCTTATCTTTATCCACCAGTTCCATTAAACGCAAACGATCTTCTTGGCTTCTTAAAATAAAAAGTTTAATCACTGCAAAGGTGAAGCTCGACAAACTAATCAACAATAAAAGTGACAGTAAAATCAGTAACCACGTCGAACCTGTGCGAATTTCATTGAGAGCTACTTGAATTTTTTGTAACTGAGATTCCGTGATATTGCTTTGAGACTCTAACCACAGTCGATCTACTTCATTTAAAGCTGGACTATAAAAATAAACTGATTTTACATTTTCAAGTTGTGAACTAAAAATAAGCTGAGAGTTTTTGAGAATCTGTAATGTGTAATCTGTAGGATTATCCTCAAACTGTTGAGTCTGAATAATCATCATTTGATTGAGATATTTCAGTTCCCCCACCCCACGACTTTGCTCCACCGTGCGCGGGAGATTAAACATGAGAAACAATAAAATCAGAAAAGCACAAACGAGGCTAATAATAGCCATGATTAAATAAGACTTCGTTTGGGCAGATTGCCCAAACAGCTCTGAAAACTGTTCAAGTTTTAACTTAAGTGAAGCTTTCCATCCCTGTGTGTTGGAATCTGAATCATTCACATTCCGACTGGTCTTTTTTAACCGTAAACTCACTCAGCTCCCCCAAAAAACTATTGCTGACTAGACGTTAAATTGAATTAGATGTGAACATGTGCTTTAGGCGATCATGCTCATATAGCTGACTCATCATCAGCACAGCTACAGGTGTTGAATGATCGAGAAAATAACCTTGGCAAAATGATCTATATGGTTCTGCGATCAAATCCGAACCGGCGCTAAAGGTATTATTCTTATAATGTTTTACACCGAGGACTTCATCCACAAGTAATCCAACACAGTCTTGCCCCACGTTAAAACATAAAATTTTAACATTAGCGTGTAATTGTGTGGTTTTACTCAGAGCAAATTGCTTTAGATCCAATACGGACAGTACTCGACCTCGCAAATTCGCCAAACCTAAATACCACGGCGGCGTAAGTGGTAATGAGGTAATGCTCAGTAAAGGGCTAACCTCCGCAATATCACCAAGTGGGGTAATAAATTGCTGCTGCTCAATTTTAAAACATACACCAGACCAGAGGTCCTGATTTTGCATATCACGGTACTCATTTGCTTGAGCCGAATTAGCATTACTGGCTTGCGTTAACCAGTGTTGTTGATCACTTTCATCTTGAATGATCATGCTGTGCCTGTATTTAAATATTGCTGAATGACATCAAGTAATCTTGATTCATCTACAGGTTTGATCAGGTAGTCGACAGCGCCTTGTCTTTTGCCCCAAATTCGATCCGTATCCTGATCTTTGGTACTGACAATGACAACTGGAATATGCTTCGTTACATCAGCTCTTGCAATTTGCCGAGTTGCTTGAAATCCATTCACACCAGGCATCACCACATCCATAAGTACAAGATCTGGTTGCTCTGCTTGCGCTAAGGTAACACCATCTGCACCATTGGTTGCTTCTAGCACTTCATAGCCATTTTTGGACAGAATTTCTTTAAATCTAAACATTTCTGTTGGAGAGTCATCTACCACTAAGATACGTGTCATATTTTATTTTCCCAGTACTTAACGTGAAGCGACAAGTTTACGAATCGCATTCAATAGCTCATCTTTACTGAATGGTTTCGTGAGGTATTCATCAGATCCAACAACTCGTCCTTTTGCCTGATCAAACATACCATCTTTACTGGATAACATGACCACTGGAATATGTTGGAAATTTTGTGAGTTTTTTAACAGTGCGCACGTTTGATACCCATCTAAACGTGGCATCATAATATCTACAAAAATAATATCAGGTCGAGTTTCAGCAATTTTAGATAATGCTTCAAATCCATCTACTGCAGTTACAACGTCATATCCTTCACGCTGTAATAAAGTTTCTGCGGTCCGACGAATCGTTTTTGAATCATCAATGACCATCACTTTAATATTTTGCAGATTATCATCCATTGAATGATCCTTCCTGAGATGAGATTTAAAGAAAAATGAAACGCTTAATTTAGAGAATAACCATTATTTTCTAACATAACATTACATTGATTTTCAATGCAGTTGAGTACTCGCGGAGAGATTGTGTCACAAAGCTTCATAGAATTTAAGGGTGAATCAGATTAAGCGTAAATTATTTAACGGTTTATATTTATAAATTTACCAGAACCACATAAAATGCTTGTTATTAAAAGCAAAAATTAAAAAATTGAATTGATATCACGGGGGCCAATTCCAATGTTTAATCTATCGCACAAATCAAGAATTGGGTTAAAGCATCTTCATCATAAAACATTCTTAGTGATCATGATGACATTTGGTTTATGTATCAGTGAAGCAATTGCTAATACCACAGTGACCAAACCGTCTTGGTATCGTTATTATGATAAAAATGGCGTAGCTAATATTAGTAGTTCGGTAACACCAGAGCATATTCGTCACGGTTATGAAGCACTTGACCGTAATATGCAAGTGATTAAAAAAAATCGACCTTATGATGCCGATAAAGAACAGCAACAAAGTGCTGTACGTACGCAACAAGCCAAACAACATGAACAAGATCTACGCTTAAAACGCGCTTATGGTTCTAGTAAAGTGGCTGCGAACAAACGTGATGATATGTTGAAAAACATCAACAAACAAATCACCTTTCAAAAACAACAGTACCAACAACTGGAGCAAGATCGAATATTGTTTAAAAAGCAGGAACAGACCTATATCAAGAAAGGGAACCCTGTCCCTAAAAACTTACAAGATCGAATCACTTATAATGCACAGAATATGAGTAATATCCAAAAAAATATTGAATCTTTACAAACAAACTATCGAAATACTCAGTCACAATACGACAATATTATCAAGCGCTTAAAAACTCTTGAATAAAGAAGAGTTTGTCTGAATGGAAAGGAATTATCACATGCCGAATGCGACTCGACACAGCAGTCAGTTTAAGAAATATCTCGTATTGGGAACGCTGTGTACGAGTTGTCTTTTAGCCGCTTGTCAAAAAAATGACGAAAGTGTACAGCCAACCTCATCTACCCCTCAAAAAATTGAATTAATACAACAGGACTTAGTCAAAGTTGAAAATGGGGTCTCAAATCTGAAATTTGCTTTCACAGGCACCATACGCGCTGTGAATCAAAGTACAATTCAAGCGCAAGTGACTGCCACTGCTAGTCAAGTCTCTGTACAAGTCGGTGAAAGGGTGAGTAAAGGACAAGTCTTGGTACGTTTAAATAATCAAGATAATGCAGCCCGACTCGCACAAGCTCGCGCTAATCTTGCTTCCGCACAAGCGCAGGCACAACAAGCTGCAAATATGGTCACTCGAAAAAAACGACTTTATGAACAAGGATTTATTTCTAAGGTTGAATATGAACAAAGTCAAGTGGAGCATAAAGCTCAACTCGAAACTGTACGAGCTCAGCAAGCAAATGTGGATATCGCACTGAAAGCCGATGCTGATGGATTAATTCGTAGCCCCATTTCTGGCGTAATTACCAAACGTCAAGTCGAACCTGGTCAAACCGTTTCAATGGGTCAAACATTATTTGAAATCGTAGATCCACAAAAATTGGAGATTCAAGCAAAACTCCCTGTCGAATCTCAACATGCGCTCAACATTGGAAACAACATTGAATATAAAATTCAAGGGACTACCCAAAATTATACTGCCAAGTTAACACGCATTTCCCCTATGGCCGATCAAATCAGTCGTCAGGTTGAGTTTTTTGCTCAACCGAATGAATCAATCAATTCACTGAGTATTGGTGCTTTTGTCGAAGGTTTCATTTTAGATGACAAACAAATTCAGGGGCAAAAAATTCCTCTTGATACTATTCAAGATGCAGATGGCAAACCTTATCTGTGGATCATCCGTGATCAGAAAATTCAGAAAGCCAATATTCGAATTCTGGATCGACAACCCAACGAGAATATTGCAATGATCAGTGGTCTTCAGCCAACGGATTACATCAGTAGAATTAAGTTTAATAATGATGACTTAAATAAAACAGTCTCAATTGCTTCAAAGTAAGACAGGATCTGAACTATGTGGTTAACTCGAATCAGTGTGAAATATCCTGTCTTTACGATCATGATGATGCTATGCCTGATGGTATTGGGCTTATCATCATGGCAACGAATGGGAGTTGAAGAATTCCCTGATGTCGATTTCCCATTTGTGGTCGTGTATACCACTTACCCAGGTGCTTCTCCTGAAACTGTTGAATCTGAAATTACCAAAAAGATGGAAGATCAGATCAATACGATCTCAGGTGTTAAACAAGTGATATCGCAGTCGAGTGAAGGACTCTCTACAATTATCACTGAGTTTAATTTGGATGTTCCTTCAACCGTTGCAGCTCAAGATATTCGAGACAAAATTGCGCCAGTGACAGCTGAATTTCGTGATGAAATTACTGATCCTATTGTTGAGCGCTATGACCCTTCCGCAGGTGCCATCATGTCGGTGGTATTTGAGTCTGAGAATATGTCACTCCGAGAGCTCAGCTCTTATTTAGATCAAAAAATTGTTCCTCAATTGAGAACTGTTCGTGGGGTAGGTACAGTTAATCTGCTAGGTGACTCGCAGCGTCAAATTCGTATTGAAGTTAATCCACAAAAATTACAAAGTCTTGGTGTTGGCGTTGATCAAGTCATTAACACACTAAAAGGCGAAAACATTGAAGTCCCTGGGGGCACACTCAAACAGTCAAATTCAGAGCTGGTTGTTGAAATTAAATCAAGAGTAATTCATCCCCAATCCTTTGGGGATCTCATCGTCGCGAGTAAAAATGGCACGCCAATCTACTTAAAACAAGTAGCTGAAATTTACGACAGCCAAGCTGAACTCGAGTCGAGTGCATTCATTAACGGTCAAAATGCTGTCGCGTTGGATATTCTCAGAAGCTCTGATTCAAATGTAATTGATGTTGTAGATGCGGCTTATAAAACACTAAACCGTATAGAACAACAACTCCCGAAAGGGACAACATTGAAAGTAGTTGTCGATACATCTCGAGGCATACGAGCAAGTATTGGTGATGTTGCCCGTACAATTATTGAAGGTGGTGTACTTGCGGTTGTCATCGTTCTACTGTTTTTAGGTTCATTTAGATCGACGATTATTACAGGCCTTACCCTGCCAATCGCCTTACTTGGTACATTAACGTTCATTTGGGCTTTTGGTTTTACCATCAATATGATGACTCTTCTTGCCCTGTCTTTAAGTATTGGTCTTCTTATTGATGATGCAATTGTGGTACGTGAAAATATTGTCCGCCATGCTGATATGGGGAAAGATCATGTGACTGCTGCTTTAGATGGAACCAAAGAAATTGGGCTGGCAGTTCTCGCAACCACTTTGACTATTGTTGCGGTGTTCTTACCAGTTGCATTCATGGGCGGTATTATCGGTCGTTTCTTCTACCAATTTGGCGTGACAGTGAGTACCGCCGTACTGATCTCAATGTTTGTCAGTTTTACGCTCGATCCAATGCTCTCAGCTCACTGGGCTGAACGTCATCATCCAAATAAAAAACCGAACGCATTGAAACGCTTCTTCAATGGGATCTCAAATAAACTTGATTCATTAAATGAAGTGTACGAGAAGCTGCTAAAACTGGCACTAAGATTCCGCTTTCTAACAATTGTCGTTGCTGTTGCTTCACTGTTTGGCGCGCTCGCGCTATCGAAAATGGTGGGAACAGAGTTTGTACCTGTTCCAGACAAAGGTGAAATTCGGATCAAATTTGAAACACCCGTAGATGCTTCACTCGAATACTCTCAGGCAAAGTTAAAACAAGTTGAATCTATTATTCGACAGCATCCAGAAGTTAAAGGAACGTACGGCGTTATTAATGGGGTGACTGATCGCGGGAAAAACCACGTAAGCATCCGAGTCAGTTTGAGTCCTCGCCAAGAGCGCTCTCAGACACTGACTGATTTAACCAATGAGTTTCGTGATCGACTACAAACAGTGGCGGGTATTACCCTCACCTCTATTGCTTCAGCAGATGAAACTGTGTCTGGTGGTCAAAAGCCTGTCATGATTTCCATCAAAGGACCTGAGCTAGATGAATTACAAAAAATTTCTGATCGCTTCATGGTGGAAATGGCAAAAATTGATGGTGTCGTCGATTTAGAAAGCTCGCTCAAGGAGCCTAAACCTACCCTTGAAGTGCATGTCAATCGTGTACTTGCAAACGATTTAGGATTATCAGTCAGCCAAATTGCCAATGTGATCCGCCCTCTCCTTGCTGGTGATGATGTAACGACGTGGAAAGACGAAAAAGGTGAAACCTATGATGTCAATTTGCGCCTCTCTGAAGATCAACGTACGCTTCCAAGTGACATCAATAATTTATATTTAAAATCGCAAAAAGTGGATGCGAATAATCAACCTATCTTGGTTCCGCTCTCAAGCGTAACAAGCACACAAGAAAGTTATGGTGCATCTCAAATCAACCGTCGTGATTTAGCACGCGAAGTCATGGTTGAAGCCAATACTTCAGGTCGACCTGCAGGTGATATTGGTCGAGATATTAAAGCATTGCAAGATAACTTCGAGATGCCTGCCGGCTATGGTTTTGAAACACAAGGTGCAAACGCAGATATGGAAGAATCGATTGGGTACGCTGTTACAGCCGTTACACTTTCTATTGTATTTATCTATATTGTTTTAGGCTCTCAATTCAATAGTTTTATTCATCCTGCGGCGATCATGGCCTCATTACCATTGTCATTGGTCGGGGTATTCCTTGCATTATTCTTATTTAACTCAACAATGAATTTATTTTCCATTATTGGCATCATCATGTTAATGGGATTAGTAACCAAGAATGCGATTCTCCTCATTGACTTTATTAAGAAAGCTATTGATCGCGGTGAGACACGTTTTGATGCCATTATTGCTGCAGGTAAAACACGACTTAGACCTATTCTGATGACCACGAGTGCGATGGTCATGGGGATGGTGCCATTGGCATTAGGCTTGGGTGAAGGAGGTGAACAAAGTGCTCCGATGGCGCATGCTGTCATTGGGGGCGTCATTACCTCTACCCTGCTGACCTTAGTTGTCGTTCCCGTTATCTTTACCTACTTAGATGACTTTAAGAATTTTATGGTACGTCAAACACGAAAATTCATGTCATAATGTAGAGAATTGTCATGAGGTGTCATTCAAAATGCTCACCTCATTTTTTATCGTAT
This sequence comes from Acinetobacter sp. YH16032, assembly GCF_013417345.1. NCBI lineage: Bacteria > Pseudomonadati > Pseudomonadota > Gammaproteobacteria > Moraxellales > Moraxellaceae > Acinetobacter > Acinetobacter sp. YH16032. Next base: position 54,117 of record NZ_VPEE01000004.1, on the reverse strand, counting down.
AATCTTATGCTTTAACGCTCATTATTAGGACAAATTCCATGCGCGCGAGTCGCTTTTTATTTGCAACGTTAAGAGAAACCCCAAGTGATGCTGAAGTAATCTCTCATCAGCTGATGCTTCGTGCGGGTATGATTCGTAAATTGGCTTCAGGATTATATTCTTGGTTGCCAATGGGCGTACGTGTGTTAAATAAAGTCGAAGCGATTGTTCGCGAAGAAATGGACCGTGCTGGTTCACTACAAGTATTGATGCCTGTGACCCAACCAGCAAGTTTATGGGAAGAATCTGGTCGCTATGTGCAATATGGTCCAGAACTTTTACGCTTTAATGACCGTCACAACAACCCATTTGTTCTCGGCCCTACACATGAAGAAGTCATTACTGATTTAGCGCGTAACGAACTCAAAAGTTATAAACAATTACCCGCTAATTTCTACCAAGTTCAAACTAAATTCCGTGATGAAGTTCGTCCTCGTTTTGGCGTTATGCGCTCTCGTGAATTCGTGATGAAAGATGCTTACTCATTCCATGCAGATCAAGCTTCATTACAAGAAACTTACGACACGATGTACGATGCCTATTGCCGTATTTTTACTCGTTTAGGTTTAGACTTCCGTCCAGTTCAGGCGGATACAGGTTCAATTGGCGGTTCAGGTTCGCATGAATTCCATGTATTGGCATCAAGCGGTGAAGACGATATTGCATTCTCAACTGAATCAGATTATGCAGCCAATATTGAAATGGCTGAAGCGATTCTTGTAGGTGAACGTGCTGCACCAACTCAAGAATTAAAAATTGTTGAAACTCCAAATCAAAAGACTATAGCTGATGTATCTGCTTTCTTAGGTACTGATGCAAAACAGTCTGTCAAAGCTTTGTTGGTACAAGGAGTCGCTGATGAAGGTAAAACTGCGCCTGTCGTGGCACTGTTCCTTCGTGGTGACCATGAGCTAAACGAAATCAAAGCTGAGAAACATCCGCTGATTGCATCACCACTTGCATTTGCAACTGAAGAACAACTGAGTGCTTTAGGCTTAACCGCTGGTTTTGTTGGTCCTCAAGGTTTAGTCGAAAAAGGGATTAATGTCATCGTTGACCGAGCAGCATCAGTTTTGTCTGATTTTGTTGCAGGTGCAAACGAAGCAGGCAAACATGCGACGGGTGTGAACTGGGAGCGTGATGCTCAATTCACTGAAGTTTATGATCTTCGCAATGTTGTTGAGGGAGATCCATCTCCAGATGGGAAAGGTGTACTTCAAATTAAACGTGGTATTGAAGTTGGTCATATTTTCCAATTAGGTCAAAAATACTCTGAAGCTCTGGGCTGCAAAGTATTAGGTAAGGATGGTAAACCATTCACTGTAACAATGGGTTGTTATGGTATTGGGGTGACTCGCGTAGTCGCGGCTGCCATTGAACAAAATTACGATGAAAAAGGAATTATTTGGCCTGCTGCTATTGCACCTTTCCATGTCGCAATCGTTCCGATGAATGCTCATAAATCACCTCGTACTGTAGAGGCTGCTGAAGCACTTTATACAGAACTTCAAGCTGCTGGTTATGACGTGCTTTTAGATGACCGTGATGAACGACCAGGCGTTAAATTCTCTGATATCGAAATTACAGGTATTCCGCACCGTATTGTTATCGGTGAAAAAGGTTTAGATGCTGGTACTTTTGAGTACAAAGGTCGTTCTGATACTGAATCAAGCAACCTGAGTAAAGAAGAAATACTCGCTAAAATCGCCCAATAATTTGAGCATAAAAAATCCCGCGATTCGCGGGATTTTTTATAGACCGTTGATATTCACTTTCAAATCTTTCACAGATGTACCAATAGCCCCAAAGCTTCCCATTGAGCCATTCGCTAAACCATTAAAGACCGTCGAACTACTCGCCCCCTCACGTCCCAACATCACATTGTTGAGACCAACATTCATTTTACTAGATTGTCCTGTATTTCCGATGTAAATACCTGAAGGTGCAACACCTGCATGGAAACCAGATAATGAAAAACCATTGTTTTGATCAGTAGCTTTAGCCTGAAAATCGAATTTTGCAGAAGAATTACCAGATACAAATGCAATAGGACAGCCTGAGCCTGTGCCACAGATTGATTGAATTGTGCCTCCAAACTGGACCATGTAGCCTTGTGGCACATTGCCTAATTGAACATTGATTTGAGGTCGTTGGGATTGATTTAATGTAATTTCAAAGTTTCGATCAGTACTGCCTATTTCTAAAATTTTAGCGACGCCAGGCACCAATTGCTTCAGATCATTATAAATCGATTTAGTTTGCGTAGTACTAGACACCTGATTACTGCTGGCGATATAGAGTGCGAATGGACTCAATTTAAACCCAGTAATTTGCTCCGCAAAAGTGATACCTATATTGGCATATGGCGTGCCATTGCCTCCGTCTGTATCAATTTTTGCATTGATTGTAGACGAACCAGGGGTATGACCTAAAAATTGAACCTGAATTGGATTACCAGTTGGACCTGCGACCACTAAGCCAGCAGCTTGTGAATAATTTTTTCCTAATATTGGATCTTTAATTCCGTCTTGATCAATGATCGCAGCCTGTGTGAACTGGATCTTATCCATTCCAATACCAATGCTGATCCCATCTTGACCAGTAGTAGATGAAAGAGACTGATCATCTAATGGTTGCATAGCAAAACACGGGAATCCCACCGCAGTGGTCAAAATAAGCAAACTGAATCGTTTTGTTTTTATCATATTCATGAGTCTATCCCTCAACTTTCCATATTTACTTATTAATTTCGAGGTGTAATGCGCAATTCACTATTCAAGCGACCGCCAGTAATAGCCAATTCGCCTAAACGAGCGCCAGCACCTACAGTTGGAGGATAGAAGTTGATGTCTCTTGCTCTAAAAACACCCGAAGTTGTCTTTTGAGGATTGAACATCAAGGCAGCATTCACACCTAATTGTCCCGCACCATTTTGATCTTTACTAACAACCAATGCATTATTAAATGCAATTTTACCTGTCAAACGGTCTAAACCAAGTGTTGAACCATTATGAGGATCGGTAATTTGGAAGGTGTTATTGTCACCTTTCAATTCTAATTCACCTACAAAAGATAAGTTCTGACCATCTTCAGCAGCATTATTTGGAATTAAAGAAAAATCAACATCACCACCAAGACGTGATTTCACCACAAACATCACATCATCAGCTAAAGCAAAATTGTTATCTGGTGATGAACTTCGCGTAGCACATCCTGCTGCTCCACTATTTAATTTACAGGTTTTATAAATGGTACCTGGCAGATATCCCGCAGCAACTTCTGTTGATAGAACAATCAACATATCGCGCAAGCTGACATTTACACTACCATTTTCTACGCCCATATTTCCTGTACCCTTCGCGTACAGATCAATATTACGTAAACCCATATAGTAATCGGTTGATGTTGCCGTATCTCCACTGCCTACCTTACCTCCATCAACCACTAAAATTGACGTGGTTTTATTGCCTAGCGCTTGACCATTAGCTCGATCTACCCCAGAGGTACTCATTGCAAAAGACAAACCAATTCTTGAGGTATTACCCGCTGTAGCAATCATGTTTTTAACAACATTGGAGCCTGCTAATGTGTAATAAAAAGCTTGATCTGCACGAACTGATGTTCCATATAGAGCGAGATTGGCATTCAGATTATAAAAAGGCAGTGCCAAGCCCCACTCATTTTTAACATTTGTATTCGCAAACAAGTTAGCTGCTGGTGTTCCTGCACTATTGGTAAAACGTCCACGGCGGGAAATAGACTGAAATTCAGCACCACGAATCGCAGCAATCAAGCTGTATGGATTATCACCTGTCACTGCATTATGAATTTGGTGCTGATAATCAGTTGCTAAGGTTAAATAACTTCCATTACCAAAACGACTTTTTTGGAACACTTCGTTTTCAGGTAAGCGCAGTGTTTTTGTATCGGCTAAATTGAAATACACATTACCACTGTCAAAAGATGCTCGAGTATTTGGTCTTAACCCTGTTAAGTTACTAAACTCAAAACCGTATGCATTTAGACCTGCCCCACCAATTTCTAAAGTCGTTGCTTGTCCATCACTTCCGAGCATTGAATCATTGTCTTTGGTAAAGTCAGCTTTCATACGGAATCCGATTCCAGAATCACCAATTACACTATTACTAGATGAAGCCGTTGGACTATTGGCATTTCCTAGAACACTTTCATTGCCTTTTGTACCACGAAATTGCAACGATGAATTGACCATTCGCCCGCTGGCACCTACACGTATGAGACCTTTAGCTCCTTGAGGATTATTCGTATTGCTATTTAAAGCATATGGGTCATTTGAACTCACGTTCTTATTCAACATTACTTCAATATTTAGACCTGAGTTTGTTGTTTCACCCTCAGCACCTGACTTACCATTGCCATAGGTTCCTGTGTTAATAAATCCTGCTTTTTTTGAAGCCGAATTTGCAACACGGTTTAAATCCACATAACCCAAATTATCATTAGGCGTACTACTCATACCGGCAACATTATCTGTCGACCCTGTACGTGTATTCGATTGCATTCTCAATCCCTCAACTTCATCCACAAACATGGCACCACGTGCTTTGAAGTTGAAATTGAAGTTGTTTAAAACAAGTTTGTTGAGTTGGTTTCGTGCGTCAGTCTGCCCTAAATAGATATTGGCATTTTTAATCCCTAGTGCGATTTCGCTAAGATTCTCTTTGCTGAATAATCCGTGAATCGTTCTAAGTGATAAATCAGTATTCGAAGTAGTTTGTAAAGCCAATTGACCCATTGAAAAACTACAACGGCTTGAACTCTCGTTATCACAAATTCTGAGATTATTCATGGTCACTAAAGCAGGTGTCACACTGGCATTGAAGTCTAAACCTGCTTGGTTCGCATTGCTTCCAGCATTAATTTTAATATCTGCCCCTAATGTTTGATTAGAGACATTACTTTTTCGAATAGAGACATTATCTGCTGTTGCCTGCAATGTATTATTGGTTGCTCCACTACTGCCACGACCAGCTTGATCTTGCCAATAGACCTGATCCATGTTGGCTTCAGTCAATGTTGTCGAGATATGCACACCATCTTGACCATTTACATTTCGCAAAGCTTCGTCATGCATCACTTCTAAAGCCATGGCATGACCACTTGCAAGCAAGATACTCAGGCTTAATGCATTCATAACCAGCAATGAGCTGTGATTATATTTTTTATTGTTCATCACATTTCCTTATGCATGTTTAATTTCAACAACGCTGGTGACTGCCGTCACAACCAAACATCATGACTTTACCCTGAACAGCTAAATTACCATTCATTTTTAAACCCATAAAACCAGTTTCTCGCCCATGGTCATATGCAGAACGAGGAGCATTAGATGAATCATAACGTGTCACTTGCAGGTAACCATAGTCAGCAGGACTTGTTCCTACACCCTCAGTGGTGGCATTACTGGTAAATTTATCCTGACCAAAAGCCAAAGCATCAAAACCAAAATTACGAATTTGAATTGGCTTAGATGCATCAAAGCTCAGTTGCATCGCTGCTTTAAGCTGATCAGTACCAGAATCATTTTTATAGCTGAGATCCACACCATCCAAGCCAATCTTTTGAATATTTAGAGTGCCCTGAATCCCTTTAAAAACAAGCCATAATTTAAAACCATCTGTACTACTTGCTTGACCATCTTTGATATAGCGATTATTAACAGCAAGCGCGAGACGACAATATTCCACATCCTTACACAGTGCATCATCAAACACATAACGTTGAACATTATTCTCAGTCACTAACTTTTGGTTTAAAGAAAGTTTTAAAGAGAGATCAGCTCCAGCTTGTCCTTCAACATTTTTTAAAGCTTCATCTGACATGGGCTCAAGTGCATAAGTCATTGATGCTATAACACTGAATAGGACAGCGACTAATGAATTTTTCATGAATACTCTCCTATAGTCCTTTTGTGGTGATTTTCATATGCTGAATAAGAACACCATCAATGACCGCAGAACCCATATTTTTAAAATTTGATGCTGGCAATGCGGCATTAGGCGTTTGGGGAATTGGATTGACTGCACCAAAACTTATACCTACTGCATCTGATCCTTTATAAGCACTTAAAGTATTATTCGCAGCGTTATAAGAAGTACTTCCAATAGTGATACTGCTATGTGTTGCATTCGTCCCTTGATAGCCATTCAAACCATTGTTACCACATTTATAAAAGTTACAGGTTGAGCCTGCATATTCTGTCGAGTTTGGATTGCTATAATCTGTGTATATTTTTTTATAAATTTCAGGTTTATTTGGAATACGCGTGAGTTCCAAACTAAAGTTTTTACCATCAGAGCCTAGAATCAAAGGCTGATAGAGTGAACCCAATACGATATTGGCATTCAAATTATGAATAAAGATACCCTCATTGGCATCAAATACTGGTGCCAGAGTATTGTTGATGGCAGGGGTTTGTAAATTAGGAGTGTCTGATGTTTCACGCGTACTCAGTCTAAGAATATTGGCTGTTTTATTCCCCGTCGTCAGATTTTGACCATCACCTGAGTTCAAACGCACAAGTCCAGCAACACCCAAGGTGTTGTTATAAAATGCACTCATGCCTGCTTGGTTACTTGCACCATTTAAAGTTTGAAAGATTTTTATATTACTTCCATTAATGGAAAAATTATTCCAAATGGCCTGTAAACGAAGTCGATTAGCACGATCCGCATTACTCGTTCCTGCTTTTTCACCCAATTGGTAAAGTAGTGGATCCCCTTCTTTACGAGAAGGATCAAGCACAAAAGCATCCGCCCACATGGCCATCTTCAATTTGTAAGCATCAAGACCATTGGCAGCATCCGTAGGACGAACTGTGTCCATTAATGGAGCTTCAAGCGTCAAGAATGGAACCTGACAGCTAGGATCATTACTTATACATGTTTTATTTAAATCAAAATTTGGAACCTGATTTTCAGTACCGACTCGAAGTAGCCATGGATTGGTTGCTGTTCCCCATGATCCTATACGTGCATCTTTATCTGTCGCAGCTAAGCGCGTATTGTGATTATTATCAGATTTAGATAATGCGAGACCATACACGAACAAATCAGCCTTACCCACGGAATGATCTTCTGACCCTACTGTTCCATTTTTATTGGTATCCAATGCCGCATCCGTTAAAGGACCCACTGGAATGAGATGAATATATCCGGTATCTTTTTGGCGATTCATTAAATCTGCCGCAGTTGAATTTTCCCCTTGAAAAACAAAATAAGCATCTTGAGGAATCATGGCGACACCCTCACCAGTCGTCGCACTTAAATTTTCATCCGAAAGAGGCTGCAATGCATAGACCGAAACCGTAGTAAGCGTCATTAAACTTGCAAGTAAAGTCTGATTAAATATGTTCGTATAATTAAGTGCCATCTCGACCTTCCCGTATACGATGCCTTGCACCATATTTATATTTTTAATTGTTCAGAGAAGAATTCCATGCTTCTCTTTTAATATTAAGATTACATCACAGTTTATAGTATATAAATGAAGTGAAATTTGCAAAAAATTGCGATTGGGTTGGCATTTTTTCCGATAAATGAATAAATTCAATTTTTCAAATACTTATAAAAAAAGCAAACTCATTGAGTTTGCTTTTTGCATGAAGTCTTACAATTCAATACTTAGGTTTTAGGTAAAGTTACACCTGTTTGACCTTGGTATTTTCCACCACGATCTTTATAAGATGTTTCGCACACTTCATCAGACTCAAAGAACAACATTTGAGCAACACCTTCACCAGCATAAATACGTGCAGGTAAATTGGTTGTATTTGAAAATTCCAAGGTCACATGACCTTCCCACTCTGGCTCAAGTGGCGTCACGTTTACAATAATACCGCAACGTGCATAGGTTGATTTCCCTAAACACACCGTCAAGACATTACGTGGGATACGGAAGTATTCTACTGTACGAGCAAGTGCAAATGAGTTAGGTGGAATAATACACACGTCAGCTTCGATATCGATAAAACTTTTATCATCGAAATTTTTTGGGTCAACAATAGCAGAGTGAACGTTTGTGAACACTTTGAACTCACGCGCACAACGAACATCATAACCATAGCTTGAAACGCCATATGAAATGAGTTTTTGACCATTTTCATCTAAACGAACTTGGTTTTCTGCATACGGTTCAATCATGCCGTGTTTTTCGCTCATTTCGCGAATCCAACGATCAGACTTAATAGCCATTTATTTATTCCCAGAATACATATTCAATTACTGCGCTGTACTTTAACTGAAAACCCCGTCAATGGAAATAACCCACGATTTGTATTCCTGTTCAGTCTGCTGCGGTGAATCATCTTAAAGACTTAACAATGCCGAATAACTCATTGGAATTGAGAAACTCATCAGGACTAAGGATGCAGTTTTTTGCATATTGGACTGGTTTACCCATTTAATTTTATTATTGGCTAACAGCGACCCAATGAGTGTCCAAATAAAAGCGATGGGTAGGATCAATAAAATAAACATCAACATGTGCGCAATATAATAATCTACACTCACCCAAACAATTGCAGGGAAAATAGCCGAGGCAAAAAGCAAAGCTTTAGGATTGAGTAAAGTTGCACAGAATAATTCAGAAGCCTTGATGGTGGGCTGATTCAACTGATGTTCTACGTTGGCAGTGCGCCATAATTTGATGGCCAGATAGATAATATAGAATGAACTAAATAATTTTAATATCACTGGCAAAATTGGCAAATGAGTGGTGACACGACCAATTAAAAATCCCCATGCAGTGATGGCAATAAGATAACCTAATGCTTCCGCGGGTATTAAGCGAAATGACTTTTTAATACCTACCTGTATGCCTGAAGATGCAAGTAAAGTATTGGTTGGTCCGGGTGTGAATAAAATCGTGGTAACCAACGCAATAAAGAGCCATGAAATCATAGGATGACCTCGCTGATAATGCGCTCAGATTAATCAGGATTATTTCAATTGGCAAAATATTATTTGTGTGAAAATTTCTCAAGAATGAAACACAATTTTTTTTGTAATATTTTTCATCAGGTTAGTTTGTCATTTAAATTATAACTCTGAAGTCACACAATGTAATCGAAACGAAAAACATGATGTACTCTTGCAAAAATGCTTATAGCACGTTCTTCATCGATGAAATTCAGCATCACAGTCCATTCACGCTGTGATGCTGAGTTCAAGCATTAATTTGACTGTTGTTCAGCTTCTTGAACCTGAATATTTAAAGATTTCTTTTGGAATTCTTTAGGATAATCAACATAAGGAATAATGGCAGCAGAAGCTGTCGTTGACAGAATGAGAGAAATCATAACCATCTTCATTGCAGTGATTGAACGCATTTCTATACCCATATAACGTGAAATTTCACAAAATATTTTAGGTAGAAAAATTAGAGTAAATAATCCTAAAACGACGAACGGTCAACAAAAAAACTTGCCTAAGTCAGACTTAGACAGGTTTAACATTGGGTCTTTTCAAATACTTAGAAAATCCGACTTTGATCTCTTTCAGCTTTAGGCAATGCAGCTGCAATCTTCTGTGCAATTTCAATATAACTATCTGCTGCATCATCACCAATCAATACAGATGGTTTACCTTCATCGGCATGCTCTCGGATTTTCGCATTCAATGGTAAACGTCCAAGTAATGGAATATCGTATTGTTCCGATAACTTATCGCCACCACCAGTACCAAAGATTTGCTCTTCATGGCCACAGTTTGAACAAATATATGTCGACATATTTTCCACCACGCCCATCACAGGAATTTGAACACGGTTAAACAATTCAATACCTTTGGTCGCATCCATCAATGCGACATTTTGTGGTGTCGTCACGATCACTGCACCGGTCACTGGAATACGTTGTGCCAGAGTTAATTGAATATCCCCTGTTCCTGGTGGCATGTCGATCATTAATACATCAAGATCAGGCCAAAGGGTTTGGTTGAACAGTTGCATCAATGCGCCTGTTGCTTTTGGACCACGCCAAGCCACAGGAGTATTGTGATCTCCTGTCAGATGACCAATTGACAACACCGCCATACCAAAAGCATCCAACGGTACAAAATGTTCTGCCTCGATCATTGGGGTTTTACCGGCATTGCCAAGCATCGTTGGGATACTTGGACCATAGATATCTGCATCCAACACACCTACTTTCAGCCCGAGCTTTTGTAATGCCAGAGCTAAATTTACCGTAGTGGTTGATTTCCCTACACCACCCTTACCTGACGAAACTAAAATCACGTTCTGGATACGTGGATGCTTAGGTACATCACGTTGCTGTGGTGCAGCTTTTTGAATCGGTGCTTCTTCTTGTTGAGGTTGGTAATTCGCATTCGCTTGTTTTACCGCATCTTGGCTTGCAGATGCATCTACAACAGGAGGCAGATTGGATTTTGGGGCTTCGGCTTTTTTGCTTGAACAGCTTTCACCTGCTGCATGGTTGTGCCCACAACCACCTTGTTGTTGAGCATGACTGCCTGTTTTTTGCTGAATGACATGCATATTCAGCTCTTTAATCCCACACTTTTCCAAAGCATCAGCAAGTTCATCGTGAATTTGCTGTAACTGATCTTTTTCACTTGGCACGGTATTAATGGTAATTTGCAGTACATCACCTTCAACATTGACCTGTGTGATTCGATCTTTCAAAAAATTGTCAGAATTCGGCAAAACGTAGTGTTGTAATACGTGTTGTACAGCCTCTTCATTCACCTCCTTTGAGGGTGAAAAAACAGATTTGAGTGAAGAAAGCCACGACATACCGTACTCCAAGTCTGGACAGAAACTGATAAAGGAATAGTTTAACGAGAAATATCAACAAGGTTAAGCAACAATATATTGATCCCCGTTTGATTAGAAATATGTTAGTCGAATTCCAACTAAATTAGTCAGCTTTTTTATTATTTTTATTGGCGTATTGCGAATGCTGTCATTGATACAGGCTATAAACTTGATTTCACTGTTAAACGCCTTGATTCATGTTGCAAGTGATTCATGCTTTGAACAAATAGCAACACAATAGCGAATTTTTCACATTAAAATTGAAAAGAATATAAAACCAAGATAACACTTCGATATGCCTTTAAAACAAAGAAATCTGAAACTTAAATTAAAAACACGCTCAATAACTGCCTTAATGAGCACAATACTCCTTCTACCAACTTTAGGCTATGCCGCCAATGAATCCCGAAGTTTTCGTACTCCTTCAGGACAAATCATCAGCTTAGGTGACTCTTATGCAAAACTAAGATCACACATGAAGCAGACGCCGACTTCAACTCAACATTATGAATGGAAAGAAGGAAAAAATCGTTTTACGGCTTATAGCTATACCTACGAATTTCATGATCTGATTTACACGTTTACTGTGGTGAATAATGAAATTAGAAAAATCGAATGGATTAGAAAAGATTAAAAAAAAAGCTCATCTGATGATGAGCTTTTTTGTGATCAATTTACTTTTTCAGTTGATCAATTTTCTCTGATGCTTTTGCTTTAAGATCCGCAAATTTATCACTCGCCTGATCTTTCAGGTCATGCAATTTATCTGCTGCTTGCTCTTTCAAATCTACCGCTTTATGTTTTAAATCATCTAAAGTTGAATGCGCTTCAGAAGAATGTTGCTCCGTATCATGTTTTAGATCATTCAGTTTTTTTTCACCTTCAAGCTTGGCTTCTGCTGCACCATGCTTCACTTGATCCAATGCTTTCTCGCCTTTCAGCTCAGCTTCCTTCGCCTTCAATTTCAGATCATCGCCGAGTTCTGAAGCTTTGTTTTTTAAGTCATCAATTTTATTATTCGACATCTTCAATCCTCTTTATCGCTTTGATAGTGAATCTTAGTTATATCGAAGATTTGCTGTGCTCATCGTAAATGTTTCGAATCACTACAATTTCTCACATGATGATGTAGAACACCACTACGCTGTAACTTTTTGAGTTGAAAATGATGAATTTAGGAGCGAATACTCGACATAAAGTTCAATGCAGAAAACAACCAAATAAATAAAATAAAGCTTCGTGCTTGTGTGAAATGCTCGACATCTGTGCCATGCAAAATATTATGACGTGTCGCAGTCACATTCGAGCTTGAATCCATTTTATAAGCCGCGAGTTCTGCAAAGTATGGATTAAGCTCAATGGCAATCTTAGATTTATGCCAAAGGCTCTTAATTTCATTGCCTTTTAAACCCGGTACAATTTTATAAACATCGACTAACTTCGTGCCATTTTGCTTTAAGAAACCTTGTTGAATCAGCACATCTGTCAGTAAACCTTCAAGTTGGGCATAAAGTAATGGTACGCAACCTGCATAACAGCCGAGTTTATACATTTTAAAAGCTTCGATAATCACAGGACGACGCAAGGCTTTATTCTGCTCATCGATCTGTATAGCATCGAAAGCGGTCAACACATCTTTTTGAAAAGCTTCAGTGTTAATAACATCAAGTAAGTTAAAACTTTGCACATCTTCATAAGCATGAATTTGTTGCCAAAAATGCATCAGGTTTAACGCATCATTGGCAACTTTCGAACCGACAGGTTGATCCAACTGATCGGCAAGCACATTAAAATATTCATCTTGCTGGGCAAGTTCACGTAAATGATTGACTAAAAGTGTATGTTCGTCTTGTGAGATTTGATCAAGATAATCCTGTGCCTGATTAAGAATTTGCTTACCCAGAGTTGGTAAGCCCTGCACATTCGATTTGATGCGTTTTACAGGTTGCTCATCTTCATAATCATCAAAATCGTCATACATGGTCAAACACTCAGGTGAATAGCAGGATATCTATTATCCCTGATAAGTCTGTAACAAAGTAGCCTTTCCACGTGCTCTAACTTTGTTAATAAATAAGAATTCATCAAAAGGCTCATGCAAGTCTCGCCTATCTCATGTAAAATTATCGCCCATTGCATAAAATACGAATGAGAGAGTCAGATCCGTGCGTAATATCTTAGTCACTAACGCCCTTCCATACGCCAATGGCCCGATCCATATGGGTCACTTACTCGGTTATATCCAAGCAGATATTTGGGTACGTGCGATGCGTGCAATGGGTCATAACGTGACTTATGTCTGCGCGGACGATGCTCACGGCACAGCAATTATGCTACGTGCTGAAGCCAACGGTATTACTCCAGAACAGCAAATTGCCAATGTACAAAAAGAACATGAGCGTGACTTTGCCGGCTTCAAGGTTGATTTCGATCACTACGACTCAACCAACAGCGCTGAAAACCAAGCACGTGCTTCTGAGATTTATATTAAGAACCGTGAAGCAGGAAATATTGCAGTTCGTCCTGTAACCCAGTTATTCGACCCTGAAAAAGGCATGTTCTTGTCTGACCGTTTTATTAAAGGCACATGCCCGAAATGTAAAGCGGAAGATCAATACGGCGATTCATGCGAAGTATGTGGTACAACGTATAACGCAACTGAATTGTTAAATCCTAAATCAACTTTGAGCGGTGCGACTCCTGTCGAGAAATCTTCAGATCATTACTTCTTTAAACTACCTAACTTTGGTGAATACCTACAAAAATGGACACGTGACGAAGGTCGTTTACCTGTGTCGATTGCCAACAAGTTAGATGAATGGTTTGAAGCAGGTTTATCGGATTGGGATATTTCTCGTGATGCGCCTTACTTCGGTTTTGAAATCCCTGATGCTCCAAATAAATACTTCTATGTTTGGGTGGATGCGCCAATCGGCTATATGTCGAGCTTTGAAAATTACATCAAAACTAAACGTCCTGACTTAAGCTTTGATGACTATTGGAAAAAAGATTCTAAAAATGAGGTGTATCACTTCATTGGTAAAGACATCGTGTATTTCCACGCATTGTTCTGGCCTGCAATGCTTGAAGGTGCCAACTACCGTACACCGACAAGCCTATTCGTAAACGGTTTCTTGACTGTAAACGGTCAGAAGATGTCAAAATCTCGTGGTACGTTCATTAAAGCGGAAACGTATTTAGAGCATTTAAACCCTGAATATTTACGTTACTACTTTGCGTCTAAACTTTCTGACAAAGTTGAAGATTCTGACTTGAACCTTGATGATTTCGTTCAAAAAGTGAATTCTGACCTTGTTGGTAAAGTGGTGAACATCGCAAGTCGTTGTGCGAAATTCATTAACACGAAATTTGACAATAAATTGTCTGCGACTTGTGCAGAGCCTGAATTGGTTCAAAGCTTTATTGATGCTGGTGATTCAATTGCGCAAGCATACGAATCACGTGAATTCTCAACTGCCATTCGTGAAATCATGGCGCTTGCAGATAAAGCCAACCAATACATCGATGAGAAAAAGCCTTGGGCTTTAGCGAAGATTGAAGGTGAAGAACAACAAGTTCATGATGTGTGTTCAGTGGGTATTAACCTATTCCGTCAATTGGCGGTGTACCTTGCGCCTGTATTGCCAACTTTGGCAGAGCAAGTTCAAGCGTTCTTACAATTAGACAGCTTTAACTTTGAATCTCGTAAGCAAATTTTGGTTGCACACGAAATCGCATTGTTCCAACCATTGATGCAACGTGTAGATCCAAAAGCTGTGGCTGCGATGGTGGATGCATCTAAAGATTCTTTAGCTGCACCTGCGGAAGCACCAAAAGCTGAAAAGAAAAAAGAGAAAGCCAAAGAGAAGAAAGCTGAGCCAAAAGTCGGTGAAGCTGAAATTATCGGTATCGAAGACTTTATGAAAGTTGACTTACGTGTGGCTGAAGTTTTAGAAGCAGCTCACGTTGAAGGTTCTGACAAGCTTTTACAACTCACTTTAAACGTCGGTGAAGCTGAACCACGTAACGTGTTTAGCGGTATTCGTGAGTTCTACAAACCTGAAGACTTAAAAGGCAAATTGGTGGTGATGGTAGCAAACCTTGCTCCACGTAAGATGCGTTTTGGGATCTCTAACGGTATGGTATTGGCTGCGGGTAATGGCGAAGGTGTTTGGGTGATTTCACCTGAAACTGGTGCGAAGCCGGGTGATAAAGTGTCTTAATTTTTAGATTAAGATGAGAGAAAGCCTCTACTGATGTAGGGGCTTTTTTTATAAATCAATTTTTTATATGTTTAGAAATATATATTTGTGGTTTTAAGCCAAAAAATTCTACTCTTTTTTTCCATGAATCGACGGCTAATAAAAACTGTATAGAATTTATTTCAAGTAAAGATGAAACAGGTTTTTCTAATACAAGCCAAAGGGCAGCTGACTCAAGTTTACCTTCAAATTGAATTATTCCTTGTTTAATTAGTTCTACAGCCCCTTTCGACTGCTCTATGTTATAGATTAAATCTTGAGGTTTTTCCGAAATTTTAACTGATATAATTTCATTATTTTTAAATAAATCAGCCACTTCCACTTTATAATTCTTCCCTTTAGCATCTAAAGATTGTATGGCTTTCAACTGTCGATCAAGCAATGTATAACCATGATTAATACTAAGATTCTCATTAAAATAATATTCACGGTAGGTTAATTTATTAGCGACATCTTCATCATTTTCAATTTGACTTTCTTTACTTATTTTCCAAGCTGAATAGTCTTCTTCAATTAAATCCTGCCCAGTTATTAGCGGTATTTGTTCTAATGATTTTTTTAAATATGCTGTGAATGTTTCATTAAATTTAAACCATTTTCCACATTTAAGAAAATATTGGGCTTCTTCAAATGAAGTACAAAAATCTAGAATTTCTTTTAATGGTTGTGTGAAACGACCACTTTCTTCTATCTTAAATTTCACATGCAAATCATCAATATTTTGAACATCATGTTCTTTGATAAAACTAGAAATTATAGAAGTATCGAATGAATTTCCTAGTTGAAGTTTTGCAAGTTGCTTACGCTCTTTTCTGTAAATTAGTTCATAGTTATATTCATTAAATCTAAAAGAAATATTAATTCCAGATACATGTATTTCTTCAATCCCTACAGATACATCCTCTTGCAAATAATCCATAATTTGAGAATCTAACTCTGTTATTAACTTCGGATCAGTAACTGGCTCTAATTTTGGTAGTTTTATTACTTCTTCAATGACCAAAGTATCAGAAATTTCATTTAGGATTTGTGCTAACTCACTTGGTGATTTATTTACATTCAATTGCACTGAATCAGCGAAAATAATATTTTTGTCGCCCCATATGTCACAGTTTGAAGCTTTAATTTTTAGATGTTCAACTGATTCGCCTGATTCATAGCTATTTATATTAAAGTTCTCATACGAAGAAACCTCGTGCCTTTTAGTACCTGTAAAGTATCTACTTTTCTTAAGAATTGTAGTTTTCTCGTCCCCCATCCTTACAGCTAGATTTATCCCAAAATTTGGTTCAATAAATTTTGCAAGATAGAAGTGAGATTTACCTAAACTCACAGCATATATTTCTTCAGGATCATCTTCATTTTTACAAATCAACAAACCAAAATGGAAAATGTTTTTTGGAGAGTTATTTTGAGACGTCAAAAAATCTTTATACGTCTCATACCACCAAACGTCATTACCTTCTACTTTTTCTGAAAAATAAAAAGTCATTTCATAATTGTCATAAATTTGAGTTTTTTGCTCTACAAGACCAACTGACTCTAGTTTTTCAAGCAATTGCTTCATTTCAGAAAATTTTAATTTATATATATTGTATGTATTGATCATTTTTTCATCTAATTGTATTAATTACTGATCCTATAAATTTGTACAAAAAATGTAAAGTGGTTTATCACGTTCGTCTTTAGAAAAGATAATCTAATTTATCTCTTTCAAAATTTCATAAAAAAAATATGATAAAAAGGAAGTAACCCTTCAAAACTTATAAAAATCCTATGAAAACTCTAAGACCCCTATTCCTCACATTCGCTTTAAGCACCACAACCCTCACCACTTACGCGACTGAACCGACTATTGCCCAACAAAAACAAGTTTCGGGCTACTATCATCACCAAATCGGCAACACCCAAATCACCGCCCTACTCGATGGTACAAACTACCTCAATCCATCTATGTTTAAAGGCTTAAGCGACAGTGAAAAAACTGAGATTCTTAAAAAATACGCAGCGGTGAACGACAAAGGCATCCAAACCTCAGTCAATGCCTTTCTCATCAATACAGGCAACCAACTATTGATGGTCGACAGCGGTGCTGCAAGCTGCTTTGGCGCACACTTAGGTTCAATCTATAACAACCTCAAAGCATCAGGCTATGAGCATACGCAAGTGTATGGTATCTTCCTCACTCACTTACACCCTGACCATGTGTGTGGTATTTCAAACAACGGCGTAGCGAATTATCCAAATGCAACGCTGCATATTTCAAAAACCGAATATGACTATTGGCTGAGTCCAAATACCGTAAAAAAACTGCCAAAAGACAAACAAGCAGGCTTTTTAGGAACAGTTGAAAAAATCAAAGCAGCACTTGCGCCATATGAAAAAGCTAAAAAGATTAAAGTCTTTTCAGACAAATCTTTACGCTTCGGCGATGTCGAATTTAAACCATCCTTTGGTCATACCCCAGGACATTACAGTTTTAAACTGAAAGCTGATGATCAAGACGTTGTGTTTATTGGCGACATTGTGCATTCACATACCTTGCAATTCGACAAACCTGAAACAGCAATTGAATTCGATATTGATCCACAAACTGCAATTCAAACTCGCTTAAAGCACTTTGCTGAATATGCCAAAGATGGGCAGTTGATTGCAGCACCGCATTTACCTTTTCCGGGTATTGGACATATTTATTCCAAAGACGGACAAAGCTATCAGTGGATGCCAGTTCACTTTAAAGATTAAACTAAAGTCACGCAATGGTTGAAATTTCAAGTATTTTTATTTAAAGTTCCCTCGCTTAAAAACGGGGGTAAACTAATGAAAAAATTATTAATTTCAATTATCGCAGCAACTTCAGTATTGGCGACAGGCTGTTCAGTTCGTATGGCGGATATGACAGTTGCTTCAACTAAAAACTACAATCTTAACTCTAATCAGTTCGTGAAAGGTGAACGTGTAACAGGTGAAGATAAGGTCCCAGTTGTCTTGTTCCCTTTAGGGGTTCCAAACTTTAAAACTGCTGTAGATCGTGCTATTGAAAAAAATCGTTGCGCTGTGGCTCTTTCTGATGTGGTGATCACTCAATTGAATCAAGCATTCATTGTTGGTCAAATTGGTTATCGTGTAGAAGGTACACAAGTAATTGACCGTTCACAGCCTGAATGTAAGAAATAAGATTTTAAAAAAGCCTCTAATACGTTTAGAGGCTTTTTTATGGGCGTATTTAAATCAAAAATTAGGTGTCTAAATTTACGTTCTGTCTTCGGTCGATATATTCAACATAACCTCGCCCCTTACATTCAGTTCCATTCAGCAAACCACTCCACTGATAAGAACTCACATAACCTGCGGCTAAACCATAACAATATTCCGTATCTGCCACCGCAAGAATATCTAACACTTTCTCACCTTGATGATGTGCAATCCATCTAAAAGACTGAGGCACCTCCATCTCAAAACCGTCAGGTGTTATTTTCGGATCAGGCTTTAATGCAATCACTTGAAAAGCAACCTCACCATCATATTGAATAGAAGTACCATCAATATGGCGATAAGACACGGCGGTATAAGTAGGTTCACCTGCAAAACCGATATAGGCCAAGACCAATTGTGACTCATCATCTATGTTGATGACTTGATAACTAAAACTGTCTAAAGGCACCAATCCTGTGGTCGGTTTAATGGGACTCGGCAACATTGAGCTAGAGACTGCTTTCCAATGTTCCAGTGTACACAATCCTTTAACTTCAACACGTTTTCCAAGTTGGGTGAGATGACCGTCATATTGCATCAATACACTAAAGTGCTGATATAACATGCTATGTGCAAACCACGTAATGGCAGGCGTTGGGGTTAACCAAAGATCAACTTGCAGATCATCACGTTCAGATACTAGATGATAACTCCCTTCAATTTCAGCAAGGAAAGATTCTCGACCAAACTCAACCTTAAATGGCTTTTGATGAAATACAATGTCGTCTTGAATATTATAAATGCGAAAGGCTTCTTCATCTGTCGATAAGGCTGTTCCATGGACCAAAGTAGCGGTATTTTCAGGACTAAGACCCGAAATCGACTTGGGTAAATGCGTTATCTTCGCACCAACATCACCAATGACAGAAGCATAGGACAAATATCGAAAAGGCTCAGGCAAATCTGGAATCATAATTCCATAATGCGTACTCGCGAATTGACGATGAAAAACATGCGCATCTAAATTATATTCGCGCGGTAAAAGTGCTTGTTCTTCTGGCTCTACTGCACCCAAAAGGTTTTTGGCCATTTGACCCAATTGATAGTAGAACTTTTGTTGTAGACTTTTATTTTTGGAAGGACTACTGAGGAGAGAATACATAACAAACTCACAAACAATGAGAGATATTTACACCCTAAACAACCTCTCCTCAGTTCTTTATAGCTGATCAGGACTGGCAAATGTGAATTCAGGTCAGATCATAAAAATTGTTAGACAAGATTAAAAATGTGATCTACTTCACACCAAAAATCAATTTCAATCCGAGCACAGACATCACAATGCCCGCACCACGATCAAATACTTTCTTAAATTTTAAATATACCGCACGCGGCTTTTCCGCTGATAATGCAACCGCCACCAACGAGCACCAACCAGCATCGATAAAAAAGCACAGCATTGGTAACACAAAGTAAAAATACAACGGAATCTCTTTGGGTAATAAAGCTGTGAAAATACTGGCAAGTACAATCGCAATTTTAGGATTCGACAATTGAGTAATTAAGCCTGTGGTAAATGCACGTCGTAAACTCATCGGATGCGATGCAGAATGATCAGCTTCGATTGGATCTTTGGCATGTTTAATGATTTTATAAGCCAAAAACAATAAATATAATCCACCGCAGATTTTCAAAGCCAAATATGCTGAAGGCACTGCAAGTAAGAATGCCTGTAAACCTAATACTGCCAATAAACCAAAAATCGCAGCACCGAGACCAGTTCCCAGTGCAGTAAATAAACCATGTTTACGCGAAATAGCGATTGAATTTTTAGCGACATAGATTGAAGTCGGCCCCGGACTCATTGCGCCCAGTAAAAGTGCTGCTGCAATCGAACCTAAAATCCAAATTGATTCCACATTAATTCCATAGTAGATGATTGATTTATAGCGTTATTCTACTTGGAAGCCTTATGAATATTTCCCTAATTATTTGAGTGATTTTTTTAAATATTAAAATTATTCACTATTTATTTTATTATTTTTAGCGAATTAGTTTACTGTATAAATTAAATACAATTGATTTTATAAAAATAGACAAGTCATGCTAATCATCATCTGACAGTGCTTCATTATATGCAGTTTCGTGCGGTGACAGACGATAGTCCCTTTCCTGTACAGGTACACCAGCAATAATCATACTTCGTGCTTCAGTTTTTGGTTTGTTTAGAAAATCCTGCTCACAGCCTAAGGCCGTTAAAACAAACAAACCCAATAATAAAATGGATAGAGATTGCTTCATGCCACCCTCCCAAAATTCCGTTTTCTTTCAGATTAGCACTTTTGATTATTTTTTAAACATATTTTTCACTGTTTTTCAATTTCTCCGAGTAAGAGCTAAGATTCGAAATCCGCTATACTCTTAAAAAACCAAATGCTCGCACTATGTTTGATACGATTGCCCAACAGGTTCAAGATCAGGAAATTTCTTTAAATGGTTTAAACATCACCGTTCGCCGTTTAGACCAAATTCATCCACATATCTCTGGAAATAAGTTTTATAAACTGAAATACAATTTTATTGAGGCAAAACGTCAAGGCTTTGAGAATGTAATGACCTTTGGTGGGGCTTATTCAAATCATATTGCCGCCACAGCGTTTGCTGCACATCAATTTGGGTTTCAGTCTATTGGGATCATTCGTGGTGAAGAACTCAAAAACTCAGCACGCAATCACACCCTCGCCACCGCAGAACGTTTTGGTATGGCGCTGCATTTTATCTCACGAGAAGCATATCGACACAAACATGATCCTGAGTTTTTAGCTCACTTAGCGCAACGCTTTCCTGAAAGTTATTTAATTCCAGAAGGTGGCACCAACTCGCTTGCCATTCAGGGCACTCAAGAAATTTTAAAAGATGCTGATCAGACCTTTGACTTCATTTGTTGTGCTGTCGGAACAGGCGGTACGATTTCAGGATTGATTGAACGCAGTTTAAGCCATCAAAGAATTATTGGATTTTCTGCGTTAAAAGGAAATTTTCTGAATGATGAAGTAAAACTACTGACGGGTAAACACAACTGGCATATCACTGATGATTATTGCTTCGGAGGCTATGCCAAAACCCGACCTGAACTGATTCAATTTATTGAAAAGTTTGAATATGAATACCGTATTCCACTTGAACAAGTCTATACCGGAAAAATGATGTTTGGCATTCATGATCTTATACAACAAAACTATTTCCCCAAAAACGCTAAAGTTTTAGTCATTCATTCGGGCGGGCTTCAAGGTCGAACGATTTAGTTGATCTTGCTTCTGCTTCTGTTCGCTTGAATTAATCCGATAATGCTCAGTTCATCTTAATTTACCGTTATAATTGCGCTGTTTCGTTTTTTGATTATTTTCATGTCTTCCAAGCAATACGATGTTTTAGTAATAGGTGCGGGTGCATCTGGTTTAATGACCGCATATATGGCTGCTCAACGTGGGCGTCGTGTCGTGGTGGTTGAAAAAGCCAATAAAGTGGGGAAAAAAATTCTCATGTCAGGTGGCGGTAAATGTAACTTTACCAATCTGTATGTTGAGCCTGATAACTATATGTCACATAACACGCATTTTGTTATCTCAGCACTCACTCGTTATACCAATTGGGATTTCATTGCCTTGGTCTGCGAATATGGCATTGAATACGAAGAACGTAAACACGGTCAGCTCTTTACCCTCAACGGCGCGAAAGAAATCTTAGCCATGTTACTTGCTGAATGTGACAAAACTGGTCTAGTCGACATCAAAACCAGTTGCGAGGTGAAAGCCGTCAACGCCCTTGAGGAGCACGGTTTTCAAGTAGCAACCAATTTAGGTTATTTTGAAGTTGAATCTGTCGTGGTCGCATCTGGTGGTCTCTCAATTCCGACGCTTGGAGGCTCAGGCATTGGCTATGAGATTGCTAAACAATTTGGACACTATGTTTATCCGACTCGTGCAGGTCTAGTCCCCTTTACTTTTTCTGATGGTTTCAAAGAAGTGACGACACGACTCAGTGGCAATGCTGTTGAAGCGACATTAAGCAATCATCTCAATAGCTTTACTGAAGCACTCTTGTTTACGCACCGTGGTTTAAGTGGTCCAAGTTCTTTACAGCTCTCAAACTATTGGGATGTGGGTCAAAGTTTTAAAGTCGACTTTTTACCGAGTCTTGATCTCTTGGATTTTTTTAAAACTAGAAAACAAAATCAACCTAAAGTGTTACTCCGCACCTTACTCGCTGAACACTTACCCAAGAGTGTCGTAGTTGAATTGCAACAGTTGATTTGGATGGATCAAGCTGAAATATCAATCGGTAATATCAGTGATGAGAAGTTAGAGACGATTGCCCAGCGCCTTCATGCATTTGAAGTTAAACCTTCTGGGACTGAAGGATACCGTACGGCTGAGGTGACTTTAGGTGGAGTTGATACCACTGAAGTTTCCTCAAAAACAATGGAAAGTAAAAAGCAAAAAGGACTTTTCTTCGTCGGTGAAATACTCGATGTAACTGGCCATTTAGGTGGATTTAACTTTCAATGGGCTTGGTCATCTGCACATGCCGCATCTGAGTATGTCTAATTAACAACGAGTATTATTCATTTTTTCATTAAAGGGGGCATCCTTTGCCCTCTTTGAATATCGTCCCTATTGATCAATCGAATGCTTCATTATTGATTTATCTTTTCTAAAGGAAGTAATTTATGAGGGTCTTTGGGCGTTGGTATCAGTTGAATCAATCATTTGTGTGGTTGGATCTGTTACTGCATCATCAATAGATGGTGTATTGAGTCTGTTGTTTTCAGTAGCTTTTGAATTTGCAAAAACAAAGCGGTAAGCGCTTGCTAAAAAACCCACGGTGATACCCGCAATCACTATTGGGGCGAATAATTTATTAAATTTCTTACTCATAATTTTTACTCTTTTTCATGAGGATCAGCCAAACCATGCTGACTGATCCCGACACAAAATTACATGTTATTTAGGGTCATTTTTAGGCGGCGTATTTTGATCTGACTCCCCTGTAGACCCATAAGGATTATTCAATGGTTGAGTTGGTGCCTCTACATCAATTTGCGTGGGTGGAATGTCTTCGTCTTGATATTCTTCCGCAACAGTTGAAGCATCCATTTGCTCAGTAAGTGGTGGCGTGACTTGTTCAGGCTGATTTGGTCTTGGCTTATTCGCGTCAGATTTCGCTTTATCGATTAAGTCAGTCAACAATCGCTCTGCAGGTTGGCGACCACCTAGACCAAATGCAAGTGCAAAAGCGACAGCAACCGCTCCAAGTGTTAATCCAAAGGCTAAATTTACGATCGAGTCAGCGATTCCCATTGCACGCAAGCCCATTGCAACGACTAAACCAATGATCAGTACTCGGACAAGATTCGCTAACCAATGTGCGCTATTGGTCTCACCGCGCTTCACCACATCGGCAACAAGATTTGCTAACCAGAAACCAATGACGAGGATAACTGCTCCTAAAAGTACATTCGCTCCGAAATAAATGAACATCGCAATCAAATCACTAATTTGATCAAAGCCCAAACGATTCGCAGCTTCAGACACCGCAAAGAGCATGGTGAAGAATACAATCAAATGACCGACAACTTTTGATATTTTGGTTTGACCCAAAAATCGTTGCATATCGAGCTTTTGAGGAATGTTATCAACACCTGTCCCAGCGATCACTTCAACCACAAGATTAGATACGAAACGTGAGACCACATAAGCAATGATCAGGATTAAACCTGCTGCGATGATATGTGGAATTGCATTCATGATTTCATACAACATAGCCGTTGCTGGTTGTGAAATCGCGTCTACACCCAAAGCCTCAAACGCAATAATCAGTGAAGTAATGATTACTAAGGCAAATACAAATGATCCTAATAGCTTAGGCAGATTAGAATTTTTAAAAACTCCGACTTTTTCAGCTTGCTGTTGGACATTCAAACTTGAAAGTAGGCCTTCGACAATACCTCGTACAATTTTTGCCAAAATGTAACCAACAAATAAAATCACACCTGCCATAAAGATATTCGGCAAGTAGGCAACGGCTTCAGTCACCATATTCTGAACTGGATATAACAAACCATTTAAGCCCAAAATAGACAGCACGATCGGTAAGAACAGCAATAAAATGAGCCAATAAACAATTTCACTGATATTTTGGCTAAATGAGCTCACACCAACGTCTTGACTGAGCTTTTCATCCAATTGTGTACGACTGAGTAGTCGAGTTAATCCAACTTTGACCAAATTGGCTACGATCCATCCAATAAAACCAACTGCTACTGCAGCCAATAATTGTGGGATAAATAGTAAGAATTGTTGAACCATATTACTAAAAGGACCACTCACACTGGTCAGGTTTAAAACGTTGAGTGAACCGATAACAGCAATAATGAGGATCAGCCAGAAAACGACTCTGGAGATGATATTTTCTATATTTGAGCGATGTCCTGTCGCGCTACTTAATTTTTGATTGGTATTTAATTTTGCAAGTACCTTCTTAACCCCTGCGGCAACGATTAAAGCGATGATCCATCCTATGAGTAAAATGGCCACTGCAGCAATAATTGGTTGGAATTGCTCCCAATAATACATTGCATCAAAGCCCCCAGTTCGAGTGAAGCCGTTATATTCATCATTCATTGGTTACGCCTCTTCTTATGTTAAGTGTTCTGAATTACGATTGATTTAATTCTTTTCCCTAGATCATTTTTCGATCGCGTCATCACACCATAAATTTCGAATATTTTTTAATCAACTCAAAGCATCATAAATACAACACATTGTTGCAAATCAAGAAAAAACCCAGCCGAAGCTGGGTTTAAACGTGAAAAGTGTAGTGGTTTATTGATCGTTTGCGACCGCAGTAACGGTATTATCCACTGCTGAATCTGTTGCCGTTGCTGTATCTGCATTATCTTGAGTTGCAGGAATAGTCGTATCAGCAGGAATTTGACCTGGTGTTGGTTCACGATCAGCGAGCATATAGAAAATGAAGGCTGCTAAAAAAATACCAACGATAATCAGAATATACACTGGGATCTTACTTTTCTTCTTTTGATCATTATGGGTCGGATGATTGGATTGATCTACCATGATGCCCCTCTTATGTATTTTGATGATTTTTTATACTAGCAATCTATCATGTTGTTTTGTGTGAAAAAACATTATCAATTCGTACTGATCAAAGCACATGAGCTGTGATGCAAAATAGAGTATAATATGCACCCTCCTCATTTTTATTGTCGATCTGTATGACCTATCGCCGACAAAGTGTCTCTTTAGATTTAGACACAGATGTCACTCATGCCTGTTCTTTGCATCATACCCGTGATGGGCATTTGATTGGAATTATTGAGTTTACGAAACCAAGCTATGTGCTGAAGTGGGGTGACTTAGAGTATTTCCGCCGTCGCACTGAAGAATTTTCGGTGATGCCCTTTCCTGAATGTGTCAACGGCATGATCATCGACATTCGTAACATCGCTTGCTTCTTAGATAATGAAGTGCCCATTATTCCTTGGCGTTTACTCGAGGAAGAATGCCCAATTCGTTTAGTGGTTCCACACGATCGTTTGGAACATTATGCAGGTTTATTTGAACCGACTTGGCTCACGAGCGATGTCGATACTGCGATTCAAGAGATTCGTCAATTTATGGATATGTTTGTCCATTAAGTATGTCGCATAGTATTCCTATGTAATTTAGAAAAAAACCTCCGAGATGGAGGTTTTTTTGTGCCTCAATTCCCTCTCCTCGTAGGATAGGGTGATTTGGACTTACCAATAGTTCTCTACCGCAATATTTCCTTCACCACGACGATTCATGGTCAGGCCACGTGCTTTCAGAGCCTCTTTTGTATCTTCAACCATTTGGGGATTCCCACACAGCATGATATGTGAC
Source organism: Acinetobacter sp. YH16032 (assembly GCF_013417345.1). Classification (NCBI taxonomy): domain Bacteria; kingdom Pseudomonadati; phylum Pseudomonadota; class Gammaproteobacteria; order Moraxellales; family Moraxellaceae; genus Acinetobacter; species Acinetobacter sp. YH16032. The sequence goes on along the minus strand of NZ_VPEE01000004.1, from coordinate 27,863 downwards.
GTTTGCGGATTAAAATCGACACCTACGGTTTTCTCTAACGCTCTATTTTCGATTAATACTGGCAATCGATCATGCAATGGTGCATTTGGATCACGTGTAATAATTGGCACAAATTTAAATCCTGTATGACCTTCACCAAAGGTATCCGCGACTTCCTGAATTCGGTCTACGTAAGCCAATTCGCTTGCTGTCCTCACACTGTAAACCAAATGAATATTTTTATATTTTTGCCATACTTCAAAGTCTTGCAACATAGAAATAAATGGTGCTAGCCCCGTGCCTGTCGCCAATAACCACAGGTCATTTGGCATAGGTAACTGGTAACGTGCTAACGTCAAAAATCCATAAGGAATCTTTTCCAAATAAAGTTCATCACCAACTTTGAGATGTTGTAAATTTGATGTAAAAGCACCATCTGGTACAACAATTGAAAAGAATTCTAAGGTTTCATCAAAAGGCGATGAAACGACAGAATACGCACGTACCACCAAATCATCGCCAACTTTCAAACCAATACGCGCGAACTGCCCTGCGGTAAATTTAAAATGTGCGGGACGCGTCATGGTAAAGCTAAATAAAGTGTTGGTCCAACGATGTACAGAAAGGACTTTTTCTACGCTAAATTTTTCAATTGACATAATTTCTACGTGGCATGACAGACTGCGCTCATGGTAGCATGACAATATAATTTATTAATATTTTTTCACATTAAGGCTTCATTCATGCGCATGACATTACGCCAACTGGCTGTTTTCGTAGCTGTCGCTCAAGAGGGTACGGTAACTAAAGCAAGTGATGCTGTACGACTCACACAAAGTGCTGCAAGTATGGCGTTAGCAGATCTTGAAGATGGTCTCGGTGCACCATTATTTGATCGCTTAGGAAAACGATTACAACTGAATGACTTGGGTCGTTTTTTACTTCCACAGGCGCTTGAAATTTTAGGTCGATGTGAATCATTTGAACAAGCGGCAAAAGGCGAGCTTCAAAGTATTGATCTCCGTATTGGGGCGACTTTGACCATTAGTGATTATTTGATGCCTGATTTAATGGCTGATTTTCTTCAATTACAACCACAAGCACATTTGCAACTTCAAGTGGGCAATACGCGTCAAATGATTGAAGCTGTTAATCAATTCCAACTTGATTTAGCCCTTATTGAAGGTTCATGTCACTTACCTCAATTACAATCGATCCACTGGCGTGATGATGAGCTTGCAGTGTGTTGCTCACCAGACCATCCTTTGGCGAAATTAGACCGCCCTCTGACCATTGAAGACTTTAAACAGGCTGAATGGATTTTACGTGAAGAAGGTTCAGGGACTCGTGAAGTCTTTGACAACGCAATCCTGCAAGACTTACCGAATGCCAATATTCGTTTAACTTTGGGTCATAATGAAGCTATTTTGAAAATTGTTGCTGGTGGTTTAGGCATGTCATGTATTTCAAAATTAGCTATTGAACCATTAAGAGAAAAAGAGCAACTGGTGATTTTAGAAACGCCGTTCTGGCAACTCACACGTCCTTTATTTATGTTAGTACACCGTCAAAAATATCAGGGACCTGGTTTAAAAGCCTTTATGAAATTCTGTGATGCTTAATAAAAAAAGCTCCTCATTGGAGCTTTTTTTATTTCTCAGCTTCTTTCTTTTGTTCTTTGATAATGTGTTCTTGTTCTACCGCATAAATTTTTGCTTTTGCGTCTTGCTCTTCTCTGTATTGCTCATATTTTTGAAATCCCCAAACACCCAGATTAATAAACACTAAAATAGGGACAATACTTGCAAATATCCATGGATTAAATTGCTTGTTTGGATCTTTTATCTTCTTGGCTTTTTTCTTTGATTTTTTATCAGCTCCGAATTCATCAACACGCGAACTCGTAATGAATTTTTGCGCATTAAATTTTAATTGAAAATGCGTTTTAACATCAGGGATTTCTTTACGTACAACTTTTGGTGGGCGCCCTTTTGCATGGGTTGGCTCGGGTAGATGATCATCTACGTTCTCTTCAGGCGCACTCTCATTCAAAGGTTGAACTTTCGTAAGTGGTACGACAGCTGACTCATCTAAGACTGGCACACGGCGACTTGGCTTTGATTCGAGCATTTCTTTAATTTGCTCTTCCTCAAGAGGTTCACCTAAGGAAATTTTAGATACTGGATCTGAAACTTGATCTGCATGATGTTCAGCACCAGAACCATCCAACACGATTGATTCTTTACTCAGTGTATTAAAATTTAGTTCAAAATCTTGGATTTGTGTTTGTGAGTCAAGCGTACTTTCCTGATCTGCAAGACGCTTTTCGATCAGCTCATCTAGCTCTTGTTCAAACTTCTTAGACTCACCTTCTAAATCTTCGTGCGCACGATAAAAAAGTTGATTCAAGGGTTGTTCGACGCGTGCATGTTTATTGTCTAACCGCACGATAAATTTTGCATGACGCTGGTCGTCTTTATCGACCACGATACATTTCACACGCTCACCAATTTGAGGCGCGATACTGGAATTTGCCATGTCATTCAATACGAAATGTACATCAAAATCATGATCATTGATTTTGATAATTCCTGCTTTCAATGCAGGGTCGTACGAATGTAAAACACCCCTGTAAAACATGTTATTTCCCCAGCATAAAAAAGATTGATTCTTAGTAATTAGTTTTTTTAAATTTATCGTTGAATCAAAATCTTAATAAAAAAGGAGGCCTTAGCCTCCTCTATAATTTAATCAAATTTTAATCTTTTTGTACAGAACCAAAAATTTTATCGCCAGCGTCCCCAAGACCCGGAACGATATAACCATTCTCGTTTAAACCGTTATCCACAGCTGCGGTAAAAATGACAACATCAGGATGTGCTTCTTCCACACGTTTAATACCTTCTGGTGCTGCAACCAAAACCATCACTCGGATATCTTTACAACCACTCGCTTTAAGGACATCAATAGCAGCAACCAATGATGATCCAGTCGCAAGCATTGGATCAATAATCATCGCTATACGGTTTTGTACGTCAGGTACCAATTTCTTATAGTATGTACGTGCTTCTAATGTTTCCTCATCACGCTCTAAACCAAGAACAGAAACTTTTGCACTTGGAATAAGATTTAAGAAACCATCAAGCATACCAATGCCAGCACGTAAAATTGGTACAACAGTAATTTTTTTACCTGCAATACGCTGTGTTGTCACCGGGCCATTCCAGCCATTAATTTCGTGATCTACAACAGGTAAATCTTTGGTTGCTTCGTAAGTCAGTAACATTGTGACTTCTTGCGCTAACTCACGGAAGTTCTTCGTGCTGATATCTGCACGGCGTAATAAACCTAATTTATGACGAATGAGCGGATGACGAATTTCTTGGATTGGCACGGGAGAACACCTGAAGTATAAATGTAAATTCTGTCTATTATAAATGTTTTTAATATAAGAAATAAGAAAAGCCCTCAATGAATGAGGGCTTTTTTTGTTAACAAAAATAGTTTTTTTAGATTAATCGATCAACTATTGAAGAACGATATGTAATGGCGCGATCAATTGTGCTTGATTTGCCATCGCAATGACTGGATCTGGATATACACCGATTACAAGCACTGCAAGCGCAGCAAGCAATACCATAATACCACCCACTTTTTGACCCCAATGTTTATCAGCATCAATACGTGGTGTGTCTGGTGGCGTCATATACATGACGATCATGACACGTAGGTAATAGTATAGACCAATACCAGAACCCACAATGATCATCGCAGCGAAGAACCAATGTGCTTCAGACACAACTGTCATGATCAGCATGAATTTACCGATGAAGCCTGCAGTTAACGGAATACCTGCAAGAGATAGCATCATCACAGTCAGTGTTGCCGTCAATACTGGACGACGCCAGAATAGACCACGGTAGTCTGCAAGTGATTCTGCTTCGTCATTGTTGTTGTATGGGCTAGACATCAACGCTACAGCACCAAACGCACCAATCGTCGTTAATACATACGTTAATACATATAAACTTACTGACGTTAAGCTTAAGAAAGATGTCGTAACAACAGCAAGGAATAAGTAACCAAAATGCGCAATTGACGAGTATGCCAAAATACGTTTTAAGTTCACTTGTTTCACTGCAAGCATGTTACCAATCAAGATTGATAACACTGCAATGACGATCAAAATCGTTTTGATCGATTCGATACCAATTACACCTGAAGACAGTAAGTAACGTACGAATAAACCAATCATTGCAACTTTAGCTACAGTAGCAAGGAATGTTGCAATTGGTGCTGGAGCACCTGCATACACATCTGGCGTCCATTTATGGAATGGCGCTAAAGACAATTTAAATGCAACAGCTGTGATGATTAAACCAAGACCTAAGATTCCAAATACAGTGGTAAGTTTCTCACCAAATTGAGGAATATAAGCTTGCAGCGCCATCATCAATTGAGGATCTTGAGACTTAGTTAACGCCCAGAACATATCATCCACTTGACCCGCAAATGATAATGAACCTAGAACTGAGTAAACATAAGCCATACCCATCAACAACATTGCAGAAGCAGTTGCTGAAAGTACAAGATATTTAATACCCGCTTCGAGTGACTTACCGCGTTGGTAGGTATAAGCAATCAGACCGTACACTGGAATCGACATTAACTCTAAGCTAATGAAGAATGATGCAAAGTGTGAACTTGTTACCATTAACATTGCCCCTGAAACAGAGATCAACATTAATAGATAAAGTTCTTCACGATTATCTTTATAGGTTTCGATATATGCATGTGACAGTGTGCAACAAGCCAATGCAGCAATCAAAATAATCACTTGATAGAACAGACCAAAAGCATCAACCATAAATAGGTTCATGACATTTGGTGAGATCTGAGAACCTGTAAACAACGTGAATAGAATATTCAACAATGCAAGGTTAAGACCGATAACAGATACTGTCGCAATCAAATTATGATTACGTTTGATTGCAGTCAAAATCATTACGATGATTGCTGTTAAAGCAACAATCATCACAGGAGCTAATGGCATTAGCTCAGAAAATGATAGTGTGAAGTTCATGACTTATTGCATCTCCACATTTTCGAGTTGAGTTGTGGCTTGTTCAACCACTTCAACTACTTCTTGTACTGGAATGTAGCTATTCGCAATCCAAGCCAAACTTGATTCTGAAATATCAAGGAAGCTTTGTGGATACAAACCAAGCCATAACAGACCGAACGCACAAATTAACAAAATACCAAGCTCACGCGCATTAAGATCTTTTAATGGGTTCGCATAGTGTTGTTTTTGCTCTTCGTTTGGCACACCAAATAACGCTTTATGAATCAGGATTAAACCATATAGACCCGCAAATACTAAGCTGATCGCAGCAATAATCGTGAATGTAGGGAATTGAGCAAATGCACCCATCAAGATGAGGAACTCACCAATGAAGTTACCTAAGCCAGGGATACCTACAAGCGCAGCAATAAAGAACATCAAGAAGAATGGTAAATACTGGAATTGACCACGAATACCACCCATCAAGCGTAAATCACGTGTGTGAAGACGCTCATACACTTGACCACACATAATGAATAATGCTGCTGACGATAAACCGTGAGCCAACATCATGACCATCAGACCTTGGAAGGTCAGGATGTTACCTGCGTAGATTGCAAGTAAAACAAAGCCCATGTGTGAAATCGACGTATACGCCAACAAACGTTTCATATCGGTTTGCTGGAAAGCACACCAAGCACCGTAGAAGATACCGATTAAACCGAAAATGATTGCTACATCAGCAAACTGCGCTGAAGCAACTGGGAAGAATGGAATGACGAAACGAAGTAAACCGTAAGCCGCTGTCTTAATTAAGATACCCGCAAGGTCTACAGAACCTGCTGTAGGTGCTTGTGCGTGCGCGTCTGGTAACCAACCATGCAATGGGAAAACAGGAAGTTTGACTGCAAAACCAATAAACAAACAAATCATAAATGCAAAGGCAATTGATGACGTTTGTGGGTTAGCATCCAATGTATTCGCAACAGCGAGTAAATGGTTATAACTGAAGCTGATTGTATCTGTCATCATGAAACCGTAGATCACAAGACCTAAGATACCAATCAACATGATCAGACCAGCCACCTGCGTGTAAATAAAGAATTTAGTCGCAGCGTAAACACGAGATTTACCAGAAGCACCTTTGTGGCCCCAGAGTGCAATCAAGAAGTAGATTGGAACGAGCATCATCTCCCAGAAGAAGAAGAACAAGAACAAATCAACAGCCAAGAATACACCGATCACGCCACCTAAAGACCATAAAAGGTTTAAGTGGAAGAAACCAACGTTCTTCTGAATTTCACCCCAAGAACAGCCAACCGCCAATACACCTAGTAAAGCAGTTAAACCGACCATGAGAAGTGAAAGACCATCCACCGCTAAGTGGATGTTAATGCCAAGGGTTTGAATCCAAGGTACATAGAACTCTGCAGACCAAGTCGGTACAGTTTCACCAATTTGGTAGCTGTAGGTACCAAATTGCCATAAAGCAACGGTCATGCCCAAAGTAATGAGCATACCCACAAGTGCGATATAACGTGGTAGGTGTTGATCTAATTTATCAACGACCCAACAAATAAAACCAGCAATGAACGGAATGAGGATCAGCGCGGGTAAATACCAGTTATTGATGTTTTCCATCTTATTTCCCCACGATCTGAGTCACGATCAGAATCATGATAATCACCACGATACCGAACGCCATGCTCGATGCGTACTCACGCAAAGAACCTGTTTGACGTGAACTAGTGAAGCTATGACCACCTTTAACAATCGCTGGCAATACAAGCCATACGCCATCAATCGGGTCACGACCAATCATTTTTGCAATAAATAAGTAAGGTTTTACAAACACGAGGTCATATAACGCATCGAAACCAAGCGCATTACGACAGATATTTGCAAGTCCAGCACCCAATGAAGTGCGAGCAAAACCTTGAACTGCTTTATAAGCAAAAGCAAATAAGACAACACCAACCGCTAAACCAGCAAGTGCGATTGCAATAGCGACATATTCTGCACCATGCGCACCAGCTTCTAGCGCTTCAGGAATAACAAATGCAGGGATTTGTGCTGCATCAAGAATACTCATGACTGGCGCTTTAAGTACGATTGCCAAACCTGTAGAAAGGACAGCGAGAATCGCTAAAGGAGCCCAGTAAGTTGCACCTTTGATTTCGTGATAAGGCGTTTTCTCTTCGCCAAAGAACACAATCCAAATTAAACGGAAAGTATAGATTGATGTTAAGAATGCACCAGCAACTCCGACCCAATACAATGTATTGAATACAGGTAAGCCTGCGATATGGCTTTGTGTCCACACAGCCGCCAAGATTGCGTCTTTTGAGAAGAAACCAATCGTTAAGAATGGAATCGCTGCTAAGGCACCGCCACCGATCGCGAAACAAGCAAATAAGAATTTATTACGCTTGAACAAACCACCCATTTTGAAAATGTTTTGTTCGTGATGGTATGCAAGAATCACCGCACCTGATGACAAGAACAACAACGCTTTGAAAAATGCGTGAGTCAACATGTGGAACAAGCCTGCTTGGTATGCTTCAGCACCTACAGCCATAAACATATAACCGAGCTGACTCATTGTAGAGTAAGCAAGAATACGTTTGATGTCTGTTTGAACCAGTGCAGCAAAACCTGCAACTAATAATGTTACCGCACCTGTGATTGAGATAAACACCATGACTTCTGGTGCCATTTCAAATACAGAGAACATACGGCAGCATAGGTAAACACCTGCTGTTACCATTGTTGCAGCATGGATTAATGCAGATACTGGTGTAGGACCCGCCATCGCGTCTGCTAACCATGTTTGTAATGGGATTTGCGCAGATTTACCTGCAGCACCCAAGAACAACATTAATGCAGTCCAAATGGTTAACGATGAGCTTTGTGTCATTACCACAGGCGCAGCAGCAACGATTTCAGCAATATTCAATGTTCCAAATTGTTGGAAAATTAAGAACAATGCGATGAGTAAAAAAACGTCACCTATACGTGTCACGGTGAATGCTTTAATTGCAGCAGCACCATTTGCTGGATTTTGGTAGTAATAACCAATCAGCAAGTATGAGCACAGACCAACACCTTCCCAACCTAAGAATAACAACGCAAGGTTATCACCCAACACAAGCAATAACATGCTTGCTACGAATAAGTTGAAGTAAGAAAAGAAACGTGCAAAGTCTTCTTCACCACGCATATACCATGATGCAAAGATATGAATTAAGAAACCCACACCCGTAATCATGCCAAGCATAAGTAAAGATAAACCATCTAAGTGCAAGCTAATGCCTGGTTCAAAACCACCCACACTGAACCAAGTCCAAAGGTGAGTCACTTGAGATGTTTCACCGCTGTTGATGAAATTCATACCAGCCAATAATGCACATAGTGCAGAAAGACCAACTGAACCCACACCAATAATGGCAGCTACAATTTCAGGAAGCTTATTACGCCCTGCCGCTAAAAGGATAAAACCAATGAGCGGAAATAATATGGTTAATGCTAATAAACTCATCCGCGCATCTCACTAGCAGCATCTACATCCAAATGATGGAAGCGATGATAGAACTGAAGGACGATCGCAAGCCCGATACACGCTTCTGCCGCAGCAAGCGTTAAGATCAAGATAAACATGATCTGACCATCTGGTTGCACCCATGCACTACCAGCAAGGACGAATGCAAGCGCTGCTGCATTCATCATGATCTCAAGGCTCATTAACATAAATAAAAGGTTGCGTCGCACCATTACACCGTAGAAACCGAGTGCAAAAAGAATGGTTGCAACAATCAAACCATGCTCTAAAGGGATATTACCCATTATTCTTTTTCCTCTTCTGCACTTGGTTCACGTTTGCCTAAGTGGAATGCAGCAACTAACGCAGCAAGCAATAACATTGCGGCAACTTCAACCAATAATAAATATTGTGTAAAGAGTGCTTGACCAACTTCTTTAGGGCCTACAACTTCTGTACCCATTAAAGGACCAGAAATGCTGTGCTCTGAAGTCATTGTCCAAACTAAAACCAGACCCATTAAAAAGCTCATCAATGCAGGGTAAGCCCAAGCATCAGATGTTAACCATTTACGTTCTTGTTCAACAGTTTGAGAACCAAGATTCAACATCATCACAACGAAGACGAAAAGAACCATAATTGCACCAGCGTAAACAATAATCTCAAGTGCACCTGCAAATGGTGCACCAACGATCATGAACATACCAGCAACTGCAAGTAACGAAACGATTAAGCTTAAAAGTGCATGTACTGGATTCGCATTAGTCACAACACGAACCGTAGAAACGATGGCCACAAGTGCCATCAAATAAAATGGCCACATCATGGTAATAAGCTCCGTACATCGACAGGTGCGCTTTCACGCTGAGCCTGACCTTTGTCTTTACCAGCTACAGCCATACCCGTTACACGGTAGAAGTTATAGTCTGGATATTTACCAGGACCAGAAATGAGCAAGTTTTCTTTCTCATAAACTAAGTCTTGACGAACGTATTCACTGAGTTCGAAATCAGGTGTCATCTGAATAGCAGTTGTAGGACATGCTTCTTCACACATACCGCAGAAAATACAACGAGAGAAGTTGATACGGAAAAATTCCGGATACCAACGACCATCTTCTTTCTCAGCTTTCTGTAATGAAATACAGCCAACAGGGCAAGCTACAGCACACAAGTTACAAGCTACACAGCGCTCTTCACCATCTGGGTCACGTGTCAATACGATACGGCCACGGAATCGTGGTGGAACGATTTCTTCTGCTTTAACTTCAGGGTATAAAATAGTGTCACGTTTACGTGTTGCGTGGCTGAATACCATCCACAACGAACGTACAATTGACCCAAACCCAGCTAGAATTTTATACATAATGTTCTCCCTGCTGTCCTAGGCCTGATTCATCAGAATCACAGCACCAGTCACCAACAAGTTGACCAACGCTAAAGGCAAACAAATCTTCCAACCAAAGTTCATCACTTGGTCATAACGTGGACGCATTAATGAACCACGTGCCAAGACAAACATCATCACAAAGAATGCTGTTTTAATCATGAACCAGAATGCTGGAGGTAGGAAATCTAGACCAAATGGTGCTAACCAACCACCGAAAAATAAGGTTACGATCAAAGCTGAGATCAGGACAACGTTGACGTATTCCGCAACGAAGAACATCCCCCATTTCATACCACCATATTCGACATGGTAACCTTCCGCCAATTCTTGTTCCGCTTCTGGTTGGTCAAATGGGTGACGATGCGTTACCGCAACACCTGCAACCACGAAGATGAGGAAACCTAAGAATTGTGGAATGACAAACCATACATCTTTTTGAGCTTCTACGATTTCACGCATGTTGAATGAGCCTGCAATTGCAACCACACCCATCAAGGAAATACCTAAGAAGACCTCATAAGAAATCGTTTGCGCTGCTGAACGAAGACCACCGAGTAATGCATATTTATTGTTTGATGACCAACCACCAAATAAAACTGCATACACTGCAATACCCGCCATTGCCATAAAGAACAATAGACCGATACTCATGTCTGCAACACCTAAATAAGGTGATACAGGGATAACCATGAACGATAACACCGCAGTTGCCATTGCAACTGCTGGAGCTAAACGGAAAGTCAATTTATCTGCAAACTTTGGTGTCCAGTCTTCTTTGAACATGATTTTCAGCATGTCGGCAACAATCTGGAACATCCCCCCAGGACCTACACGGTTTGGACCGTAACGGTCTTGCCATAAGCCAAGTAAACGACGCTCAATGAAAGACATCAACGCAGCAATCAAAACTACAACGAGCAAGATCACAATCGCTTGAACTACAGAGTAGGCAATTGGCCAGTTCTCAGCCCAAAGCGGCGTTTGACGGATTAATTCTTGTTCCATGAATTATGCTCCTACCGCGACTGATACAGGCTCAGCTAACGATACCGTTGGCGCGAGACCAATTGGGTAACCAATATAACCTGTAGGTAAATATTCAATGACTTGAACAGGAAGAACGATCGAAGCCTCACCTGCTTTCACAGTAATGTTTTGGCCATCTTTCACATTCAAGCGCGCTGCATCTTGCTCACCCACTGCAAATACCGCTTCTGGAATACGAGACTCCATTGCAGGTGTTTTCACTGTGAATTCACCAGATCCAAAAATATGATGCATTGGAACAAGGCGGAAACTCTCAGCATTTACAAGAACTGGTGCTGGTGCAACGTATGTGCGTGCTGGTAATTTCGCAAGGCGATCAAATAAACGAATACCTGAATCACCACCTTTTAAAGAACCGCCCACTGATTCTTGGAACTTATTCCAAGCTTGTGGTGAGTTCCAACCTGCTGACCATGCAAATGGAACTAACGCTGACGGCGTTTGGTTCCCGACATAACCTTCCATAGAGAATGTTAATGCAGAGTCTTGATCAGTTGGTTGTTTAGGCTCATGGACAGATAACGGCGCACGAAGTGAAGTACGACCAGAGTAACGACGTGGTTCACGTGCCACTTTAAGACCATGGACACGGAATCCTGCATCTGGTGCTACATCTTGAATCGCTTCAAGCGCAGGTACATTCTTAGCAACTGATTCGATGACATCATCAAGCACAGTCCAAGAAATTGCTTTGCCTTTCACGCCAGTTTCAATGGCATGTAACCAACGCCAAGATTCTTTGATCGCAAGTTCTGGTTTGTAGTAACTTGGGTCATATACTTGATAGAAACGTTGTGCACGACCTTCTTGAGATACCACAGTACCATCACCTTCAGCAAAGCTCGCTGCAGAAAGAACGATATTCGCTCTTTTCACCGTTTCAGTTTCTGAATGGTCAAGCACGATCACGTCTTTACCAGACAAAGCAGCATCTACTTGCACTGCAGGTAAACGACGATAAAGGTCGTTTTCTACAATCACGACAGTGTCATAGTCTTGTGCAAATGCTTGCTCAAGGCTGTTACCGCCAAAGATTGCTAAGCCCATTGAGTTCACTTCAGGAACAGTCAAAGTTAGACCCGCATTACCCAGATTCTGTGCAACTTGTGCAGCAGCTTCCATAATTGCAGCTTCTTGCAAGCTTGTACCAGAGATAATCAATGGTTTTTTTGCAGCTTTTAAAGTGTCAGCAATGGTTTGAGCAAATGCTTTTGCATCTTCTTCTAAACCGGTAATACTTTCACCTTTCACCGCCGCAGCAACAGCAAAACCTAAACGTGCGATATCATTTGGAGAAGCAACGACTTCACCAGTAGCTACGTCAGATAAACGTGTTTGAGTCGCAGCCAAGATATAAATTGGTGATTTTTCGTCTTGAGCAATACGTTGTACTGGCTCAGCCAACCATTCTTGTGTACGGCGTTCTGCAGCCATTTCTTTGGCTTTGTTCTTCGCAGCTTGACGTACTGACAATGCCATACGTGGTGCAGTTTGTGTTAAATCTTCACCGAGAATTAAGACAGCATCGTAGCTTTCAATTTCACGCATACCTGGGTTATATACACCCTCGGTTTGCATAATTGATGCAGCAAGTTCAACCAAGTTTTGCTCTTTTTGAGACATACCTGTTGAATAGTTTGCTTGTCCAACCAATTCACGAAGCGCAAAGTTAGACTCAAGAGATGCACGTGGAGAACCAATACCCAATACTTTTTTGCCTTGGATTTTCTCAATCACGGTGTCTAACGCTGTATCAACTGAAACAGTCTCTACATTGCTACCTGAACGGAATTGCGGTTGACGTGGACGGTCTTCACGGTTCACATAACCCGTACCGAAACGGCCTTTATCGCACAGGAAGTATTGGTTGACTTCACCGTTAAAACGGTTTTCTACACGACGTAATTCACCATAACGCTCACCCGGAGAGATGTTACAACCTGAAGAACAGCCTTGGCAGACGCTTGGCGCATACTGCATGTCCCATTTACGGTTATAACGTGCAGAGTGTGTTTTGTCTGTGAATACGCCCGTCGGACATACTTCAGTTAAGTTACCCGAGAACTCAGACTCTAAAGTACCTGATTCTGGACGACCAAAATAAACACGTGAAGCGTTTGCATACACACCGAAGTCTGTGCCACCTGCGTAGTCTTTATAGTAACGAACACAACGGTAACATGCGATACAACGGTTCATCTCGTGCGCAATAAACGAACCAAGTTCTTGGTTGTAATGCGTACGTTTCGTGAAACGGTAACGACGACGGTCATGTTGTGTCATCACAGTCATATCTTGAAGGTGACAATGACCACCTTCCTCACAGACTGGACAGTCATGTGGGTGGTTCGTCATCAAGAATTCAACAATAGATGCACGGAAATCTTTTGCTTCTTTGTCTTCAATCGAGATGTAGGTATTGTCAGCTGCAGGTGTCATACATGACATAACTAAACGACCGCGAGTATCTTCTGGATTCGCGTATTGAGTTACAGCACATTGACGGCAAGAACCGACAGAACCTAAGGATGGATGCCAACAAAAGTACGGGATATCAATACCCAAAGACAAGCATGCTTGTAGCAAGTTCTCTGAGCCATTGACTTCATACGATTTGCCATCGACATGAATTGTAGCCATAGTCGAATTCCTTAAGCTTGTTCTACGTTGCTAACTTGAGCAGCGGCATTCACCACTTTTGCTTCAAATTCGCCACGGAAATATTTGAGTGCACCCATGAGTGGTTCCATAGCACCAGGAGCGTGAGCACAGAAAGTCTTACCAATCCAAAGCTTACGTGTAAGCTCTTGCAAATGATCGATGTCTTCTTTCTTGCCTGTACCATCTTCAAGTGCTTTAAGCGCTTTCACCGCCCAAGGTAAACCATCACGACATGGTGTACAGAAACCACATGATTCACGCGCAAAGAATTCTTCTAAGTTACGTGTTGCTGAAACCATACATTGAGTTTCATCAACCACCATAAGCAAACACGTACCTAAACGCGAACCTGCTTTCATGATGCTTTCCGCATCCATTGGAAGATCGATGTGTTCAGCTGCCAAAAAGTCAGTTGATGCACCACCTGGTAACCATGCTTTAAGCTTTAAGCCATCACGCATACCACCCGCATGTTCTTCAATCACTTCACGTGCAGTTGTACCAAATGGAAGCTCCCAAAGACCAGGGAATTTCACTTTACCTGATGCACCATAAATTTTTGTGCCAGGATCTTTCGACTTACCTGCAGATAAATTGATATACCACTCAGGACCACGCAGCATAATTGCTGGTAAGTTATTGTAAGTCTCTACGTTGTTCACAATCGTAGGACGACCCCAAGCACCTGCAACTTGCGGGAATGGTGGTTTTGTACGTGGATTTGCACGGCGACCTTCAAGCGAGTTAATCAATGCAGTTTCTTCACCACAGATATAACGACCCGCACCAGTGTGCACATGTAGTTCAAAGTTCCAGCCAGAACCGAGGATGTTTTCACCCAAGTAACCTTTGGCACGAATTTGCTCTAAAGCTTGGTTCAAATACTTCGCAGCTTCGATGTATTCACCACGGATAAAAATATAACCATGGGTTGCTTCAAGTGTATAACCTGCAATTAACATCCCTTCGATCAATTGATGAGGAAGTTTTTCCATCAACAAACGGTCTTTGAATGTACCTGGTTCCATCTCATCGGCATTACAAATCAAGTAACGAGGACCTGAATTGTCATTTGGCGCCATGAGCGACCATTTAATCCCTGCAGGGAAACCAGCACCACCACGACCTTTAACAGTCGCTGCTTTAATGATTTCCAATACATCTTTAGGCGGCATTGTGAGTGCTTTCTTGAAACCCTCATACCCTTCAAAAGATTCATAGTCTTCTACACTATGAACAAATTCTTGCTTGCTCAAACGCCATGTTAATGGGTGAGTTTCTGGGTTACCGTCGCCATAAATCGGTTTTGGTTCAGTATTCATACATACTTCTCCAATAACTGTTTCACTGAAGAAACTTCTACTAGACCGTGAGTATCTTCATTAATCATCAAGGTTGGACCCTTATCACAGTTTCCTAAACAGCAAATCGGGAGCAAAGTAAAACGACCATCAGCAGTCGTTTGACCAAATGAAATCCCGAGTTCGCGTTGGAATGCTTCTGCTAAAGTTTCTGCACCCATCAAGAAGCAAGCTATAGAATCACAAAGCAAAATTACGTTGCGACCTACTGGCTGGCGGTAAATACGGTTATAGAATGTTGCCACACCTTCCAAATCAGCAAGGCTCATTGACAACATCTGCGCAATCGCATTCATTTGCGCATCATCCACCCAACCATTACGACGTTGAACGCATTTAAGCGCATCTAAACATGCCGCACGTGGGTATGGGTAATGACCAATGTGATGCTCGATTTCGTGGATTTCTTCCGCAGTTAAAATCCCTTCGACATTCACACGTGGCTTTTTATCAGTCAAAATCATCATAATGCGTACCCCTTAGCGATCCACGTCAGCCATTACGACATCAATCGTCGCTAAATAAATGATTAAGTCAGATACAAGACTGCCGTTAATTACAGAAGGAATTTGCTGTAAGTGCGTGAAGGTTGGTGTACGAATACGGGTACGGTAACTCATCGTTGACTTGTCTGAAGTCAAGTAGTAGTTCGATGCACCTTTTACCACTTCCGCCATAACAGATGCTTCACCTGCTGGCATGACAGGACCCCATGACACGCTTAAGAAGTGCGTAATCAAAGTTTCAATGTCTTGTAGTGTCTTATCTTTCGGTGGTGGAACAGCCAATGGGTGATCCGCTTTATAAGGACCAGATGGCATGTTATCCAAGCACTGTTTGATGATTTTTAAAGATTGTTCGATTTCACGGTAGTGAACGATCACACGTGCATATGCATCGCCTTCGTATTCTACAGGCACTTCGAAGTCGTAATTTTCATAACCGCTATATGGACGATATTTACGTACGTCAAAATCAATACCTGTTGCACGTAAACCTGTACCTGTTACACCCCATGCCAATGCAGATTTTGCATCGTATTGCGCAACATTACGGGTACGACCTTCAAATACCGAGTTTTTAAGTGCTGCAGTATGATATTCCTTCAAACGTTTAGGCATCCAATCCAAAATTTCACGGATCAAATGTTGCCAGTTGTTTGGAAGATCGTGTGCAGTACCACCGATACGGAACCATGCTGGGTGCATACGGTAACCAGTGATTGCTTCAATCGCGTCATAGATCTTTTGACGATCGGCGAACATATAGAATACAGGGGTCATACCGCCGGCATCCTGAATCGCTGTACCGATGTAAAGCAAGTGGTTATTAATACGGAATAGTTCCGACATCATGACACGAATACATTGTGCACGTTCTGGCACAGTGATCCCAGCCATCTGCTCCACACCCATCACATAAGGCATGTTTTGCGCACAACCACCTAAGTAGTCAACACGGTCAGTATACGGAATGAATGAATGCCAAGTTTGACGTTCAGCCATCTTTTCCACACCACGGTGGTGATAACCGATATCAGGCACACAGTCTTTCACTTCTTCGCCATCTAACTGCAAGATCACACGGAATGCACCATGCGCAGATGGATGGTTAGGACCCAAGTTCAAGAACATGAAGTCTTCATCAGCATTACCGCGTTTTAGACCCCAATCTTCAGGTACAAAACGTAAATGCTCTTGTTCGAAATCTTGT
Organism: Acinetobacter sp. YH16032; assembly: GCF_013417345.1. Classification (NCBI taxonomy): domain Bacteria; kingdom Pseudomonadati; phylum Pseudomonadota; class Gammaproteobacteria; order Moraxellales; family Moraxellaceae; genus Acinetobacter; species Acinetobacter sp. YH16032. The sequence goes on along the minus strand of NZ_VPEE01000004.1, from coordinate 11,110 downwards.
TTCGCTTGGTTCTGACGATAAGGTGTGTATTCAGTCGCACGTGCAGAATATTCTTTACGCAACGGATGACCTTCCCAATACGTTGGCAATAAAATACGACGGAGCATTGGATGCCCTTCGAAGTTAATGCCGAACATATCGTAAGCTTCACGTTCGTACCAGTTGGCATTTGGCCAAATGTTGGTTGCTGTTGGAATATTGAGATCAGACTCATTCAACGCAACTTTAATACGAATATCCGTATTACGCTCTAGTGACAACAAGTGATAGAACACAGTGAAGTCAGACGCAGGTAACCCATCGCGGTGAGTACGTAAACGCTCATCTACCGCTGACAAGTCAAACAACATCACGTAAGGACGTGACACTGTACGCAAGAACATTAATACGTCTTGTACACGTGAGCGCTCAACCCAGACTGTTGGAAAGTCTTCAAAAGTCGTTTGCACGTAGAAATTCTCACCAAACTTGGTTTTGAGCTCTTCTACAATTGCAAATGCTGGGCGTGAATCAACTGAAGTTGATTCTGGCATAGCAATGTCAGTTTCAGCCATTGGCTTGGCTTCCTATTTAATACAAATTCATTCAACCAAAACGACAATTACACCCAAGCGGGTGCATCAATATTATTTGCCGTTAAGATTATTTAATTTCATCCATAGAGCGTAAGTGTTTTACTGCAATACGTTCAGCATTCTTACGGTCACGTTCAGGCTGCATCTTTGGCTTATAAACTGGCTTAAGATCATCACCGATCACCGCAGAAAGCGGACGACGCTCTAATTGAATTTGGTCTTGCAATAACATCAACGCTTGGATTAATGCTTCAGGACGCGGTGGGCAACCTGGAATATACACATCCACTGGAATGATTTTATCGACACCTTGTACAACCGAGTAAATGTCATACATACCGCCAGAGTTTGCGCATGCACCCATTGAGATCACCCATTTAGGTTCTAACATTTGCTCATAAAGGCGTTGAATTACAGGTGCCATCTTGACGAAGCATGTACCCGCAACAATCATCAAGTCCGCTTGACGTGGTGAAGCACGAATTACTTCGGCACCAAAACGTGACAAGTCATGCACGCCTGTTAAAGTCGTTGCATACTCTACGTAGCAGCAAGATGTACCAAAGTTGAACGGCCAAACTGAGTTTTTACGACCCCAGTTTACTGCTGTATGCGCCAAATCCTCTAAACGAGTCATGAACACATTCTTATTCACTTCTTCTTGTAGAAGCGGATCTTCTACAACGATACGCTCTTGAAGTGGATACTGATCAGCATCCGGATTCGCACGGGTTAATGTATATTTCATCCCGTATTACTCCTTATCAGATGATGTAGTCGTTGGCGAAGCTTTTACACGACCAGATGATTGCGCTGGAATTTGACCTGTAGGGTCAACCACCAACTCCTCAATTGAGTTGAAGCGAGTAATTTCTGCGAGATCCATATTTGGCGAACCAATTTTAGGTTTAATCCCTGCTGCTTTACGCTTATCAGATGGCGCCCAATTTAATGCACCAGTAGACAACTCATAAATCAAGCCAACGAGTAAAACTAAAATAAATACAGCTGCTGCTGCAAAACCGATCCAACCCACTTCACGAACTGACGCAGCCCATGCATAGAGATAGAGCGCTTCTAAGTCAAACACAACGAAGAAGATTGCAACCAAATAGAATTTTGCAGATAGACGAATTCGTGCTCCACCAGCACTAACTACGCCTGACTCGAACTGCTCTTGCTTAGCACGTCCCCACGATTTACCCCCTAGGAGTAGCGGGACAGTGAGCATAAAGACGCATAAAAATGTAACGCCGATCACGAAGGCAATTATTGCCCAATCGTATGGAGTAATGGCACTCATGCGGGGATAACTCCTGGCAGGCCTATTTATTAACAAAGAATGTATGTATTGGCCTTCAAATACACCAAACACAAAATTAATCCCGCCAATTGTACCTGATTTATGATTTCTGTTGCTAGCCAATCCCTCTAAGTCTTTAGGATGAATTTTGCCCTTTTTCCAGATTTCATGGTGATTAAAGTCAATAAAACCTTATTTAATCGTAGAAAGTTATTAAGGTGATACAACTGATTATTTTTTCCGAATAATCATTCAAAAAATTCAAGAGGCGTCAATCCAGACACTATCACTTTTTTAGTTTTACCATTCGTGTTAGGTCAGCTTTTTTTGCACCAATATGGCTCAATTATTTTTGATTTATTCTATTTTAAAAGTTTTAAATTTTAATTGCTTACAATGTTTTAATTAACTTTATACAAATCGTGCTGATTTTCGTTATATGCTCAATTAAATAATAAGGAGAAGATCTATGAGTCTAGAATTCACACACAAACCTAACTATTTTTTATTTGCTCAGTTGATCGTCCATCATTTAGACAGCTATATCAAAAAACATCCTGATGCAACGAATGCTATTTTTGATTTACGCGATATTTATCAAATTTTCCGCCAAGACCTCGCCTCTACAACCACTAATCTTGATGCTATTCTCAACATCGCAGATGAATATACAGTTGAGACCATTCACGGCGATCAAAAACTGATAAGCAATTATCATGTTGATGCAACCAATAACAGTTTACTGATCGATTTCAATGCCGATGCCTTAAATGCACTTAAGGAAGGAAAACGCATTATTGAACCCAATGCCAATAATTATCAATAAAAGGCAATAAAAATTATAAGAAAAGCGCTTAATCGCGCTTTTTTTTAATTCTCGCTTTACTCTGACGTTTGACTGGTTTGAACAATCTTCTTCTTTTTAAATCTTTTGGCTGGCCACTGCATGGTGAATCGTGCACCACCCATTTTAGGACTTTGATCTACTTGAATCGTACCGCCAAACCAATAAGCGATTCGACTTACAATAGACAAGCCTAAACCATATCCACCTGAAGCACGTGTACGACTATCATCCAAGCGAGCAAAAGCTTCAAACACTCGCTTACGATCCTCTTCTGGAATCCCCGGACCATCATCTTCAACTGAAATATACGCCATTCCCTGAGCATCAATTCCACCAGTGATCAGCACTGTATCATCGCAGTATCGGATCGCATTTCCGACTAAGTTTTGTACTACACGATGCAAATAACGGCGTTCCGCATCCACCACCAAAGCTTGTGATGGCAAGTGTAATTGAATATTTTTATTGGTTTTTAATGCTTTAGTTTCAATAGCGACTTGCTCAAGCACTTCGTATAGTCGAATTTCCTTAAAATCAATAGAGGGCATGCCTTGCTCAAGTTTAGCATAGGTCATAATTTCATCAATGAGCGTGTTTAAAGCCTCAATGTCTTTATCAATCATTTCTACTTGTTGCTGACGATACTCATAATCCTCTTCATCAACCAACATTTCCATACCAAAGCGAATACGTGCGACTGGCGTTCGCAGCTCATGTGATACAGCTCTCATTAACTCTCGCTGAGCTTCGATCAAACGCTGTATATGATCTGACATACTGTTATAGCTGGCTGCCAAATGTGCTAACTCATCATATCCTTCGACAGGAACGCGAACGGACATATCCCCTTTTTGCATAACATTTAAGGCTGAGTTAACTTGCTTCAACTTGCGTTGCATTGGGACAATCAGACCATACACACCAAGCGACAAAATAAACATACTCAGCAAAGTAATCCCTGCCGCCAATTGGAATGGCATCCAATTGAACATTGGCACTGGTCCCATCACCAAGACATCACCAGACGAATTCGTCATTGGAGAAATGACAGAAATCGTAGTACCACGAATGCTAGCGCTATCCTGATACAGGATAACCCCTTGATCCGCACGTAAACGACCAATTTGCTCGGAATCTAAATTGAGATCAGACAGATTTTGAATGCTTAAATCATAAGAAAAGTGTTGCTTAATTTTTGCAAGATATTCCCTTTCCTGCCCTGGATAATAAACCAAGTATTCCCATACAAAGATTGGTAAGGCCTTCATTTGACGCTCACCAATACTATCCACTTTCACATAAAGTAAATGCTCAGGGTCATCTATTAAACCAATAATGACATAAGCAATACTTTCTTTGGCGTCATACCGCACCACTGCTTTGCGCTTTTCTAAACGGTATTTTTCGGTGCGTGAAAGTTCGACTTTATCAGATTCTAGATAATAGATGGGAAGTTCGAGCAAATCAGATGCATCTGATATCCAATCCATTCTTTGTTGCATGGTTTGTTGTCTTGAAACACCCTCGCTAATGACGTACGAAATCCCATCAGTCAATGACTCACGGTATTCCTGCGCGCGTTGATAGTTGATGATTTGCACAAGCAAATAACCAAATATGGCAACCAGCACCACCAAAATGACGAGACCTGCGTAGATGCGCAGGAATATACTGTGTTTAGACACTAAGGTATGACCTTCTGAGGAGTGAGGGCATTACCGCGGGGATGTGATTACATCCCGTTGGTTTCTTTAACGAATAAATATCCTTTACTACGCACTGTTTTAATACGTTTAGGATTTTCAGGATCATCACCAATTTTTGGACGGATACGAGAAATACGAACATCAATTGAGCGGTCTTGACCATCATATTCAATACCACGTAGACGCTCAAAAATGTCTTCACGTGAAAGGATACGACCAGCATTAGATGCCAACAACCATAATAAGTCATATTCTGCACTTGTGAAATCTACAAGCTCACCGTTTAAGGTTACAGAACGACCACCATTATCAATCACTAAATCATCAAATTCGATACGTTGAGCAACTTCATCCTCTGGTGTTTTGTCTGTACGACGAAGCAAAGCACGAATACGCGCTAATAGAACACGTGGCTGAACTGGTTTCGCAACATAATCGTCTGCACCCATTTCAAGACCCAATACTTGATCCATGTCTTCAGTACGAGCAGTCAACATTAAAATCGGTTGATGATAATGTGGCCGAACCTCACGACATACGGTGAGACCATCAGCACCAGGAAGCATAACATCCAGCACCACCATATCCGGTTGCTCTGCGATAATACGACGGATTGCACGATTACCGTCTGGTTCTACCCCAACTTCTAATCCATTACGAATTAAATACTCTTGCGTTAAACGCGCAAGACGCTCGTCATCTTCAACGATCAAAATCTTTGGTAACTTTTCTTCTTGGCTCATAGAATGCCCCTATATTGTTACGATATCTGCTGATTAAACTTCACAGATTTACATCGATATGTTTTGCAATATACACACGTTTACATTGTAAACAAGAGCCTGTTCACGAAACTGATACACGAGCGTAGTCTTTTGTTATCTTTTTATTAACTATTGATAAATAGATAGTTTTGCCAAGTCGATCAATATTTTCAATCAACTTTAAACTTTCAAACACAAATCAATTTGATGATATTTTAAACAAAATATTTCAAAAAAATTATTTTCGAGAAGCAATATGCACTTTCAGAGTTATCCACAAACTTATCTATAAGCACTCTAAAAAGTCTCTGTTATGCTTAGCACCCTGTGACGCTGACTACATAACAAAAATGGCGGAACATGGAAAAGTTAGGGAAATTTGAGTGTTAAACTCAGAAAAAAAATTATCAAAATGTCAATATTGATCTACCCTGAAATTTACCGTATCTTGTGTCTTAATTTACATTAAACCACTAAGTCTTGTGTTTACCCTCAAATATCGCGATAGCTCATTTTTTGAGTTTGTATCCGATTCAAATGGTCCATAAGCATAAAAATGATGAGAATGGAGCGACGCTGAAATGAGCGCTAATACAACCCCTGGTCAACTTCAAGTGATTAAACGCACTGGTGATGTTGCCACTTTTGATGCAGATAAAATCTCTGTAGCAATTGGTAAAGCATTTTTGGCTGTTGAAGGTCAACCAAGTGCAGATTCGAGCAGAATTCACGATCGTATTACTCAGCTGACTGAGATGGTGATGAACACGTTTAAGCGTCGTTTACCTTCAGGTGGCACGATTCATATTGAAGAAATTCAAGATCAAGTTGAATTAGCTTTAATGCGCACAGGTGAACAAAAAGTGGCGCGTGCATACGTGATCTATCGTGAACAACGTGCTGAAGCGCGTAAAGAGTTAGGTGCTCATCATCACCCTACTCTTCAGATCACAGGTCAAAATGGTCAGCTCCAACCATTAGATTTGAGTCGTTTACAAGCGAAGATTGAAAAAGCTAGCGAAGGCTTAGAAGGCATTGATGTTCAAGCGATCATCGATGAAACTGTAAAAAACCTATACAACGGTGTTAAAGCATCAGACATCTCTACAACGATGATGATGGCGACACGTACACGTATTGAACAAGAACCAAACTATACGTATGTCACTGCACGTTTGTTGCGTGACAACTTAGTTGCAACCGGTCTTGAGTTTCTTGGCCTATCTAAAGACACGCTTGAAAATGATGCGCTTGAAACCTTCTTGAAAAAAGGTGTTGAGCTAGAGCTTCTTTCTCCAGAATTATTAAATTTTGATCTTGTAAAATTAGCGGCTGCGATTAAACCAGAACGCTCTAATCAATTTACATATTTAGGTCTTCAAACATTATTTGATCGTTACTTCATCCACTCTGATGGCGTACGTTTCGAATTACCACAATTATTCTTCATGCGTGTTTCTATGGGCTTGTCGCTCAATGAAGACAACCGTGAAGATCGTGCAATCGAATTCTATAACTTACTTTCTAGCTTCGATTACATGGCATCTACGCCAACTCTATTTAACTCAGGTACATTACGTCCTCAGTTATCAAGCTGTTATTTAACAACGATTGATGATGACTTGTTCGATATTTATGGCGCTATGCGTGATAACGCAATGTTGTCTAAATGGGCAGGCGGTTTAGGTAATGACTGGACACCAGTTCGTGCCTTGAACTCATACATCAAAGGTACTAACGGAAAATCGCAAGGTGTTGTTCCATTCCTTAAAGTAGCGAACGATACAGCCGTTGCAGTTAACCAAGGTGGTAAGCGTAAAGGTGCGGTATGTGCATATCTTGAAACTTGGCACTTGGATATCGAAGAATTCCTAGAGCTTCGTAAAAACACGGGTGATGACCGCCGTCGTACACACGATATGAACACTGCAAACTGGGTTCCAGATTTGTTCATGCAACGTGTATTTGAAGATGCTGAATGGACACTCTTCACCCCGTCTGAAACACCAGATCTTCACGATTTAACGGGTGCTGAATTCGCAGAACGTTATGCTTACTACGAAAGCATTGCGAAAGAAACAGACATGCTTCATAAGAAAGTCCGTGCGAAAGACTTATGGCGCAAAATGTTATCAATGTTATTTGAAACAGGTCACCCGTGGATCACATTCAAAGACGTATGTAACTTACGTTCACCGCAACAACACGTAGGTGTGGTGCACTCTTCTAACTTGTGTACTGAAATTACATTGAACACAAGCAAAGATGAAATTGCGGTATGTAACTTGGGTTCAATCAACCTTGTTCAACACGTTCAAGGTGGTCAATTAGACCGTGAGAAACTTGCTCGCACGATTAAAACTGCAGTTCGTATGCTCGATAACGTCATCGACATTAACTACTATGCAGTTCCACAAGCGCGTAATTCAAACTTGAAACACCGTCCAGTGGGTATGGGTATCATGGGCTTCCAAGATGCACTATACGAAATGAAGATTGCTTACGGTTCTGATGCTGCGGTTGAGTTTGCAGATGAGTCTATGGAAGTGATTTCTTACTACGCGATTCAAACTTCAAGCGATTTGGCGGTTGAACGTGGTACGTATGAAACATTTAAAGGTTCATTGTGGGATCAAGGTATTTTACCAATTGACTCTCTTGAGCTGGTTGCGAAATCTCGCCCAGAACGTATGTTTGAAGTCGATCGCACACAACGTTTGGATTGGGACACGTTACGTGCCAAAGTTCAAAAAGATGGTATGCGTAACTCGAATGTGATGGCAATTGCACCAACTGCAACCATTTCAAATATTTGTGGTGTATCTCAATCTATTGAGCCAACATTCCAAAACTTATATGTGAAATCGAACTTGTCTGGTGAGTTCACTGTCATCAACCCTTACCTCGTTCGTGCATTAAAAGAACGTGGTCTTTGGGATTCTGTAATGGTCAATGACCTGAAACATTTCGAAGGTTCAGTACAAAAAATTGCGCGTATTCCTGAAGAGTTAAAAGCAATTTTCGCGACAGCATTTGAAGTTGAAGCACGCTGGATTGTTGATGCTGCATCACGTCGTCAAAAATGGATCGACCAAGCACAATCTCTTAACCTTTACATCTCTGGTGCAAACGGTAAGAAATTGGACATCACGTATAAGATGGCATGGTTACGTGGTCTTAAGACGACTTATTATCTTCGTGCATTGGGTGCGACATCTGCTGAGAAATCTACGATTAACACAGGTGCATTAAACGCGGTTAAACCTGCGACAGTTGCAGCACCAGTGGCAGCAGTTGCTCAAGAAGCTAAGCCTGAAGCAGCCGCGACAGAAGAAGGTTTCGAACAAGCAGCGCCAGTACCAATGGCATGTTCAATTGACAATCCTGATTGCGAGGCTTGTCAGTAATCTGACAACCTTCCCTACCCCCTCCTAAAAGGAGGGGGATCACATCCGACAATCCAAGGTATGGAAGTCCCTTTTGATTCAAAATTGATTTAGGAAGGTTAAATTTTTGAATTAATTATTTAAATGGTTAATTCAACTCAAAGGTAAAGTAATTCCTACTACTGAACCCAAGAGACAAATTTTAGACATAAAAAAAGGGAATCTTCCTACAGATCCCCTTTCCAGTCTAAGAAGCGAGTTCTTCGACATATTGCTTCGCAAAAAGCAGGTGAATAATCGCCTGATCTCGCAATATCGTCAAGGACTTTTAAGTAACAACTGTCCAACATATATGCGAGGTAAAGCAAAATGACAGTTTATTCTGTAAGTTATGACTTAAATAAGTCTGGACAAAATTATAGTGGTCTAATCAAAGAGCTCGAGAGCTTTGATGGTTGGTGTCACCCAATGAAGTCCTATTGGTTAATTTGTTCAAATCTAACAGCTAACCAAATTCATGAATTACTTAAGAAATATTTAGATCAAAATGACTGGATTATTGTGATGGAAGCTTCTAAAAACCATTCAGGCTGGGTTCTTAAAGATGCTTGTGACTGGATAAATAAACATATTTAAATATGTTTATAAAGATAAAGGAAAAGACCATGCCCCATATGACCCATAACTATATGTTAGGACTTGCGGTATTGGTCTTTGCCTTTATTTTCTTTTACACGCCGATGGTCTATGCATTTTTAGCCATTCGCAAACAACAGAAGCGTAAGCAAAATAAGTAGTGCGGAAATTTAATCTACTCAAACGAACAAATTGAGTACATTCATCGGCAAAACTTAATTTTGCTTACACAATATAAGCGTATAGTAGGATGTCTCACGTTGAGATGTCTGAATAAAAGATATAAGCAACGTAGAGAGAATTGATATGTCTATCCTCAGTTGGGACGATTTCGAAGATGATGAACCGAAACAAACTGCACAAGCACAGCAGTCTGCGCCCATCGAACCGCAAAAAGCGCCTAATCCACAAGTGGTATCTGATGCACGCAACGAACCGACGCGTGTGGCAGCTGCACAACCCGCTCGAACCAGTTCAAACGGAACAACAAATTCAGCCGATCCGTTGGCAAGAGCATCTAACGCCTTAGAACATTTGGACGTTGCTCCAGGTCTTGAAGAGTTAGAAATGGGCGCTCAACGTGTTCAAGTTGATGATAAAGCAATGATCAACTGTCGCGCTGACTTGAACCAACTTGTTCCATTCAAATACGAATGGGCTTGGCAAAAATATCTCGATGGTTGTGCAAACCACTGGATGCCACAAGAAGTTAACATGAACCACGATATCGCACTTTGGAAGTCAGAAGATGGCTTAACTGAAGATGAGCGTACTATCGTGATGCGTTCTTTAGGCTTCTTCTCTACTGCCGATTCGTTGGTTGCGAATAATTTGGTTCTTGCGATTTACCGCCACATTACGAACCCTGAATGCCGTCAGTACATCTTGCGTCAATCATTTGAAGAAGCGATTCACACGCATGCTTACCAATACTGCATCGAATCTTTAGGTATGGATGAAGGCGAAGTCTTCAACATGTACCGCGAAGTTCCATCAGTTGCGCGTAAAGCTGCATGGGGCTTGAAGTACACTCAAGAATTAAGTGATCCAACATTCAAAACAGGCACACCTGAAACAGATCAAATCTTGCTTCGCAACTTGATCGCATTCTACTGTGTTCTTGAAGGTATTTTCTTCTACTGTGGTTTCTCTCAAATCTTGTCAATGGGTCGTCGTAACAAGATGAATGGTGTTGCTGAGCAATTCCAGTACATCTTACGTGATGAGTCAATGCACTTAAACTTTGGTATCGATATGATTAACCAAATCAAGATTGAGAACCCTCATTTGTGGACTGCTGAGTTCCAAGAAGAAATCATTCAGATGATTCTTGAAGGTACAATGCTTGAAATCGAATATGCACGTGACACAATGCCACGCGGTGTGTTAGGTATGAATGCTGCAATGATGGAAGAATACTTGAAGTTCATCGCAAACCGTCGTTTAGCTCAATTAGGTTTACCTGAGCAATTTGCTGGTGTGAACAATCCATTCCAGTGGATGTCAGAAATGATGGACTTACGTAAAGAGAAGAATTTCTTCGAAACTCGCGTAACAGACTATCAAACTGGTGGTGCGTTAAGCTGGTAATAGATCACGCTATTGTATCTAAAAATAAAAGAGCCTTATATGGCTCTTTTATTTTTTAGACTCAAGTAGGTGTAAGGTACAAGAATAAAAAAATAGGTGGTGTTTCAAAAAGTATGCTGAAAAAAACAATATGGCTTTTGATAAAATAGAGGTATGAAAATAACGCTACAAATCAAATGTCCTACCTGTCTAAGTAACAATATAAAGAGAAATGGCATCAAAGTAGATGGGAAACAAAACCATCAATGCAAAGATTGCAAACGTCAGTTTATTGGTGATCATGCATTAAGCTATCAAGGGTGT